>CAZJAG010000006.1:3892-18386 GCA_964543735.1 uncultured Porphyrobacter sp. | reverse complement strand
GGCGTTGCGAAAATGCGCGGCAATCTGGAGCGGTTCGGGCATCAGGGGTTTTTGCTCCCTCTGCCCCGCCCCAACAATGCTTTGCTGAGCGATCTGGCAGTGGATGAGGCATCACCGCGCCAGCTTTTGGCCGCGGCTTGGTCGGCCTCTTCCATGTGGACAGCCAATGCCGCCACCGTCAGCCCCGCGCCCGATACGAAGGATGGCAAATGCCACCTCACCCCTGCCAATCTTGTAACCATGCTGCATCGCGCGCAGGAATGGCCCGATACGCAGGCACAGCTCAAAATCGCTTTCGCAGACGCTGCGCATTTCACTGTGCATGACGCTGTCCCGCCAACCTTTGGCGATGAAGGCGCGGCCAATCATATGCGGCTTTGCGAAGGGCATGACAGCAAGGGTGTCGAAGTCTTCGTCTATGGCAAAACCGGCGGAAAATTTCCTGCGCGCCAGCACGAGCAGGCCAGCCGCGTGGTCGCCCGCAAACATGGTCTTTCCCCCGACAAGTGCGTCTTCATCGAACAGTCCGCCGAAGCTATCGCAGCCGGAGCGTTCCACAATGACGTGGTTGCCGTCGCGAATGAGACGGTTGTTTTCGCGCATGAGAAAGCGTTCGAGAACCGGCAAGCAGCTTATGACGCGATGCGCGCGGCCTTCCCTGCACTGCAAGTGGTGGAAGTGCCCGATAGCGCTGTTAGCCTTACAGAGGCGATCCGCACCTATCTGTTCAATGCGCAACTCGTCACTCAGCCAGAAGGCGGCATGGCGCTGATCGTGCCGGAGGAATGCCGAGAAAGCCCATCTGTTTGGGCCTATTGCGAAGCGATGATGGCATCCAATGGCCCCATCCGCGAAGTCATCCCGGTTGATGTGCGCCAGTCCATGGCCAATGGCGGCGGCCCGGCGTGCCTGCGCCTGAGGGTCGTATGCGATCCAGTCACAGTCGATCCGCGCTACCTCTTAAGCGAGGACAAAGCCGAGCAGATCGAGGCCTGCATCGCCGCCAATTGGCCCGAGCAAATTGACCCCGCTGAACTTGGCAATGCGGCCTTGGCAAAGTCTGTCATCGCAGCGCGCCAGTCTCTGCTTGAGACATTGGGTCTGGAAGAGCTTCGTTAACGCGCTGGACACTGCGTCGAGCCGCTTTACACTTGTAACCGCATTAACCATTGCAAGCCGCAGTTTCACGTCACTGGCACGCTGCTTGCAGGTATAGGTGTTAACGAAAGGGCGGGGATGCTGCGCAAGTTTGGACGGCTATTTGTGATCAAGACACGGTTTGAGGCCTATCTGATCATCTATGCACTGGCCCTTGGTGCGACTGCGCGCGGCTCAGAATATCTGGTGGAATGGCCTGGTTGGGAAGGCAAACTGCTTTACCTCGCATGCATGGGCGCTGTGTTTCTTGCCGGAGCGAAAATCCTTGATGCGCTGAAGTATGAGCGCGCAGCTAAGGACGCGGCTCAACAAGGCGAGGGTTAGCCCCTTCCCCTTTTAAGGGTTTACGCCGCTTTCGATTGGTGGGGCTTTCTGCCCAATGCTGACCCTGCCGCGACCATCGCCTCAGACGCGCCGGCAGGATCGATTTTCTCCAGATCGGCGGCTGTCATAGGGCGACCGGTGAGATAACCCTGAACAAGATCAGCGCCTGCACGCTTTGCCATCAACAGGCCTAGCTCGTCCTCAACCCCTTCCAGTAGTGATTGCACACCCAAAGTGCCCGCAATACCAACCAGCGAGTTGAGCATTTTCTCGGTCATGGGGTCCTGCAAATCGTCCAGGAAAGACCGGTCGATCTTGATCTTGTTGATCGGCAAAGTGCGAAGATAGTTGAAGTTGGAATAGCCGACACCGAAATCATCCACGGCAATAGCGTAGCCAAGACCTGACAGGCGCTGCAAATTCTCTTCCGCGCGGCCCTTGTCCTGGAACATGGCGGTTTCGGTGACTTCAAACTCAAGCAGTTCGGGATCAACCTGATGCAGCACCAAAAGCCCCATGATCTCGTCCATTGTCTGGTTCGAGCTAAGGTCATTGGCCGAAAGGTTGATCGACAAGGGCACTGGCTTTTCCCAGTCTTCGAGTGCTTGGATGGCTTTGCGCAAAACGGTCACCGAAATGTCAGCGATTAGGCCGCATTCTTCGGCCACTTTGACAAATTGGTCTGGCGGCACAAGACCAAGGGAGGGGCTATGCCAGCGCGCCAGCACTTCAGCCCGCACCATCCTTTGCGAATCAAGCGCAAATTGCGGTTGGAAAACCAGCTCAATCTCGCGCTCAAAGCGCGCATTGCGCAGTGCATGTTCGATACGGAAATGTTCTGAAGCAGCCTTGGCATGTTCGTCATCGAAAGTGACGACGCGATCCTTACCGGTTTTCTTTGCATGGAGCAGCGCGTAGTCGGCGCTTTGCAGCAAGCCCGTCTCGTCCGAGCAAGGTTCGATCTTGCAGCAACCCATGGAACCGGAAATCTGGATTAGGCGTCCTTCGATTGGGTAAACTTGCGCCAAGGATGCCAGCAATTGCTCGCACCAATCGACCATCTCGCCTTCGCTCATCGCGTTCTGGGTGATGATCGCGAACTCGTCACCGCCCATTCGGCTAGCTTGCGCAATCCCCTCGCAATGCTTGCGAAGACGATCAGAGACGCCGCGCAGCAGTTCATCGCCCATCAGGTGGCCATGCGTGTCGTTCACCGCCTTAAAGCCATCAAGGTCAAGCAAAGCCACCCAATGCTGGCTATCGTCATCTGCATTCGCAATGGCCGGTTCGAGAACACTGAAGAAGGCGCGCCTGTTCGGCAGTTTTGTGAGGCTATCCGAAAGCGATTTTTCGCGCAGGACATCGCCCTGACTTTTCTCGTTTTCGAGATTTTGTTCAGCCTTCGCGCGCGCTTTCTGGGCTGCTGCCTCGGCAATTGCAGCATTGCCCAAAGCGCGCCGCAAATAGAAGCTGATGGAAAGCGCGCTCATCGCGGCACCGAACCCTACGAAGCCATAGATGACCTGCTGGTCGGCGGGAAAATTGCGCACGGCGAAGAACAAGCAGAAAAGCGCAGTGCCGCTCGATAGCAAGGCTTGCCGAAAGGAGACGCTGGCCAGTGCAAAGACAGTCACAACAATCAGGAAATACTGGAGTTTTACCGCGCTGAACTCGAGATTCAGCGCATGCTGGATGTTCGCCAGCACGATACCGCTAACCAGAACAGTCGCAATTTCCATCACACGAATTGAACGAGCCTTGCCGATGGCATAGGCCGCCGCGCCCAGCACGATCGCCGACAAGCCAGACGGCAGGAGATAGGCAAGCAACATGTCAGGGGCGACATAGACGAAGTGCGATACCGACATCGAAGCGTAATAGATCGCCATCACTGCGAAATAGACGCGGATAAGCGGAGCGTAGGCCGATGCAATAGCATCATTGGCCGCATTTTCGCTTGCCGTCGCCATTGAATTTGCCCCTAGCCTTGCTCGCTCGTTCAGCCGCCGGAATAGGGATAAAACCTTAAGTTTGGGTAACTTGGAATTGTAACATTTCCAGCCACTTAGGATAGAATTCACCAAAGCAGCAGTCAGCTCATGGCGGAGCAGTGGGGGTTTGCGTTACTAGCTACCCCCAACCTATTTGAAAAATGGGGCGGAGGACCACAGCGATTGTAGCAAAACCTGCCCATGCCTTTAGAAAACTGAGTGAGGGTTTCTGTTGCTAGCTACCCTCGGAGCCCCGGAATCCCTTCTGTTGCCCGGTGGGTCCAACCGCGCATTAGCTTAGTAAATTCAGGCCGTTAAGCCGTCACATTACGCTGCAACTGCGAGTGCTTCGTTATCGTTTGCACTTATAAAGATGAGCCTTAAACGGGTTACTCAGCCCGGGCAAAAACACCGTCTTTCAACACACGTCGATCCTAGTTCGGCCCCGTCAGGAAACGCCTGGCTAGAGACGCTTTTTGGTGGAGCCGCCGGGTACTGCCCCCGGGTCCGTTGTGCCTATTGCACGGCGCAATTTATCGCCATATCCCGAAAAAACGGGCAAGGCCTATATAGACCCGCTGCGCTTAATGTGAAGTGAAAGGTGTTTTATGTGTGCGCTCATCACCTGCGCGATGAGCTTGCGGTGCCAGCCCGCTCCCCCTCCCAACCACCCGATAATTTGGTCAAATACCCTATCGGGTGGCTGGGAGGGGGAGCGGGCCGGTACCGTATCCGGCGGCAAATATGCCGCCGGACAGGTCGGACGCTTACCTTTTCAAGCTGTCACGGATCTCGGTGAGCAGATCGACCTCGCTTGGACCTGCATCCTCTTCCTCAGCCTCTTTCATCACCTTGCTCGCGTAGCGAACCAGCATGAAAATCACGAAAGCCAGGATAACGAAATTGATCACAAAAGTGAGGAAGCTACCCCAGGCCAACACATTGGCACCTGCTGCGCGGGCCGCGTCCAATGTCGCGCCGGGCTCTACTTCGCCCGAAAGCACAGTGTACATATTGCTAAAGTCGACGTCGCCAAACACCATTCCGACCAGCGGCATGATGATATCATCGGTCAGCGAAGTGACGATTGTTCCAAATGCAGCGCCGATAATCACAGCGACCGCAAGCTCCATCACATTGCCCTTGGCAATGAAATCCTTAAATTCTCCAAACATTTGATTCCCCTGTATATTCGCTCATTTTGCGAAGCGGCTCTTATAGCCTTCGCGGAGCAATCCAACAGGCAGCGCAGGCGAATATCCACATTGAAATCCGCCTGCGGTGTCCTATATAAGCAACACAGATTATATGCGGCGCGAAGAGCGCTGCTTCAAAGGGGATAGGTAACTCATGAATTTTACATCCATTCGCAATGCCGCGCTCGCCGCAGCAGCCGCTCTCACCCTCGCATCTTGCGGGATCAACTCGGTTCCAACGGCTGAGGAAAATGCCAAAGCGAAATGGGCCGATGTAGAAGCGGCGTATCAACAGCGCGCTAACCTCATTCCTAACCTCGAAGCGATCGTCAAAGGCGCAGCTGCCAATGAAAGCGAGATCCTCGTCGGCGTAACGCAAGCTCGCGCCAAAGCCGGCAGCGTCCAAATGTCGACCGATGATCTTGGTGATGGAGAGAGGATGGAAGCCTATGCCGAGGCGCAAGAGCAACTCGGCAATGGCCTCTCGCGGCTGTTCGCAACCGTCGAAAGCTATCCGCAAATCCAATCGAACCAGAACTTCACCATGGCCCAAAAGCAGGTCGAAGGGCTGGAGAGCCGTGTGCGCATCGCGATCAAGGATTATAATGAGGCCGTGCGCCAATATAACACGACGATCCGCACCTTCCCCGATACCATTGGCGCTAACATCATTCACGGTGCAGAGCCGCTCGTGCCCTACACTGCCGTCACTGAAGGCGCAGAAGAAGCGCAGGTCATGGATCTGGGCGGTGATGAATAAGGGGCTTTAAGCAATCCCCATGCGCCCCTTTCTATCGCGTCTTGTTGGTCTTCTAGTCCTTGCGGCATCGTTTTTCGCAATGCCGCTGTCCGCGCAGCAATTCCCCGAATTGACGGGGCGCGTGGTCGATCAGGCTGATATCCTTCCAAGCAATGTCGAGATGCAACTCGACCAGCAGCTTGCTGCGCTCGAGGCGCAATCGCAACGCCAGTTGGTCATTGTCACGCTATCCAGCCTCCAAGGTTATGAGATTGGTGATTTTGGCTATCAATTGGGCCGGCACTGGGGAATCGGTGATGAGGCGCGCAATGACGGCATTTTGCTGATCGTCGCCCCTACAGAGCGGGAAACGCGGATCGAGGTTGGCTATGGGCTGGAGCCGGTCATTACTGATGGGCTCTCATGGCAAATTATTGACCAGCTGATGATCCCGCGTTTTCGGGAAGGGAATTTTCCTGCTGGCATAGCTGCAGGGACAAGTGCCCTTATTTCGCAGCTGCAATTGCCCGAAGAAGAAGCGCGCGCAGTGGCGGCGCAGGCCGATCAACAGCGCAGTTCGTCGTCTGGCTTCCCCATTGGCGGGATCATCTGGTTTGCGATTATCTTTTTCTTCTTCATCCTGCCGATCATGCGCGGCGGAAGACGGCGCAGGCGCTATCGCGGAGCAGGTGATACGGCCCGCGACATCATCTTATGGGAAGTGGGCAGCGCGATTGTGCGCGGCGCGCTGTCCGATGGTGATGACTGGGGCGGTGGTGGCGGCTTCGGCGGTGGTGGCGGCTTTGGTGGCGGGTTTGGCGGCGGCTTCGGAGGCGGGGGCGGCTCGTTCGGCGGCGGCGGCGCGTCGGGTGGTTGGTAATGGAGGAAGGTGGTAATCCATGGCCTATTTGAACGAAGCCCAGCACACAATCGTCTCCGATGCCGTAGAGGCAGCAGAGCTGAACACATCAGGCGAAATCGTCACCGTTCTGGCTGATCGCTCGGATGGATATTCCGACGTGACGATGGTCTATGCCGCCGCAGCAGCTTTCACCGCGATGAGCCTCTATGCGTTCCTGCCCGCCCCTTTCATGGAGCTGTGGGACAGTATCGTGGGCGGATGGATGCATGAATGGACGACCGGCGAGATTGCCAGCATGACCATCGCGCTCGGCCTTATCGCCTTTGCCGTGACGTGGCTGATATTCTTGTGGGAGCCGCTGAAATTCGCAGCGATCCCCGGCCCTGTCAAAACCGCGCGCGTCCACAAGCAGGCGATCAAGCATTTCAAAGTGGGCGCAGATGGCCGCACCGGCGGCCGCACAGGCATCCTGATCTATCTTTCGATGAGCGAACACCGTGCCGAGATCGTCGCCGACGAACCCATTGCAGAGAAAGTCTCGGCAGACGTTTGGGGCGATGCGATGGCCGATATGCTGGTGCATATCCGAAAAGGCGCAATTGCCGAGGGGATGGCAGCGGGCGTGACGGATGTCGGCATCGTTCTCTCCGAACATTTCCCCCGCGCTGATGATGACGAGAACGAGCTTCCCGATCGGCTGATCGAGGTATAAAAATTCCCGCTTGACCCGTTCGCCCTGAGCTTGTCGAAGGCTCAGCACGAAAGGAGAGCGCTTTGACCAATCAAGACCCAGACGCTGCCCTTCCCGAAGAAATCCGCTGGGAGGGCAAATTCATCACCGCCAAAACGCGGGGGCGATGGGAATATGTCGGGCGCGCACGCGGCATCCGTGCCGCTGCGATCATCGCGATTGACAAGGATGCGGACGGCACGCGCCATGTCTTGTTGGTCGAGCAATATCGCGTTCCTTTGGGCAAGCGCTCGCTTGAGATACCCGCCGGCCTGATCGGAGATGACGAGGGCGCTGAGGGCGAAGCTGACGAGATCGCGGCCGCGCGCGAATTGGAAGAGGAAACCGGATATCGCGCCGAACGTATGGAAAATCTCGGAGAGTTCTATTCCTCCCCCGGCATGGTGTCGGAAAGCTTCACCCTGTTTCGCGCGCATGACCTTGTGAAAGTGTCCGAGGGCGGCGGATTGCCGGGCGAGAATATCACCGTCCACCGTGTGCCCATGAATAAGCTCGCGAATTTTGTTGCCGAGTGGCGTGCCAAGGGCCACGGTGTCGATGTGAGGATGGCCATATTGATCGCTGCTGCCAATGCGCAAACACTTCTGGGAGAGACTGAGTAATGTCCGATAATCAAGGCCGCGTCGCTGGCAAAATGGCGCTTGTCACAGGCGGAGCGCAAGGTCTCGGCCGCGCGCATTGTATCCGGCTGGCGCAAGAGGGCGCGCGCGTTCTCGCGACCGATATCAATAGCGAAGGCGCTGAGGAAACAGCCGAAATCATCAATGCCGAAATGGGCGCTGGCACAGCGTTTTCTATCCAGCATGACGTGACCTCGCCAGAGGAATGGGAAGCCGCGGTTGAGGCTGCGCGCGAGAACCTTGGCGGATTGAATGTGCTTGTTAACAATGCCGGCATCGGCGTTCCGGGCAATATCGAGCAATGTGATTTTGGTGATTGGCAGCGCTGCTTTGCGATCAATGTGGATTCGATCTTTCACGGCTGCCAGAAGGCCCTGCCCCTCATGCGTGACCATGCGCCTGGCTCGATTGTGAACATCAGCTCGATCGCAGGCTTGATCGCGAGCGACACCATGCCCGCCTACAACGCATCGAAGGCTTCTGTTTGGATGCTCAGCAAATCCATCGCCCTGCATTGCGCAAAGAAGAACATGCAAATCCGCTGCAATTCAGTGCATCCCACCTTTGTCGATACGCCGATCTTGGATGGCACGGCAAAGAGCGCACAGCTCGACAAGGATGTGCTGCTGGACAAGCTGGCGCGGCAGATTCCGCTCAAATTTGTGGGCGAGCCTAATGATATTGCCAATGCGGTGCTCTATCTCGCTTCGGACGAGAGCCGATTTATGACCGGCGCTGAGGTCAAGCTGGATGGCGGGATTAGCGCGATGTAGGTATTGGATTGTGGGGAAATCGGGTCGCCAAGACCCGCAAGCGCGACTGCGCGCCGGCCGATAGGCCGCCCCTCGGAGGCGATCACGCAGTGATCTGCCGCGAGAGTAAAGAAGAAAGGGGCCGCTTGAGGCCCCTTCCCGGTTTCATCAAATTTTTGGGAACGCAGCGGTCCGAAAAACCGGGAACCGCTCTTACTTACGCTGCGTTCTTAGTCCGCGATCAGGCCGATCCCGACATAGATGAGGCCCGCTGTGCCAACGCTGACCAATGCTCCGATCACAAAGCCCACTCGGACGAGGATCGGGTCAATTCCGGCATAATTGGCAATCCCGCCGCACACGCCCATCAGTTTTGCATTGGCCTTGTCGAGGCGGAAGTTTTTGCCCCAGGGTGGCCCGCCTTTGGTGTTCTTCGTTACGTCGTTCATGCCAGCATCGTCAGGCCAGGAGTTGCAGGAACAATCGCGGTTGCGAATGCGAGAGCTGAGACGAACAGCGAGCCGACAATCGCAAGAGCCTGGGTGGCATTTTCATTTGCAGTGAACATTGTTTGAGTATCCTTATTTGAAAGTTGGTTGGCAAGCGAATTGCGCTTAGACGATTGCACTTAGACGATGATGCCGTTCGGGCTTGCTGGAACGATGGCAGTGGCCATTGCTACGGCGGAAACAGCGACTGAGAAGATGGCTGCTACGAAGCGGCTGGAGATATCTGAGTTCGAGAACATGGGTCATTTTCCTTTCAATTTTTGTCTTTTCGGGACCATCCCGCTGGACGCCCTACACTCTGCATAGGGTGTGCCAGTTTTGAAAAACCGCAGAATTCTGCTGTTTTTCGATACTTCATGGATTTTACACTTCTTAACCAATCCGAATGATTGGTGAATTTCACCAACTCTTAGGATTGTTGATTTCGCTGATCAGCTTGTAGTCAAATTCGTTAGTAATGCTAATTCGGTTACAATCATGGCGCTCGACCGCATCATTCTCACCGATTTCCGCAATCACAGCCATTCCGAGCTGGTGGAGACGCGTGCTTTCAACCTGCTGGTGGGGGAGAATGGCGCGGGCAAGACCAATGTGCTCGAGGCGCTGTCGCTGCTCGCGCCCGGACGCGGGCTAAGGCGAGCCCCCCTGCCCGATATGACCGGACAGCAATCGGAAAACGGATTTCAGGTCGCAGCCAGCCTGAAAGAGCAAGGGCATGAAAGCGCGCGGCTGGGCACTTATGTGGAGGCGAACCACCCCACGCGCCGGCAAGTGCGGATCAATTCTGGGCCTGCAAGCGCGGCCAGCCTTGGTGAATGGTTGGCGATGGGTTGGCTGACACCGGCGATGGATGGCCTGTTCACTGATAGTGCTGGCGCAAGGCGGCGCTATCTCGACCGGCTGGCGCTCGCGATTGACCCCGCCCATGCGCGCAATGCCTCGCGCTATGAAATGGCCGTGCGCGAGCGCAACAAGCTGCTTGAGGAGCGCAAGGACGCGACTTGGCTCGATGCGATCGAAGCGCAAGCGGCAGAATATGGCGCATTGGTCAGCGCGATCCGATCTGCGCTCATCACGGCATTGACCGATGAGCTTTCCGCCCTGCCCGAAGAGCCATTTGCCAAGCCGATCCTTACCTATCGTGCAGGCGGCCCGACAGATTTTGAAGCCTTACGCGCCGAACTGGCTGAGCAGCGCGGACGCGATGCAGCCGCTGGGCGCGCTTTGTCCGGCCCGCATCGTGACGAGCTTGAAGTGGTGATGGCCGGAACGGGTCAGGCGGCGGGCAGCTGCTCAACCGGCGAGCAAAAGGCGATGCTGATCGCGATTACTCTGGCCCATGCAGGCTTGGCGGCGGAAGGGCGGCCCGGCGTATTGCTGCTGGATGAGGTTGCAGCGCATCTCGATGAAGTGCGCCGCGCGGCTTTGTTCGACCGATTGCGACAAGGGCGCGCGCAGGTCTGGTTCACTGGAACCGAAACCGCGCCCTTTGCTGAAATTTTGGAAGAAGCCGCCGTCTGGCGCATCAGAAGCGGCGCGGTCGAGCGGATTTAATTGGCCCCGCCATCACCATCAGGAATAGCCTCTTTCACCGTGCCAACCGTCGCCTCCACCAATGTCTCGATCCCTTCAGCAGTGGGATGAATACGGTCAGACTGGAAAAGCTCAGGTTTCTGATAAATGCTCTCAAGGAAGAACGGCACCAGATCCGCGTCATATTCCTTGGCAAGATCGCCATACAGCCCGTCAAACTTCTGCTGAAATTCAGGCCCCAGATTGGGCGGCGCGCGCATCCCCATCAACAACGCATCAATATCGCGCTTTTTCAGCTCTTCCAGCATCGCTTTGATATTAGCCCGCGTCTGTGAGGGGGAGAGGCTGCGCAACAAATCGTTCCCGCCTAGCTCGATAATCACGAGGTCAGGCGCTTGCGGCTGCGCATCCAGCGTGAAGGCAAAGCGTTGCAGGCCCGCCGCGGTGGTATCGCCTGAAACGCCCGCATTGGTGACCTTCGCATTGATACCGCTCGCACGCAGAGCATTCTCCAGTTTCGCAGGATAACTCTCGGCCTGATCGACGCCATAGCCGGCAAACAGACTGTCCCCGAAAGCCAGCACGCGGCGCTCCTCCCCCACTACAGGAACAAGATCAGCGCCCTCGCTGACCGCTTCTTCCTGCGCCAGCGGAGCGTCGCCTTGCGTCTCTTGCGGCGCGTCCGCGCTACACCCTGCAAGCATGAGCGTTACAAACAGCGACACAATTGTGCACCGGAACCCTTTTGTCATTCGTATCTCTTCCTATTTAGAAGCGAATTCATCTATCGGGTCTGCACAACACAAAAAGCGCCGACCGTTCGACCATCAATCTATCCCCCCGAGGTCCAGTGACAACCCCTTCTCTTGCAATTGAAGCGCGCAATCTGAAACTCACGCTTGGCAGCGATGATGCGCCGGTGGAAATCCTGCGCGGAATTGACCTTGATATTCGCGATGGCGAAGTGGTTGCTCTGCTTGGCCCATCGGGGTCGGGCAAAAGCTCCTTGATGGCGGTTTTGTCCGGGCTGGAGCGCGCGAGCAGCGGCGCTTTAAGCGTTGCGGGGCAAGACTTTACCGGAATGGATGAAGATGCGCTGGCCATGGCGCGGCGCGGACGGATCGGGATTATCCTGCAAGCCTTTCACCTGCTCCCCACCATGACCGCGACCGAAAATGTCGCAACGCCAATGGAGCTGGACGGGGCTGAGGATTGCGCCGCGCGCGCACAGTCAGAACTGGAAGCGGTTGGTCTTGGCCACCGCCTCACCCACTACCCCACCCAGCTGTCAGGCGGCGAGCAGCAACGCGTGGCGATAGCGCGGGCGACTGCGCCCCGTCCAACGCTGGTCTTTGCTGACGAGCCGACCGGCAATCTGGACGCGGCAACGGGCGAGGAGATCATCAAGCTCTTGTTTGACCGCCGCGAAGAGACCGGCGCGACCTTGCTGATCATCACTCATGATGCGGCTCTGGCCGAACGATGCGAGCGCGTGATCACCATGGCAGACGGCGTGATTGTATCCGACACGGGCGCGGACGCGAAAAGCTGATGGATTGGAAAACCACCTGGAAAATCGCGCGGCGCGATCTCAATGCGCGCTTCAAGGGGCTACGGCTGCTCGTCATCTGCATTTTCCTTGGCACAGCAGCGCTGGCGGCGATTGGCACTTTAACAGCGGCGATTGAGCGCGAGCTGGGTTCGCGCGGGCAGGTTCTGCTGGGCGGCGACATCGAAGTGGAAGTGTGGCAACGCGACCTTCGCGATGAAGAGAAAGCCGCACTCGGCCAATATGGCGAGCTATCGGGCGGCACGCGGATGCAGGCCATGGCAAGCGCTGGTGATGCAGCAGCGCCTGTCGGGCTCAAATCCGTAGCCGAAAACTGGCCGCTTTATGGCGAGTTTACGCTGGATGATGGCCGCACAGCTGGCGCTCCGAAAGCGGGCGAGGCATGGCTTGCGCAAGGCGTGCTCGACCGGCTTGGCATAGAAGTGGGCGACACATTCACATTGGGCACAAGCGAGCTGGTCGCAGCCGGTGTGATCGCGAACGAGCCGGATCGCTTGTCCGAAGGGTTCCAGCTTGGCCCCACGGTCATTGTCGCTAAGGGCGTTCCGGCGGAAGCGGGTCTCACTGCCCCTGGCGCGCTTTATGAAAGCAAATACCGCGTGCGCTTTGATGGTGCAGACGTTCCGGCTGATGTGGTCGAAACACTCGAAGAGCAATTCCCTGAAAGCGGGCTTGATTACCGCACTCGCGACAGAGCATCGCCGGGCGCAGACCGCTTTGTAGGGCGTATGGGAGAGTTTCTCACGCTGGTGGGTCTTGCCGCATTGGTGATCGCAGGGATCGGCATTGGCGGCGGCGTCTCCAGCTATCTCGAAGCGCGGCGCAAAAGCATTGCCACGCTTAAAGTGCTTGGCGCATCGAGCGGCGATATCTCGCGCATCTACGCGCTGCAAATCGGCACGGCGGCTCTGATTGGTGCAGGCGCAGGACTGGCAGTGGGCATAGCGGTCACGCCGTTCCTCGGCATGGCGCTCAAAGGACTGCTGCCGGTGGATACAGGGCTAGTGCTTGATCCGGGCGCTTTGCTGCTGGCTGCTGCATTCGGTTTGCTGGTGGCGCTGGTCTTCGCTGCAACGCCGCTGGTGCGCGCACGCAGCTTCCCTGCCATGGCATTGATGAGAGCGCGCGCTGCCCCGATGAGCCGCGAGCTTGCCGCATGGCCTTATGTGCTGGGCGGGCTGGCGGTGATCTGTGCGCTGGTTCTGCTTACATCGAACGCACCCTTACTTGCTGGAGGTTTCCTTGCAGGAGCCGCAGCGCTTTTGCTGGTGCTTGCGCTGCTTGGCAAAGGTATTGCCGCGCTTGCCAAGCGTGCGGGCCGCCCGAACAATCCGCTGCTGCGCAATGCGCTGGCGAACATCCACCGCCCCGGAGCGCCCACAGGCGCGCTGGTCACAGCATTGGGTTTCGGGCTTGCAGCCTTTGTATTGCTGGCGGCGATCCAGTCCTCGATCAATGGCAATATCGAGCGCAGCGTGCCCCAAGAAGCGCCCGACTATTTCGTGCTCGACATTCCGCGCGACCGGCTGGGCGAGTTTGAAACGCTCGTCACGGCTGAAGACAGTAAGGCAATGATCACAGCTGTACCGACCTTGCGCGGCGCAATCCTCGCCTATGGCGAAAAAGATGCGATGGTGCGCGTGTCTGAACTGGAAGAGATCCCCGATGGCGCCTGGCCCCTGCGCGGCGAGCGCGGCCTCACCTATTCAGGCGAATTGCCTGCGGGTAGCAAGCTGGTCGACGGCGAATGGTGGCCGTCAGATTATGCGGGCGAACCCCTCGTCTCGCTGGATGAGGAATTTGCCGCCGCGATTGATCTAGAAGTCGGCGACTATGTCACCATCGGCATCTTGGGTGTCGAGCGCACCGCAAAGGTTGCCAGCCTGCGCACAATCGAGTGGGAAAATATGGGCTTTAACTTTGTGCTTGTCTTCAGCCCCAATGCGCTGGCGGATGCGCCGCATAATCTCACCGCAACGATTGATTTGTCCGAAGGGGCTGAAACCGGAAACCTGCTCAAGAACATGGTGCGCGATTTCCCCTCAAGCTCAGCGATTGAAATCGGCCAAGTGCTGACGGAGGCGCAAACGATCCTTGGGCAAGTGGGCATTGCGACCTTTGCCGCTGCCTCTGTCGCGGTGCTGGCGGGCCTTGCGGTGCTGCTGGGCGCGATTGCCGCAGCCCGCGCGGCGCGCACTTATGACACGGTTGTCTTGCGCGTATTGGGCGCGAGCCGCAGGCAGGTCTTGCTGATGCAATTGGCCGAATATGGCATGCTTGCAATCATTCTGGCGGTCGTGGCTTTGGGCGTGGGATCGGGCCTTGCATGGCTTGTGATCACGCAATTGTTCGAGTTTGACTGGCTGCCCAATTGGGGCGAGGTGCTGGCCGTGCTGGGCCTTGGCCTCGCGCTGGTTTTGGGCTTTGCGCTGGCCGGCTCGCTCCCACTGTTGAGAGCGAAACCGGCACAGGCTCTTAGAGAGCTTTAG
>CAZJAG010000006.1:0-3792 GCA_964543735.1 uncultured Porphyrobacter sp. | reverse complement strand
CGGCTCGCTCCCACTGTTGAGAGCGAAACCGGCACAGGCTCTTAGAGAGCTTTAGGCGCGAGAGCTTTAGGCGTTTAGAACCTTAAGCAAACACATCGGCATCGACCGAGCCTTCACCCGGCTTACCCTTCAGCACAACCGTGCTGCAGATCATGTCATGCAAACCCTGTTTGTTCTCGGTGAAAGCGACCATGATGAAGCCAATCGCCATAATCAGGGATGAAAGAATCTTGGCGAACCAGCGGCCCAGCGCACGCAGAAAGCTGATGCGGTTGCCATTCACATCGGTCACAATCAGGCCCAGCGCCATTTTGCCCAGCGTTCCCTGCTTGGAAGAGCTTTCCATGATCGCGAAATACAAAATACCGCCAATGAATATGATCGCATAGGCCGTGAGCCCGCCAGCGGTTGCAAAGACTTCTGACTCGGCCGGATCAAGCGAGGTCGCCGCGCTCATCGAAATGCCGAAGACTGCAAAGATCGCAAATTGCGCAATCATCATAATTACAGAATCGATCAAATAGGCTGCAACCCTGATCCAGAAACCACCATATTCCAGCATAACTTCCCCCTGTTCTTCGAAGATCGCCAAGCGACCACATTTCTGCGCGCAATGCAATGCAAGCGCCCAAAGAAAAAGGGCCCCGCACACTGGCGAGGCCCTTCAACTTTTCGGTGAATTCTAAGCTTGCGGCTTAGAACTTGAAGCGAACCAGCCCGCCATAGGTACGCGGTGCGCTGGGGTAACCAGAAACGGTACCTGCCTGCGCCACACCGTCGAAAACGGTCAGGATGTTCTCCGAATCCAGCAGATTGCGGCCCCAGATGCCCACTTCCAGACCATTGTCCATCGCGAAGGTCATCGAACCGTTCACCAGATTGACCTCGCGGCGGAAAATCTCGGTATTGCCGAGCGCCGTATTGAAGGTCGGCAGGCCGTTGTTGATGTCGGTGTTGCTCTCATGGTTGTAGTCGACACGGGTGATCAGGCGATTGCCCGAATTGCCCAGCTCGGCAGTATAAGTCGCCGAGGTCGCGATTGCCCAAGAAGGAATGCCGCCCGGACGCTGACCCGTAAGATCGCCCAGAACGCTGCCCGTAAAGCTGTCAAACAGCGGATCGAGATGCGTTGCCGCGAAGGTGAAGACCAGACCGTCGGTCGGCGTGATCACCGTATCGAGCTCAAAACCGCGGACCGATTGCTCACCTGCATTGCGCAGTGCGAAGCCCGTGCCGGTAAAGGCGAAGCTCTGGAATCCCTCGATTGTTTGGTCGAACAATGCGAGGTTGACACTGATGCCATCCCATTGGCCTTTAAAGCCGACTTCATAGACTTCGGCCTCTTCCGGTCCTGCAAAGCGCGATCCCGAAACAAGGTTGGGAACAGCAAGCCCTGCATTGATGATCGGCGAATCCGGAGCAGCGAATGTCGAGCCACCCGGCCCTGCGAGGAAGTCCGTATTTGAAGGACGGCTATCGCGTGACAGATTGACCGAGCTCGCTTTGAAGCCGGTTGCATAGCTTGCATAGACGTTGATTGCGTCAGAAATCTGATACGAAGCCCGCAGCAAATAGGTCAGCTCGTCATCACGAGTCCGGCCCGGTTCAACTGCGTTCGGGATCGTCAGGAACGGCGGCTGGAACTGGAATGCAGCCAGACCCAACAGCGGGTTGATCCCTGGATTGGTCGCCGCCGCAATCAGGGCATCCTGATTTGCCTGAGGCAAGGACTGAAACGCCGCACGATTGGTAACCGTTCCGCCAGTTGCCTGCACGATGAAAGCATCAACGAAGTTGACTTGAGCCAACGGATCGAAGCTTTGCTGGGCAAGAGCGAAGTCCTTGCTGTCGTCGGTGTAGTTGAAACCGGCTGTGAAAATGAGGCCATCAAGCGGTTCAAAATCCACCGTGCCGAAGATCGACCATGATGTGTTGTCCATGCTGAACTGTTCGGATGTCAGCAGCGGCGTTGCAAAGATGCTCTCTTGCGGGAAGCCGAAAGAGGCCTCCAGACCGTTGAACAAAGTGGGCTGCCCCGTCAGGACTGCGACAGGGTTTTCGCCTGCGAGAATCTCGAAGAAGTCGCGGATGTCCGCACCGTTTTCGATCTCGCTGTCCTGATTGATGCTCTCATCGAAGTAGAAACCGCCGAGCAGGAAGTTGATCGGGCCATCAAAATCCGAAGCAATGCGGATTTCCTGCGTGAAAGTCTCAACCTGCTGGTCGCGGCGCTCAAAAGCGATGTCCGCGCTCGAATAATCGATGTCTGACAGGAAGAAGTTGTCCAGTTCGCGATAGGACGTGATCGAGGTGACCGAAATCGGACCACGGTTCCAGTCAATGTGAAGCGAGCCGCCATAATTGTCGACCTCGTTGGTCGGCACAGCGTTCAAGAACGCGTCATAGCTAAAGAAGTCCGTGCTGATCTGGCCGCCCACGGCGTTCAGAGCGGGAACGGTTGGGCCAGCAACGAGCGTGCTGACGACGCAGCATTCCTCGTCAATCTTCGAATAATCAGCCTTTAGGCGAACTTTGAAATCGGCGTTGGGTTCGAACAGCAATTGCGCGCCAGCGGCCCAGCGATTGCGGTTGTTCTGCTCTTCGCCGAGATTGACAATCTCAGAATAACCGTCGCGCCGGTTGTAGCTACCGTCGACAGAGAAGGCGAGCGTTTCGCCAATCGGGCCGGTGACATCACCCTTGACGATCAGCGAGTTGAAATTGCCGTAGCTCGCTTCAACCTTGCCGCCAAATTCGAACTGAGGCTCGCGCGTGATGACAGAAATAACACCAGCCGATGCGTTCTTGCCGAAAAGCGTTGATTGCGGGCCGTTCAGAACCTCGATCCGCTGCACATTGGGCAGATCGGACAGGGCAGCGGCAGAGCGCGAACGGAAAACGCCGTCAATAAAGACACCAACCGAAGGCTCGATGCCGAAATTGTTATCGCCATTACCGAAGCCGCGAATGATGAAAGTCGAGGCTGACGATGTTTGCAGCTGGCTGACACGCAGCGAAGGCGTAACCGTTTGCAGGTCGAGCACGTCGCGGATTTGCGCCTGCTCGAGTGTCTCGCCCGAGGTCACCGAAACCGAAATGGGGGTTTCTTGAAGGGTCTGCTCGCGCTTGGTCGCGGTAACGATGATTGCGCCATCGTCAAAATCGTCTTCTGTAGCGCCTTCAGCATCTTGCGCTTGCGCCATAGTGGGCAGCGAAATTGCAGCGGCGGCTGCGCCAGACAGCAGAATGTAACGGGATGAGCCGGCAAGGCCGGTCTTGGAAAATCGCATGAAAACTCCTCTCAAATTCATGATCGATCCTGCAACGCTCCCCCACAGGCGCCAGCACGAATGCCGGAAGATCGACCGCGTCCAATTAGGCTTCGCTCCAACCACTTACAAGCGTCAAAGCCCACAATTGCCGCGCTTTCCCCGCTTGTTGCAGCGATGCCACAGTGGAGCATTGCATAAGGGGCGGCTTGTAGCTTTGGGCTCCATCGGCTAGGCGCGCGCTCAATTGTGCGGCGCAGCACCCGCCCGCCCCCATTTTACGCTAACAAGGCTATCTGTATGTCCAATTCGCTACGCAATGTCGCGATCATCGCCCACGTTGACCACGGCAAGACCACTCTGGTCGATCAGCTGTTCCGCCAATCAGGCACTTTCCGCGAGAACCAGCGCGTGGAAGAGCGCGCGATGGATTCAGGCGACCTCGAAAAAGAGCGCGGCATTACGATCCTTGCCAAATGCACCAGCGTTGAGTGGGACAAG
This sequence comes from uncultured Porphyrobacter sp., assembly GCA_964543735.1. Classification (GTDB taxonomy): domain Bacteria; phylum Pseudomonadota; class Alphaproteobacteria; order Sphingomonadales; family Sphingomonadaceae; genus Erythrobacter. Next base: position 22 of record CAZJAG010000006.1, on the reverse strand, counting down.
GATGGCGAGACCACGCGCATCA
>CAZJAG010000005.1:13020-50649 GCA_964543735.1 uncultured Porphyrobacter sp. | reverse complement strand
GCCTCTGCCTCGATCCCGCCAACGCCCCAGCCCAAAACGCCAAGGCCGTTGATCATGGTGGTGTGGCTGTCCGTGCCAACGCATGTGTCAGGATAGGCGACCAGCTCGCCATTTTGATCGGCCGAAGACCAAACGCCCTTGCCGATATGCTCGAGGTTTACCTGATGGCAAATGCCCGTGCCCGGAGGGACAGCGGAGAAATTCTCGAACGATTTCGAGCCCCATTTGAGGAAGTCATAACGCTCCGCATTGCGGGCATATTCCAGCTCGACATTTTTCTCGAACGCTTTGGGATGGCCAAATTCGTCCACCATGACCGAGTGATCGATCACAAGGTTCACGGGAACTTGCGGATTGATCTTTGCGGTATCGCCGCCCAGCTTCGCAATTGCATCGCGCATCGCGGCCAGATCGACCACGCAAGGCACGCCGGTGAAGTCTTGCAGCAGCACGCGGGCAGGTCGGTACTGGATCTCGCTGCCGGTGACAGGGTTCTTCGCCCAATCGGCAATCGCCTGAATATCGTCGGTCGAAACGGTGAAGCCGCCATCCTCGAACCGAAGCAAATTCTCCAGCAGCACTTTCATCGAATTGGGAAGCTTGGAAAGATCGCCCAGCTTCTCCTCGGCCTTGGCAAAGGAGTAATAGGCGTAGTCCTTGCCGCCTACTGAAAGAGTGGAACGTGTGCCGAGCGTGTCCTTGCCGACTTGTGTCATGCTGTGGGGTCCTTTCACGGGGTTTGAGATCGCGGTCGCATCGATCCAAGCGCCGCGTATATTAACATTTGTCGCAGCACCTGCTCCAAGGTGCGCCATTGGTCAAGTGCGCAGTCGCGCTAAGCATCATGTTACATTTTTTCACTGGCAATTCTCGTTAGTTTTCAGTTAACAAGGAGCTGGGATCACATTACGGGGGAATCGTTGTTATGGCGCAAGCTATCTCGGCTTCTACACAATCTGCACTGCGGCTTCGCGCCGGCGTCGGCATGGCCGGCATGTTTGTTGTCGCCAGTTTCGGCGCTGCATTGTTCTTTTCAGCCAGCCAGACACAGGCTGCCGAGGGTGAGCAAGTTGTTCAGGCAGCATCGCCTGCAATAGAGCAAGTCGCCGCTCGCTAAGCCTCTTCGGGTCGCTTCCGGAGTTTTAGAAGAGACGCGTTTGTCCACGCCGCCTAGGGTTGTTCGGCCACTGGCTGCGCGTCCTTGGTGCGTGTGGCTATCCAGCAGCCCAGCACGATCAGGCTTGCGCCTGAAATAGTGGCGGCTGTAACCTCTTCATCATACAGCGACCAGCCGAACATCGCGGCCCATAGAAATGCCGTATATTCGATCGGCACCAGACGCTGCGCCTCTGCGCGGGCATAGCCCCATGTGAGGCACAAGGACGCCGCGACTGCGAAAACCGCACCTGCCGACAGATAGGCCCATGTCTGGCCTTGTGTCTGCCCTTGCGGCCATTGCAGCAGGAAGGGTGTTCCGATGAGCAGCACCATTACAACAATGCCGTTTTGAAACATGCTGACCTCGGCAGGCTTGGCGACGAGGGCTTGCTGGCGTTGCAATACCAGGTTCCACGCATAGAGCAGCGCGGATAGCAGCAATGCGCCAAGCCCCCATGCGACATCCTCGCTCATATCAGCGCGGCCCAATTTGCTCACGACAATCACGGCAACGCCCGCCAGTCCCAATATTGCGGCGATGATAGCGCGCGGGTGAATGTCCTCGCCGAGCAGGACAGCCGCCAGATAGAGCGCGATCAGCGGGGCGATGAAAGAGAGCGCTATCGCCTCGGCCAGCGGTAGATAAATCAGGCTGTAGAAGAAGCTCCACCCCATAAAGGCGGTCACAATGCCGCGCACCAGATGGATCTTGAGCACGGATTTTTCCGGAGGGCGCCGATCTGTCAGCCACCACACAGGCGCGATAATCGCAAAGCCGATCATGCAGCGCAGGAAATAGGCGCTGAAGCCGCCAATCGCCAGCGCAGCGCCTTTCATCACCGCATCCATCGCCGCGAACAGGCCAATCCCGATGACCGTAGCGAGCACGGGCATCCACAGCGCATGGGATTGATCTTTGTCTTGCAATTTGCCCTACCTCACCGCCGCTCTAGGCGCGCAGTGTTGCCTCGTCACCATCATGCTGGTGAAAAATGCGCGAAATTCAGCTGCCGCTAAGCAAGAATGATTGATACCTCTCGGTAAATGCGGCTATATTCACACCGTATTGCAGAGGACCAACGGAACTAAGCAAATGAAAATTATGGGGCTTTTCTCAGGAGTAGCGGCGCTCGCCATGGCAGCGTCCAGTCAAGCAGCAGCGCAGCAGGTCGAACCGGAACCGGTTTTGCCCGTGGGCGCAGATGCGGCTGATCAGGGTGACGGCTTGCCCAAACGCACAGCGACCCGCTCGATCCCGCCCAAGGGTGTGGCCGATGCCTTCTCTGACATTATCGCCAAAGAGGTGGTGCAGGAAACCGCGACACCGAAAGAGCTTCCGCTGGTTCAGGCGTGGAGCGTGAAGCAGGCACAATCGCTGATTTCTGTCATCGAGGGCATTGGCGCAGAAGGGCTCTCGCCAGCAGATTACGATCTGCAAGCGCTCAAAACCTCGGTTGCGTCGGGCCCCTCGAAAGAGCTGGACGCGCTGGCATCAAAGAATTTTGTCTGGCTAGTCGAAGACATGCGCGACGGGCGCACGCCGATGAAGGCGCGCAAGCAATGGTTTGTGGTCGACCCTGATCGTGACCGCTATCGCACTGGCACTGTCATGGCAGAAGCGCTCAAGACCGGTGACATTGCCGGAACCTTGCAATCGCTTGCACCAATGCATGCCGACTATGCGCGGCTGAAAGCGGCTTTGGCTGAAACGCCTGCCAGCAATGCGAAAAAGCGCAAGCTGATCCGCGCGAATATGGATCGCTGGCGCTGGCTGGCGCGTGATCTGGGCAGCCAGTATCTGATGACCAACGTGCCCGAATATCAACTGCGTCTGACGGTGAATGACAAGATCATCTCCACCTATCGCACGATTGTGGGCAAGCCGGGCCGCACTGCAACGCCGCAATTGGCAGAGACGGTGAGCGGCGTTGTCTTCAACCCCACATGGACAGTGCCGCAATCGATTGTGAAGGGCGAAGGGCTGGGCGCAAAAGTGCTCAACAATCCCGCCTGGGCCAAGCGCGCCGGTTACAAAGCGACCAAGGGTCGCAATGGCTGGGTCACGGTTGTGCAGCAGCCAGGCCCGAGCAATTCGCTGGGCCGGATGAAGCTGGAAATGCCCAACCGCCACGCGATTTTCTTCCATGACACGCCTTCGCGCCATCTGTTCAAGAGCACCAATCGCGCGCTCTCGCACGGCTGTATCCGCACCGAACGCGCGCTGGAGCTGGCGATCACCATGGCCATTTTGGGCCAAGGCGCGAGCAAGGATGAAGCGGTGAAAATCGCGACCTCGGGCAAATACACCAAGGTTCCGATCAAGAAGGAAATGCCCGCCTATATCACCTATTTCACCATGGCGAGTGACATCGATGGCGATCTGAAAAGCTTTAAGGACATTTACGGGCGCGATGCGCCGGTTCTGGCCAGCCTCGAGAAGCCGCGGGTGCAAAATCGCGGGACGACCACGGATGAAGAAGTGATCGTGATCGAGAACAACCCGCTGGCGGGCGATTGATCACGGGGCTTAATCGAGCACGCGCTCGGTTAGGATATCATCTCTGTAAAAGAGCGCGGCCGGAATCGCGAAGCTCGCTGTGATGAGCAGCGCGAAGGGCTCTGCCCACAGTCTGATGTCGACCAGCGCGATCAGAGCGCTCATCACCGCGACCGCTCCGCTGACCGCTATAAGAACGCCGCCGGTTGAGGCGAGCAATGGGCGTGACAACCTCGCCAGTGGCCAGCCGAAAAACATGAGGCACAATCCGATCACCACCGTTGCAAATGCAATCACAAGCGGAACAAGCAATGCAAGGATAATTGTGCTCCCGATCACAGGCAGGCCGAGGCCCTGATCCATGATCTCCATCAGCACAATTATGAATGTGATGCCCGTTCCTATCAGCGCCGCTTTCAAGCTGGCCGGAGCGACTGCCCGCGCTTCAGACGACGGGCTAAAGCTGACCAGTTAAAAAGCGCCCGGATTGGTGCGCTGCATTGTGTTGGGGCGTTCGGGCCGCAGCAACTCGGTCTGCGGAACGTTCTGCGTCCCATAGGGCTGCTGTTGATTAGGTTGAGGCGGCAACCACTGGCTGCCATCGGGCATCAGGCCCAGACTGTCAGCATAGATCAGCCGACCGCCCGACAATTGGAGCAATGCCTTTTGGAAATCGCGCTTGCCCAGCACAAAACATCCGTTCGAACGGCCCAGCCGCCCCCAACGCTGGACATGCGAGGCTTCGGCATATTTCGCCGTGTGCATCACGATATAGCGGCGCAGCGCATTGTTATTGGTGGAATCAAGACCGCCCAAGCGCACCGAAGTGCCATAGCGGCCCTTATACCATTCCCACGTCACATAGGCGCCGCGACTGGTCGCGTTCGAGCCTTCGACATTGGAATAATGGTTGAGAAATCCGTCATGGTCAGGATCAGAGCCTGCGCCATGGCTGACGAGGTATGAGCTGATCTCGCCCCGCTCCAGATTGACAAAGTGGAAGCGTTCTTGCGCCGAATGCAGGCCATAGTCCGCAATGCCGACGATATCGCGTTTCCAGATCGCATCGCCAGCCTTGGCCAATTCGCGCTGGGCAATGGCGAACAATTCGCGGTCACGCGGTGTTCCCGCGCGCGCTTGTGCGGCCACCGTCGATGGTAGCGCCAGTGTAGCCCCCGCTGCTGCGGTGCCTTTCAGAAGTTCCCGTCTCTTCATAGACATCGGTATACCTAACTCATCTTGAGCCAATCGTGAACGGCATTAATCACGTTTTCTCGTGAATTTCTTTCGCTTGGCGGCTCAATTGCGCGAGTTTCTTGGTGCCGCCCACCGCTGCCTGCGCCATTTCGCCCAGAACCGCGAGCCGCGTATCGCCCTCCGCTGCCATTTTCGCCATGGTCGGCCCGGTCGGATCGAGCCGTGATTTGGTGAGGAATGCTGCCATTTTCGGGTCTTGTGACCAGGCCTGCCGGTTCTGCATCGTGGTCGCAAAGGCATAGGGATAGGTCTGCGGCGTATCGGTCAGCGGGCCGGGGATCGCGAGCGCGTTCTTCGCTGCATCATCAGGATAATGCGCTTCGAGGAAAGCGGTGACAGCGGCGCTCAAAGTGACCAATGGCACATGCAGCGGCTGGAGCGTGATCAGCCCGTCTTCAAACAGCGGCTTTTGATGGCTCGTCTCGGTCACTTTGAAAGGAACCGCGCGCGCGGTGCAATCGATAAAGAGCGTGTTTTGCGGAACGCTTTCATCGCCGCCGTCGAGATGGAGTGTGCCGCGTTCGATCCGCTGGACGCGCCCCTTGCGGATGACTTGGGTGATGCGGCGCAGACGCTCGACCTCGCCTTCAGAGATGACCGCGAAATGGAACATCTCCGGCTCGACACTTTCATCGATCCGCAGATAATGCCCGCTCTCGCTCATTTTACGCATCAGATCGGCGCCATCCTGCGCGCTCTCCGCCGCTTTGAAATGCGCGATCTGGCTGCGCACGACATCTTCGAAAAAGTCAGCACCGGGCTGGGTATTCGCGCGGTTCCACAGCCAGCTTTCGCGCGGGCGTACCCAGCTGATATTGGCCGGATCGACCCCGCCTTCGAGCAGCCACACGCCGGTATCCATCGCGGTTTTGCCTGCGCCAAGGATGACATAATGCTGCGGCAAATCCTCGCCGCGCTTCCACAATTCGGGAAGTTCGCCCGGAGCGATCACTTCAACGCCGTCTGCCACTTCGAAAGAGCGACTATGGGTTGAGGGCACGCTGGTCTGGTAGAAGGTCGCATCCACGAGCTTCTTGCGCACAGTGATGCGCTGCTCCTCCCCGCCAAGCAGGGGCGCAATCCGCGCCTCGCCCGTGTCCTCATCCTTGCCCTTATATTCGGCGAGACGGTGATAGGCGACGCGGCCCGAAGGCAGCAGCCGCATATTCATCACTTTTTCAAAGTAAGCGCTGATTTCCGGCCCGCTGGCGAGCGCATAAAAGCCCTTGTTCGGCCCATGCGTATCGAGCTGCTCTGAGGCGAACTCCATCGAGTTGACGCCATAAAACGCGCTGGGCTGATGCAGGGCAACGAAGGAATAGGCATCGTTCCAATGCCCGCCCGGCTTGGCGTGTTTATCAACGAAAGTGATGTGGCATGTCGGATCTTCATCGATCAGCGTATCGGCAAAGGCGAGGCCAACCGCGCCTGCGCCAATGATGAGATAATCGGTTTCCTGAGCGGACATTTGGGGGCATCCTCAAGCTGCAAAAGTGCATTTGCCAAATTGAGTATGCGATTTGCAACCGGAAGGGAAGCGCGATCCCGCGACCGCGTTTTCGGTGGTGAGCTTCTACCCGCCAAACACCATCGCATTGCCCGATATCTCAACCGAGCCGATTTGCGAGAGATAAGATTGTCCGAGAAGCGAAATCTCCAGCCCCTCTGGAATGATCACTGCATCGACATTGCTGCGCATGCGGCCACCCACTTCGAGCGAAGGTATGCGCGCGGGAACGCCGTAGACCGCGCCGCTGGCACCCGTGCCGATCCGGCGAACTTCGTCATCGCTCCAGTCAAGACCTGCTGCACGCGCGTCCTCTGCTGTCAGCGCAACCACGCTTGCGCCGGTATCGACCAAGAAGCGCACGCTTGCGCCCTCGATCATGCCGTCTGCGTAGAAGTGCCCGTCGCCCTCGCGGTCCAAGCGGAACTCGCCCGCATACCAGTCGCCGCCAGCATCGCCATATTCGTCAGAGACGCTGTCCTGACTTGTCCCCGCACGCCAGGGGCCGCCTTCCTCCCCATCGCGGGGGGTGAGAACAAAGGCTGCGCCGATCACTGCGGCGCCCATAACAAGGGTGCGTCCAATCATGGGGCGCAAGCATAGGTAAAGCTTCTTAACTCTACGTAAAGCGGGCGTTTTCCTCCGCCATTACCAGCATCGAGCGGGCATGGCGGGCGGCGACTTCGTGCGGGTCGCCATAGCCGCCGCCCAATGCGCTGGCGATGGGAATGCCGCGTTGGCGCACTTGGCTTAAGACATAGCGGTCGCGCGCTTCCAGCCCCGCATCGCTGAGCGCAAGGCGGCCAAGCTTGTCTTCCGCGTGCGGATCAACGCCCGCCTGATAGAGCACCAGATCGGGCGCAATCGTGTCGAGAAGATCAGGGATATGCGCGTGCAAAGCCGCAAGGTAATCGGCATCGCCCAAGTCATCGGGCAAAGCCACATCGCGGTCAGAACGCGCTTTGCGCACGGGAAAATTCTTTTCCGCATGCACGGACACAGTGACAATATCCTCGCGCCCTGCGGTGAGGCTGGCTGTCCCGTCACCTTGATGCACGTCGAGGTCGATAATCAGGATTTGCTTCGCATCACCTTGCGCAATCAAACGGTTGGAGGCGACCGCCAAATCGTTGAACACGCAATAGCCCGCGCCCGTATCATGCAATGCGTGGTGGCTGCCAGCGGCGGAATTGGCGGCATAGCCATGCTCCATCGCGAGCTTTGCCGCCAGATAGGTCCCGCCATTGGTATGCGCAACGCGGCTGGCAATCGCTTGCGTCACCGGAAAACCGATGCGGCGTTCCTTTTCGCGCGGGACGGTCTGGGTGAAGACCTGCTCGACGTAAGTGGGGCAATGCACTGCCTCCAGCCATTCGCGCGGGCAAGGATCAGGGGCGTGCTGGGTAAAAGGCTGTCCCGCTTCCCTAAGCGCTTCCATGACCAGATAATATTTGTCGAATTTGAACGTGCCGCGGGTCGGCTGCGGCGCCATATAATCAGCGTGATGAACAACGTGAAGCAAGGCTGTTTGTGCGGCCTAATCCCGCGCGATCTCGGTCGTCGCCATTAGCGCAAGCTCGTCATAGATTTCATCTTCTGTGCGGCTCGCGGTGTTGCGCCAGTCTTGTGCGGTCTCAGCATTGAGCACGATCCCGTCAAAGCTCGTCATGATGACGAGCGGCGTGCCTTCCTGTTTCTCAAAGCCGAACCGCCGCATGATATGCGCATTATGCCCGTCATCTGTTTGAGGCATTCCGACATTGATGAAGACCAATTCAAAGCGCTCCTCGATCAGCGCGCCGATCCGCTCGCTCTGCGTCCAACCGGCAAAGGCGCGGCTGTCATGGCACCAGTTCGCGCCCAGCACGATCAGGACATTGCGCTTGTTTTCCGCCGCGCGGGCAAGCGCCGCATCGACCGCTTCGCTGGCATTGATCGAAGCATCGTAAAGCCGCGCTTCGGGATAGTCGTGTTTTTCCTCCTCATGCGCATCAGCGTCTTCGGAAGTCTCGCTTGCGGTATCGACAGCCTCGCTCACAACCTCGCTCGCGCCTGCCAATCCTTCTACCTCAGGCGGGGGAGGGGCGGCTGCCAAAAATAGCGCGAAAAGCAAGCTCATTCCGCCGCTTCCGTCTGTGCTTCGGGAGCATGCGGATCAAACGCGGTGGCTTCGCCTGCCTCGATCTTCGCCGCCTTCTCCTCGACCAGACGCACGATATGGTCGAGCATATCCTCGCTCTCGATATGGTGATCTTTCACGCCGGAAAGATAGACCATATGCTTGCCTTGTCCGCCGCCCGTTAGCCCAATATCAGTCTCGCGCGCTTCGCCCGGGCCGTTCACAACGCAACCCAGAACGGAGAGGCTCATCGGCGTTTTGATATGTTCGAGGCGCTTTTCCAAAGTTTCAACCGTGCGGATCACGTCAAACCCTTGACGCGAGCACGAGGGGCAGGACACCACCCGAACGCCGCGCGTGCGAAGGCCAAGCGATTTGAGCATTTCATAGCCGACTTTGACTTCCTCTTCCGGCTCGGCCGACAAGGAAACGCGGATTGTATCGCCAATCCCCGCCCACAGAAGCGAGCCGATACCGATCGAGCTTTTGACCGTTCCGCCGATCAGCCCACCAGCCTCTGTAATGCCCAAATGCAGCGGGCAATCGACCGTCTCGGCAAGCCCGTGATAGGCGGCGACGGCAAGGAATACGTCCGAGGCTTTCACTGCCACTTTGAACTCGTGGAAATCGTGATCTTGCAAAAGCTTGATATGATCGAGCGCGCTTTCGATCAGCGCTTCGGGGCACGGCTCGCCATATTTTTCCAGCAAATCCTTTTCTAAAGAGCCTGCATTCACTCCGATCCGGATCGCGCACCCGTTTGCTTTTGCTGCGCGGACAACTTCGCCCACGCGCTCTGACGATCCGATATTGCCCGGATTGATCCGCAAGCACGCTGCGCCTGCATCGGCTGCTTCCAAAGCGCGTTTGTAGTGGAAGTGGATGTCGGCGACGAGCGGCACGCGCGCAGCCTTGGCGATCTTGCTAAAGGCTTGGCTCGCCTCGACTGTGGGGACGGACACGCGGATGATGTCCGCGCCCACTTCCTCGCAGCGCCTGATCTGGTCAATCGTCGCCACTGCATCTTCGGTGGGGGTGTTGGTCATGGTTTGCACTGTGATCGGCGCATTGCCGCCCACAGGAACATCGCCCACCATGATCTGGCGGCACTCGCGGCGGTCTATATCGCGCCAAGGTCTTACAGAGGACATGGCCGTGCATATAGTCGCCGTTGCGTGAAGGGGCAATGATTAGAGGGGGGACAAGACGCGCGAATAGGGTTAGCCTGCGATCCGAGCTCTAGATGAGGATGCGAGAATGCGCGCGATTGTGATGAAACTGGGTTTGGCTCTGGCGGCATTTGCGATGCCAGTTGCGGCAACAGCTGAAGAGCGGGCCGAGGCGTTGGACGGCTATTGGTCGATTGTAATCCACGGCGGCGCGGGCACAATCTCGCGCGATCGTCTCACCGAAGAAAAGGATGCGGAAATCCGCGCCAAGTTGACGCAGGCCCTGGACGCGGGCGAGGCGATCCTTGCAAAGGGAGGCAGCGCCACCGATGCGATTATCGCTGCGATTGTCGTCTTGGAGGATGATCCCAATTTCAACGCTGGCAAGGGCGCGGTGCTGACATGGGATGGTGACTTCTCGCTCGACAGTTCCATCATGGAGGGAAAAACCCGCAATGCAGGCGCGGCAGCGGGCGCGAGCGCGACCAAGAACCCGATCCTGCTCGCGCGCGAAGTGATGGACAACAGCCGCCATGTGCTCTTGTCGGGCGAGGGGGCAGATGATTTCTCCCGCCAGCAAGGTCTGGAGCAGGTCGGTCAAAGCTATTTCTCCACCCCGCAGCGGGTGCAGGCGCTTGAGGCGTTTAAGCTGCGCCAAAATGCGATCATGGACGCGGAAAAGACTTCTCAGCTCGACCACTTGGGCCGCGATTTTCGCTTTGGCACGGTGGGCGCTGTGGCGCTCGACCAAGCAGGCAATATCGCAGCTGGCACGTCCACCGGCGGGATGACCGGCAAGCGCTGGGGCCGCATCGGGGACAGCCCGATCATTGGCGCGGGGACCTATGCCGATAATCGAAGCTGCGGGATTTCAGCGACAGGCGCGGGCGAGTATTTCATCCGCGTGGGCGTGGCTCAGGAGTTTTGCACGCGGGTGCGGTTGGAAGTGGCCGCGCGGCTCAAGCGGCATGAGAACGCTGTCAAAGTGTGGGAGAAGCGGTTGGCCGAGGCAAAAGAGGCAGGTGATGCGACACGCGCAGAAGTCGCCACGACCTATCTTGGCGCCATAAAGGCTACCAAAACGCTCACAACCGGCAGCATGCTGCGCGATGACGAAGTGCGCAAAATCGCCGATGCAGTGATCGCGGAAATGGGCGATCTGGGCGGCTCGGGCGGAGTGATCTATCTCACTCCGTGGGGTCATAGCGGCTATAGCTTTGATACGCCCGGAATGTATCGGGGCAGCTCTGACAGCATGGGCGGCAAATCGGTTGCGATCTATGCCGATGAGTAGCTGGCTGGCCATTAGCCAAGGAAAAAGGGCGCGCTAAAGAAAAAGGGCGCCGCTCCGCCAAGGAGAGACGCCCTTCTCGGGGATATGAAATTCGCGCTTACCAGCGGATCAGCGGAGGCACCGCCAGCCGGCCAATGACCGCGGCAATCGCCACCGGAACTACGTGCCACAGCCCCATATGGGTCAGCGAGTCGACCGGACAGGTGATGCCGTAAGCAAAGGTGCCCAGCGCGCCCGATGCAATACCGACCAGCCAGCCCGAACGCTCTGGCGATACAGGGGCGCCCTTGCGCAGCCACCAGACCGACGCAGCAGCAATTGCCAGCGCGGCAAACAGGGAAGAGCGGGTGCACAAGGCGGTTGCGCCATCAACCAGCGCGCCATCATGCTCGTGTCCGCCAGCAAAGAACGTAATCAAAGCCGCTGCCGGTATGATCGCCAGCATTGCGGTTGACCAGCCGGGCGAATTGGGGCGCGGCCCGACCCGCGGCGAAGCGCTGGTGACGACCGCCAGACCACTCGCACCGCCCAGCATCAACAGCAAGCCATTGGTAATCCAGAAGAAGCCAGAGGCCTGCCCTTCGAACATTCCGAACCAGAAGCCGTGGATGGCAACCGATGCGGCCAGTGCCAATGCAGTGGCGCCAACAATCAGGAGCAATCCGTCACGCGTTGCAAAACGCTTTACCGGCGCAAGATCCTCGGTCAGTGCGGCGATGATATTTTCGCGACTTGTATTCATTTTCAATCTGCTTTCTCAACGAGCGCGGACAGCTTTTTCAGTCCGCGATGGATATTCACTTTGACAAGGCTCTCGCTCTGTCCGGTGGCTTCGGAAGCTTCACGGATGGAGCGCCCTTCGATTTTGACGAGCTCGATCACTTCCGCCTGTTTTTCAGGCAAGTGGACGAACAATCTTTCGAGACTGACGCGGGCCTCGACGACATCTTCCTCGCTATCTTCAAACGCGTCGCCATCTTCGAGAAGATCGGCCTCGTGCTTGTAGACTTTGCGCAAGTGATCCACCCAGCGATACCGCGCAATGGCCGAAAGCCATGGCAGGAACGGGCGGGTAGGATCATAGCTTGCGCGTTTGTTATGCAATGCCAGCATCACATCCTGCACCAGATCATCGAGCTGATGCGGGGGGACACGGCGGCGGAAATACCGCTCCAGCCACATGCCCGCCTCTGACAGCAGCACATTATAGGCGGCTTTGTCGCCGTTTTGTGCCGACGCCATGAGGCGGGATAGGGTTGCTTCGTCGGCGATCATTTCGCGCGCCGTGATGCAAGAATTGCGTCGAGCGAGATGATGCCCGGCCCGCGCGAGATCAGAATGACGGCCAGGGCTGCCCAAAAGGCGTGCGCTGTCCACCATGCATCAGGGAAGACGAAGAACTGGATCATCAAGGTCATGATCAACAATGACAATGCAGAGAACCGTGTCGCCAGACCCAACACCAGCAGGATCGGGAAAAAGAACTCGGCATAGGTCGCCATTGGAACCGCAAGGCTTGAGGGAAGCGGAAGGCCCGAGAACTCGTTCTCGAAGATGATGTATTGCACATCACTGATCGCAAGGAGCGAACCTTCCTCTACCTTCGTCCGTCCTGAAAACCAGAACGGTGCTGCGAGAACAATTCGGGTGAAGAGCAGCGCAAGCCCTTCTCCAAATCGGCCAGACGCAAATTCAACCAACTTGTCATATAGTGCAAAAACGCTGCTCATAATCTCACCCTCTCATGTCCTGTTTTGGTGGTTACCGTTTAACTGCCTTCAGCGAGCCATTGCCTTTTGGCGTCTTGATCGAGGTGCAGGTGCCCTTCTTCACATAGGTCCAGGCATTGCCCTGATAATCGCGGGTCGACGTGCCAGCGCATGAAGTGCCCGGGCCAGCTGCACAATCATTCTTGCCAGCTTTCGAAACGCCGTAGCATTTCTCGACCGAGCTTTGTGCGGTTGCGGGGGTCGCCGCGAGGCCAGCTGCAATACCAGCGGTCATAGCGAGGCCGGCAAATTGTGCGATCGTTGTCTTGTTCATCATTCTCTCCAAGGGGTATTCGTTTGAGGGACGTTCAAGCGTGAATGCCTGAACTGTCTAGCCATTCGCCCCCGCTCGTCGATCGGTTACAGCGCAGCCGATTTTTTTGGATTTGAGATGTCGCTTGCCTCATTCCCCCACCCCAAAAAAGAGCACCTCAAGCCCTTTTTGTAACGCTCGCCTCTCTGCTTACGAAAGGCAAGATATATCACAATTCACACGCGCGCGATGGAAAATGGCTCGCGCTTGCGGATTTGTTGCTAAGAGGTTTTGCCATGACACACACAATCGCGCCATTTGACGGATTTGGCCTTGGGCTGCGCCGCACGCATTTTGCAGATTTTCTGGAAGGTGATGTGCCGGTCGATTTTGTCGAGGTGATCAGCGAGAATTATATGGTCGATGGCGGGCGGATGCTGCGTGTGCTCGATGAAGTGCGCGAAAAGCACCCTGTGATCATCCACGGCGTTTCTATGTCAATCGGTTCGGCGCAGGGGCTGGACAGCGATTATCTGGAAAAACTGAAGCGGCTGGAGCGGCGGGTCGATCCGCTGTGGGTGTCTGATCACCTGTGCTGGACGCGCACATCTGCCCATAACAGCCATGATCTCTTGCCCATGCCGCTGACCGAAGAGGCCTTGCAGACAGTGTGCGCCAATATTGACCGCGCGCAAAACCATCTGGGCCGCGCGATGCTGTTCGAGAACCCTTCCAGCTACGTCACTTTCCCCGAGGACGAGATGAGCGAGTGGGAATTTTTGAGCGCGATGACTGAGCGCACCGGCTGTTATCTGCTGCTCGATGTGAACAACATCTATGTCAGCGCGCAGAACCACGGATTTAGCGCGCAAGACTATCTTGCCGGATTGCCGCTTGATCGCGTGCGGCAAATCCATCTTGCGGGGCATACCGATGGCGAGATTATCGTGGACACGCATGATCATCCCGTGTGCGATGCGGTTTGGGATTTGTATGGAAAGGCGCGCGCGATGCTGAAAGATGCGGGCGTGGGTGTTGCCACTATGATCGAGCGCGATGGCAATATCCCGCCTCTGCCCGAATTGCTTGCAGAGCTTGAGCGTGCACGCGGCATTGCTCAAGGCGAGCTGGAGCCTGCGCAATGAGCCTTGCTGAAACACAGGCCGCCTTTATGGGTCAGGTGCTCGACGAGAACGCGCCCCTGCCCGAAGGTTGGGGCAATCGCCATGCAGCTGGCATGCATATCTATCGCGGCAATTACCGCTCGGCCCAGATCGATGCCTTGCGCGATACCTATATAAAGACGCAGGGTTGGGCGGGCGAAGACCCGTTCCGCACGGCTGCAATCCATCATGTTATCACGCATCCCTCCTCCAGCTGGACGATTGATGAAGCAGGGGCGGGCTTTGACAGCACCTGTGCCGAGCTGTTTCAGGACGCGCCCGAGGTGGCCGAGCTGGCATGGCTGGAATGGGCTATGCTCGAGGCATTTTCGGCTGCAGACGTAGACCCGCTCACAATTGATCAATTTGCGCTCCAGACCAGCGCGCTGGATGAGGAGCAGCTAATCGGATTGCAGATCGGTTTTGTCCCTGCGCTTGCCTGCCGCGCGCTCGCGCATGATTTGCAGGCCATGTGGCAATCGCTCGATACCCCCGATACGCCGCGCTCAGACCCTAAATTAGCCCATAAGGCAGGCGTGATTGTCTGGCGCGAGGGAGAACGCTCGACCTTCAAGATGGTTGAACTGGCAGAGGTCATCGTGTTGGACGCGCTTCAATCCGGTGCAAGCTATGGTGAGGCGTGTTTGGTTCTTGCTGGCGAGGATGCTGCACCCGAGGCTGTGCAAGAAGCAGCGATGGCCATCGGCGCGATGCTGGGCCGCTGGGCGAGCGAGGGATTGATTGCCGCGCTTCAAACTTGACTTGAGCCTGCTTTGCGCCTGATCTAGCTGATCGGGCCGGGGAGCATACAATCCATGACACATGACGAATTGTTCGAATTGCGCAGCGCCAAGCCAAGCTTCAAAATGCGCATGGTGGAATGGGTCGTTTCGAAACGACCTGCCGTCTTCCCGCCAGAGGCTGATGCGACGCGCGAATACCTCGCCAATCGCAAGCCGCCTCGCGATGCGCCGATGCCGCGCAAGTTTGAGCAGCGCTTTGATGTTGAGCGATGGGAAATCGCTGGGCAACGCTGCGTCACTTTGAACCCGCGCAGCGAAAAGCCGGACAAGCATATCCTCTATTTCCACGGCGGCGGCTTTGTCTTTGCGATGTATGACGTGCACTGGCCCTTTGTCGCCAAGCTGGTTGAGGAAACCGGCGCGAGCGTGACCGTGCCGCTTTACAATGTCGTGCCCGAACATTCGCACAAGGATGCTGACGCGCTGGCAGATGCGGTCTTTGCGCGGCTGTGCGAGACGCATGACCCGGCCAACATTATCCTCGCCGGAGACAGCGCGGGCGGCCATATGGCGATCAGCCTTGCGATCCGTTTGAAGCGGGCAGGCGGCAAGCAAGCGGGCAAATGCGTGCTGCTTTCGCCATGGCTTGATCTGACGCTGGCTGATGAAGCGGCGCGCGCGGTTGAGCCCAAGGATGTGATGCTCAATATCGGGCCATTGCGTGTAATGGGCGAAATGTGGGCAGGCTCGCGCAAGCCCGGCTCTGCGCATTGCAGCCCGCTCTACGCCAATCTTTCAGACCTTCCGCCAACCGCGATCTTCCAAGGGCGGCACGATCTGTTTGTGGTCGATTGCCGCAATTATGTGGCCAAGGCGCGCGCAGCAGGCTCGAAAGTCACTCTGTTCGAATATGCCGGCGCGCCGCATGTCTACATGATCGTACCCTACACGCGCGAGGCGAAGGACACGATGGCGCTGATTTGCGAATTTCTTGACAGCTAGCAGGTAAAGCTTTCGCCCACCATTTGCTCGCTCAGCGTCCACAATTGCTCGGCAGCCTCAGCATCGAGCGCGTATGATCGCACGCCCTCTGTCGGGCTATCATCATCGACTTCGGCGATATGGCAGTCTTCCGAATAGGTTCCGCCTTTGCCCGCGATTTCAGGAGCGGTTGCTGTCCAGCAAGTGGTCGCCGCGCCTTGCTCGACCGACTTAAACGCAAAATTGCCGCCCGAGTTTTCCTGAATGCGCTGCACTAGCGCAGCGGCTTGCTCTTCGGTCAGATGCCGCCCGAGATTGGTCTGGATGCCGCCCGGGTGAACCGCGAAGACATCAATATCATCGAGCCGTTTGTCGAGCGCGACCGAGAACAGCACATTGGCGGTCTTGGACTGGCCATAGCTTTGCCAAGGCTCATATTCACGGGCTTCGAAATTGACATCTTCCAGATGCACCCCGTCAATATGATGCGCGCGGCTGGAAAGGTTGACGATCCGCTTGCTCTCGCCCGCCCGAACCAGCGGCAAGAGATGCTTGGTGAGCACAAAATGCCCCAGATGATTGGTGCCGAACTGCATCTCGAAACCGTCAGCGGTTTCCATCTGCGGGCACGCCATCACGCCTGCATTGTTGATCAGCAAGTCAATCTTCTCAAAGCGTTCACCCGCTTCTTTGCCGCAGGCGCGAACGCTGTCGAGCGAGGCGAGATCTACCACGCAAGTCTCGACTGTGTCGCTGCCGGTTTGTTCACGGATGGTTTGTGCCGCCTCGTCAAGCTTCGCCTGATCGCGCGCGGCGAGCACCACATGCGCTCCCTTGGCCGCCATTGCGCGGGCGGTTTCCTGACCCAGCCCTGACGCGCCGCCTGTAATAAAGGCTGTCTTGCCGGTCAGATCATGGGCCGCCAGCACTTCGTCAGTGGTCGATTGCGCGCCAAATTCGCTCATTGTGATTGTCCTCTCCTGAATGTTTCGCTTGGTCTTGTGGCAAAAAAGAAGGGGCGCGAGAAGCCCAAGCCGCTCGCGCCCCGATCTTTTTGAGTGAAGTGCAAGGATTACTTCTTGCTATCCCACTCTTCCAGCTTCTTGGCTGCCCATTCGCGGCCACCCAGACCAAAGGCCAGAGCGCCAGCAACGGCTGCACCGATGATCAGCGCCAGCAGAGCATTGCCCGGCAGCATGCCGCCAAGGTCGGTTTTTTGCAGACCCATGACCGTGAACAGGATGATCGTTGCCCAGCGCACGATGCCCGCAGCAGACGAACCTTCCGATGCGCCGCCGACCAGCTTGGCCAGCAGGTTTGCGATCAGGAAGCCAGCGCCGATGATCACAGCACCGAAGACAACCTTGCCGCCCAGACGAAGCACTTCGTCAAGGATGGTGGTCAGCTCGGGGAAGCCGAGCATCTTGGTCGCTGCGATAGCGAAGAACAGGATAATCGCGATCTGCACAACGCGGGCAATTGCCGACGAAGCGGTTGTGCCATCAGGCAGAAGATCGGTTTCACCCAGAGCGCGGTCGACACCCAAGCCGCCCAGAACTTCGGTCAACAGGCCAACAACAAATTTGCTGATGAAGAAGCCGATGCCGAGCAGGATTGCCGCAGCGATGATGTTCGGGATCGCGTTGAGGATCATGCGCAGCATGTCGCTCGCCGGGCCTGAAATCGCCTCGATGTTGAGAACGCCCAGAGCGCCAATGGCAACCGGAATAGCGATCAGAACATAAACGATGGTGCCAATCGTGCCGCTGATTGCGGTGTTGCCGGTGACGTTATCAACGCCGCCCTTGTTGGCCCATTTGTCGAGATTGATCGTCTGCATCGCAGTAATCGCAATGTCGCGAACAATGCCAGCAATCATCATGCCGACGAACATCAAAATGCCCGCGCCGATCAGGTTCGGTACGACACCCATGATATTCTCAAGCAGCGCATTGATCGGCCCTGCGACCGCATCGAGCTTGAGCACGTTGAGAATGGCCATCAGGCCGAACAGCCAGATGAACAGGCTGACGATTTTGCCCAGCGACGCGCCGACGCTTTGGCCGCCAGACGTATCACGCTGGAGGAAGCCAATCCGGTCAACCAGCTTGGCAAACGTCCATTTGGCGATCTTCGCCAGGATCCAAGTGACGAGCAGTATGCCAAGGACCATAGCGCCCTTGGTTGCCAGATCGACCACTGCTCCTTGGTCAATGCTGAAGTTACCCAAATTCGGAATTTGCATGTGTAAGAACTCCCTCTGTGTCTGGCGCTGCTATAGCATTGCAGTGCCCGAGTTTACAATCTCGACTTCGTCTCGGAGGCATTCAAAAAGGTGCCCTTGAGAAAAATCAAAAATTAATTAATTTAATCAGATGTTTAGTTGAATTTTGCTGTTTCGCGTTCCCTGTTTAAATTTTTAACTCCCAGCTTGTTTTCTGCATGTTGCTTAACATTAAAAAGACATAAAATCATAGACTTATTTGCATTCTGCAGCTGTAAAATCCCGGTTCAAACCGCCTCTTCCAATCGTCGATCATGCGCCCCCATCCAGCGCGCGCTCTAGGTTAAAGCTTGTAAATTCAGAAGCTTGAAACCGGCCTTTTCCGCAGTCCAAATGCGAGAATCGCTTCTCTCCTCTTTCGGCCAGTGTCGCCAATCTTGCTCTCATCGTCCACCCAATTCGCATTGCCTTGCCTGCAAGATCGGGCGCATCTCGCGAAAGGCTGCGGGCGTTCGGGCGAGCGGCCATCGCGAAAGCCACACGGCAAGATTGCCAAATGCCTACAGTACGATCTCCCACGAGAACATGCCCGAATGCGAGCGGCAACAATCTAGCCAGCACTTTAAGTGCGCTTTCCATCGACCCTGTGTCCCCTGTCGTCTCAGCAAAGCTAACATGAGCTTGAAGTATGGGAAAGGGCGAAGCTGAAACGGCCCAGCGAGTTTAGGAGAATTTGTCCTTCTTGCGCTTGCCAAAACGCATGTCGTTTTCAAGCCTTTCGCGCAATTGGGCGTAGAAAGCTTCGAGAAAGGCGCGTTCATCGCCCGCGCCCGGATTCCAGCCGATCTTGTTGCAGATCGTCTCGTGGACTGCGATCATCGGTTCGATCTTGTCTTCGCGCAGCACCCGTTCAAGCGTTTGCAATTCATGCTCGCCATAAATGCTCAGCTCTTCCTCGCCGAAGTCATATTGCGCTCCGGTCAGCCCGCTCGTCCCTTCCGATGCTGCCGCGCCTTGGGTCGACAATGTCTCCGCCAGCTTCGCCTTGGGCGCTTCAAGGACCCATGTGCCCGCAATCATATCGCCCGCGCGCAAGGCATCCTTGTTGATGAAGGGAAAGGCGAGGAACACCGCGACCCAGATCAATCCTGCCCAGCCAGCGCTTCCACCCTCACCCGACAGCGCAGGGCTGATAAAGGTGAGCGGCACCATCAGCTCGATATCGCGGATCAGATTGCGAGCGATAATCGCTTCCGATTTCAGCCGCCCACCATCGCGCGCGGCCACTCTTATCCCGACGATCCGCTTGCCCCATGTCGCGCCGCGCGGCCCCAGCTCCATGCTGAGGAAATAGCCATGGCGCACCACAAAGGTGATGAGGAACAAGATGACGAGGAAGAACTCGCCGGTTGAATTGAGCGCATCGGTGCCGGCATCTGCTCCGCCCAATAATGACCCGATCCCGATAAAGAAAAGCAGCAGAACAAGCAGAAACAGTCCGACATAGAGGATCGCCAGATCGAGCAGGAACGCACCGATCCTCGATCCGCGCGAGGCGACCGTGACGGGGATGCTCACACCTTCGGGCGTAAGAATAGTGCGCGCACGTTTCTCGTCATGATGCGAGGGGAGTGCAATGGCGTTCATATCGCATCCTCATCATGGCTGAGCGCGTCATATTTGGGGCGATAGGCAAAGAAATAGGCGAGCCACATGGCAAGGAATGTTCCGCCGATAGCCAGCCGGTTCGCCTCTCCGCCGACAAGCTGGCGCGGGAAGGCTTCGAGTAATGCTGCAAAGACCAGCATAATCACCACGCCCACCATCACCACTGCGGCGCGTCTGCCCGCGCTTGCCATCGCCTCAAGCACGCTCGCATTGCCGGGGAAGGCCATTGACCGGCCTACATGAAGGCCTGCTGCGCCTGCCAGTAGAATCGCAAACAGTTCGGTTGTGCCATGGACAGCGAGCCATGCCGATATCTCCAGCGTCAGGTCCTGACTGGCAAACAGCCACAAAAACGCGCCCAGCATCGTCGCATTGAGAATAAGCAGCATCAAAGAGGGCACGCCAAAGGCAAAGCCCAAAGCGAAGGTCAAAATCGCAATTCCCGCATTGTGGCTGAAGAGCTGGGCGGCGAAGGCGGACAGGCCAGATGCGTCCTGCTCGACCTTCATTGTCTCCAGCAATTGTTCGCGGCTGGCACCGGGAACGCGCGTGTCAGCTAGGCTGGTGGGGACGAGGCGGTAATACCATTCCTTGTCCTGCGCCACGAGCAGCCAGCCAACCACTGTGCCCGTCACCATCACAAACAATGCGATACAAATGTCGAGCCAGATTGCGCGGATGGCGCGGCTCCACCCGCCAAGGAAAAAGCTGCGCAGCCATGCGGCAAAGCCTTCGCGCGGGCCATAGACCTGAAACCATGCGCGCTGCACAAGCGATTCCAGATAGCCCAAGGTTGCCGCATCGAGCGACGTCTCGCGCGCGACCGAAAGGCTGGAGGCGGCAGTGCGGTAAAGCGCGGGCAGGGCGAGCAAATCTTCATCGGAAAGCGCTCGCAAGCGGCCCTTTTCAACCTTGGTGAGAATGTCTTCGAGCCGTTCCCAATCGCCTTCCCGCTCCAGCCGGAAACGGTCGGAGCGCAATGCAGCAATTGAAATGTCGCTGGGCGCTTCGCCGCCTGTTTCCTGCAGCCAGCTTTTGGGCCGTGCTGGCGTGGCGATTGTACCGGCGCGTTGATCGCTCATCCAATCGCCTCCGACTGCTTAATCTCGAAATATTTGTCGATCAGCTGATAGCCGATGCGGTTCCACGGTGCCTCGATCACATCGACGCCCAGTTGTCGCAGGCGTTGCAGCACAATCGCGCGCTGATGAGCAAGGCTGGCCGCTGTCACGCTTTGGGCCAGCTGGTCGAGGTCTTGCGGAGGCTCGGCCACGAAACCTTCCAGCTCGCTATCTTCAATCGTCACGAACAGCACCAGATGCCGGTCAACCAAGCGGCCAATGCTCTCGACCATCATTTCAGCCGCCGTGGGATCGGTGAAGTCGGAGAAAATCACCACCATCGAACGGCGCTTCAAATGCGCGGTGAGCGTGGCCAGCGCGAGAGTGAAATTTGTCTCGGCTGAATGGTAATCCAGACCTGCTGCTGCGCTTTGCAAACGGTGGAAAGCGCGGCTGTCGGCCACAAATGGCGTCATCAAGGTGGGCTTTTGCGCAAAGCCGAACAGCGCAATCTTGTCGCCGCCTTTGAGCGCGACATAGGAGGAGGTGAGCGCGGCTGTCACAGCGCGATCAATCCGCGGCAACCCGTCCACCGGCTCGCACATGGTCTGCCCGCAATCAAACGCAAAGACGATCTGGTTGTTGCGCTCGCTCTCATTCTCGCGGGCGTAGAGCTTGGTGTGGCGCGCGGAGGCTTTCCAGTCGATCCGGCGGCGATCCATTCCGGCCTCATATTCGCTCAAAGCCTCAAATTGCGTGCCTTCGCCGCGAATGCGCCGCGCGATCAGGCCGAACTGGGCATCGCGCAGAAAGGTCTGCATTTCAGGCGAGCGAACGGGCGCGATATTGGGCCAGATGCGCAGCTCTTCTTCGGTATCGCGGGTGATCTGCCGCGCGCCCAGACCCAGCGGGCCAGCCCAGCGCAGCCACATGCGCGATATGCCAGCCGTGCCGCGCCGCACAGGTTCGGCTTCAAAAGCGCCGGAAAAGCTGCGTGAGCCACCAGCGCCAATTGCCTCGCGCTTCAAAGGCACGAAAGCTCTGCCGCCATCGCCCAGCCTTGTGTCAAATTCCAGCGCGCCTGTTACCGAACTCGAAGCGCCCTTGCCGAAACGGCTCACCATGCCCAGCGCAGTTGGTGTGCCAAGCTCTGTGTCGGCAGGAATATCGAGCTGCCAATCCTCCAGCCGCCCAGCGATCAGCGCATCGACACCGATCAGCACCAGCAATCCCAGCAGCGCAATCGGCGCGATCAGCCAAGCATTGGGGGCAAGCGCTGCAATGATGACTGCAATCGGCGCGGTCGCAGCGGCGGCCCATGCGGCGCGCTCGGTTGGAAGGAAGGGAAGCGAGAAACGCATTGTCTGACCTAGCGCGGTGCCTCGGTGCTTTCGACCAGCTCTTGCACCAGATCCTCGACCATCCGGCCTTCAATCTCGGCAGCAGGCGAGAGCGTGAGACGATGGCGCAATACCGGCACGGCGAGCGCCTTCACATCATCGGGGATGGCGTAATTGCGACCTGCCAGTGCCGCTCTGGCACGCGCAGCATTGGCCAGCATCACACCAGCCCGCGGACTTGCGCCCACCGCAAGGTCGGCATGGTCGCGTGTGCCGCGCATCAGCCGCACGACATATTGGGTGATCTCCTCAGCCACAGTGACCTCGTCAATCGCTGCGCTTGCGCTGGTCAGTTTTTTAGCATCTGCAACCGCGCTGACGCCCAGATCGGCGGGGCGCGGCGGGCCTTGCCTCTTGCCATATCGAGTGATGATCGCGGTCTCTTCCGCCTCATCGGGATAAGGCACCAGCAGCTTGAACAGGAACCGGTCAAGCTGCGCTTCGGGAAGCGGATAGACGCCCTGGTTCTCGATCGGGTTTTGGGTCGCGACAACCATAAAGCGGCTGGGCAAAGCGTGCGTTTCTCCGTCCAAAGTCACGCGCCGCTCCTGCATCGCTTCGAGAAGCGCAGCCTGCGTTTTGGGCGGGGTGCGATTAATCTCGTCAGCCAGCAGCAATTCGCAGAAAATCGGCCCGCGCGTCAGCGTAAACTCGCTCGTCTGGAAGTTGAACAGATTGGAGCCGAGAATGTCCCCCGGCAGCAAATCGGGGGTGAACTGGATCCGGCCATAATCAAGGCCAAGCGCGGTCGAGAAACTTTGTGCAAGGAAGGTCTTGGCAGTTCCCGGTGGCCCTTCGAGCAGCACATGCCCCTCGCTCACCATCGCGACGAGCAGCTGGTCGATCATTTCATCCTGACCGACAATTGCCTTGCTCACTTCGGCCTTGATCGCGCCTGCCAGCTCGCGCAGCTCATCAAGCGTCATTGTCATCGCTTCAGTTCCTTTTCCAATTCGCCAAGTGCACGGGCGGCGCGCACGGTGTCTGATAGGTTGATTGCATCGCGCAAGGCATTCGCGCGCGCTGAAAAGCTGTCGCTATCGGGCAGTCGCCGCGCAATAGCCTCGTCCAGCGCTTCCTCGTCATGGCCGGAAAGACCCAGATGCGTGCGCAGTCTTTGCGCGATAAGATCGATATAGGGCTCGCCCATCATTTTGTGCCGCCGTGCCCGCACGATCAGCGCGCCGCCGTTCTTGACGAGGCGCGTCTTGCCAAATGCAATCGCAGGTGCAGCGCCGAGCGGCGGGCCAAACCGGCGGAAGGCGCGCCAGCCGACCACGATCATCGCTGCAATCAGGCAAAGCGTTGCAGCAAGGAAGGGCGGGCGAAAGGCGAGCGTCAAAAGGTTGGTTGATCCGCTCAAACCGTTCAGCGTTACGTCAAAGATGATGTCCGAGCCTTCCTGATACAAATTGCGCTTGATCAGGGCGAGCGCGAGGCCTGCGCGTTCCTTGCTCGCCATGCCGTAATTGTTCATCAGATCAGGTTCGGTCACGAAAATCAGATCAGAGCCATTTTCGTAAAGGTCGCTGCCTTCCTCACCCCATTCGGCAAAAGCCAATGTCCTGCCAGCGCGATCTGTGACGAGCACGTCATGCGTGTCTTTCTCTAGCGCGTGCGCGAGTGTGTTGGTCGGCAAAGTGCCGTCAAATCCCAGCCCGCTAAATCCGCCTTTCTGGTTCTTGCCAAGCTGCTTCTCCTCCACTTCGAAAGTGTAAGGAGCGGGAAGGTCCCGCGTCCAGGAAGGAACCCACGCGCCCACCAATTGCACCCAGTCATCCTTTACTTGGTCGTCTATTTCATCAGGCAAAATCGCCGGAAAGCCGCCCGCTTGCCATTTCGGCAGGATCACAATTGTTGGCCCCTGATCCTTGCGCTCTTCGAGGAATTCTCCAAATGCCTCGGCATCGGTGAAAGTGGTCGGGGTCACGATAAGAAGATTGAAGGTCTCAAGATCGCTGGCCGTGCGCGAGACCTTAACATCATGCCCCTCCGCTTCGAGCAAATCGACCAGCGCTGAATAGCCATTGAGCCCGTTGGAGGCTGCGTGCGCCTGGCCATCGCTCGGGCTGGAACCCGTATCGCCAATCGCCACGAAATAGAGCAGCGTGACAAAGCCGAGAAAGCCAATGGCAACCGCTGCAAAGACAATGCGCGGATCGAACGGATTGGACTGCTGGCCCGTGGGTGCGCTGTCGCTCATACAGCGCCTCCCTTGAGCGAGGTGAGCGCAAAATCGGCATAGGCGGCGCGGGCTTCTTCCCAATCTGCCTTGTTGAGGGCGCGCAAAGCAAACAGGCTGCGTTCAACCCGCTCGGCAATAACGCCAAAGGTCGTGCGGGCTTTATCCGGAAGCTCGCGCAAGCTGGCCAATTCGCGCGCTGTGCTGGAGGGCGCAACCCAGTCAGGCCGCGCATCGGACAGATGGGTGACGCTGCGCTGAAGCAGCAAATGCGTCGCCTCGTCATAGCGCCCTTGCGCTGCCAGCCGGTCTGCATCTTCAAGCAATGCAATGCTGGCCTCGCGGTCAGGCTGCCAATCGCTCTCGACATATTCTTCAGCTGGAGATGCCCCATCGCCAAGGAAGGGCTCAAACATGCGGTAGAGGAGAAAAAGCACGCATAGTGCAATAATCCCGATCATCCCCCAGAACAGCACGGGTGAGGCATAGGGAACCCAGCCGAACAGAAAGCCGAAGATGTCGGCAAGCGCTTTCAAAAAGCTGTCGAGCCAGCCCGGTTCGCGCGGTGCTTGTTTGGGAAGTTCTACCGGGGCGAACTGGATATCCGCATTCTCGCGGATTTTTTCCCAGCTCGAGGTGAAGTCAGTGTTGGACGCGCTACTCGTCACGTCAGATGCGTCCACGTCAGTTGCGTCCACATCAGAAGCAGGGCTGGGAGCAGGGCGCACAGTCATCGCCAACCGTGGTGGCATGAGGCTCGCGCTTTCGCAACACAAAGTGCCACAATCGGCGCAATAGCTGTGAGTAATCAGCCGCGCGCGCGCGCTTGAGCGTAAGTCCCCAGAATGCGCAATTCTTTCGAATGGAAAGCGAGTTCTTCCAAGGCGCGGTCAACCGCCGCATCCCCGGGCGCGCCGATAATATCGGCATAGAACATCGAGGCGGAAAAGCTGGTGCCCTTCTGGTAACTCTCCAGCTTGGTCATATTGACGCCGTTCGTGGCAAATCCGCCCATCGCTTTGTAGAGCGCAGCGGGGATGTTTTTCACCTCGAACACAAAGGTGGTCATTGCTGTCTCGCCATGGAACTGGGCTGGATCGTTTGCCTCGCCAGCGCAAATGACAAAGCGGGTCATATTGTCGGCCGCATCCTCCACATTGTTGGCGATAATGTTGAGGCCGTAAAGCTCGGCTGCAATCGGTGGAGAAATGCTGGCGATGGTGGGATCGCCGCGCTCTGCAACATAGGCGGCAGCGCCTGCGGTATCGGCATGGCTGAGCGGTACAATCGCGCGCTCGCGCAGGAAGTGGCGCGACTGGCCCAGCGCTTGCGGGTGGCTGTAGGCTTCCTTGATGGCGCTTATGTCCGTGCCTGTGCCCATCAAAGCATGATTGATCGGCATAAAATGCTCGCCCACAATCGAGAGGCCGCTTTCGGGTAGCAGGAAATGTATGTCAGCGACGCGGCCATGTTGAGAGTTCTCAATCGGGATGATCGCGCTTGCAGCCTTGCCGGCCTTGACCGCATCCAGCGCATCTTCAAAACTGAAACAGGGCAGGGGAAGCGCCTCGGGCAGGGCTTCCATCGCCGCTCGGTGGGAGTTTGCCCCGGGCGAACCTTGAAACGCCACAGCCTGCTCGGGCGCGGCTTGCGCTGCCTCGCGCATTGTTTCCACCATTTTCATTGCGGGTGCTGGAAAGCTCGACATAGTGGCTGGGCTGCTATCGCGCCCGCCGCGCAGTGGCAAGCTCTTCGACGGATTGTTGCACATGATGCAATGCGTGATGACACCTGCACTCTTGCGCTTGGCACTCGCCGCGACTAGAGCGACCGAAATTCTCTTCCTTACACCAATGTCATAGGTTTGATCGGACTATGGACGACCGTTTTAACACCATCGCTGGCTGGGTTCTTTTCGCTGGTATTATCGCGCTTGGCGCATCCGTTTTAAGCGGGAAGTTTTTTCACGCTGATAAACCGCAGCGCCCTGATACTCTTGGCTATGTCATCGAAGGTGTTGTCGAAGAAGGCGGCCCTGCGGAAATGTCTTTGGAAGAGGCGCTTAACCTCGCCACGGTTGAGGATGGCGAGAAAAAATTCTCCGGTTGTATCTCGTGCCACACAATTGCGCCGGGCGGCGCTAACGGCACTGGCCCGAATTTGCACGGCATCATGGGCAAGGGCATCGGCAAGGTTGCCGGCTTTGGCTACAGCCCTGCATTGTCCGGCAATGGCGGCAATTGGGGCTGGGAAGAGATGAGCGCCTGGATCAAAAACCCAAAGGCTTTCATCGAAGGCAATAAGATGAGCTATCCCGGCATGTCGAAGGTTGAGGATCGCGCGGCATTGCTGCTTTACCTCAATTCGCAAGGTGGCAGCCTGACCGTTCCCGCTTACGAAGCGCCAGCTGAAGATGCTGCGCCTGCTGAAGGCGAAGAAGTTGCCGCAGAAGACGCCGAAGCACAGGCCGATGAAGCGGGCGAAGCGGAAGCCACGCAAGATGCAGCCGCTGAAGAGAATGAGGGCGGCGCGTAAGCTGCGCGATATTGGGTGCGGGTCTAGTCGCGCCCTTTGAAACCTTGAGCGACCACATACCATTCGGATGAACCCTTGCGGCTGGCGGGCGGCTTGGCGTGCTTCACGCTGGTGAAATGGCTTTTGAGCATGGCGAGCAATTCCTTGTCTGTCCCGCCTGCCAGCACCTTGGCGACAAACGCGCCGTTTTCTTCCAAAGTCTCGGTCGCGAACCACGCGCCTGCCTCTACCAGAGCCATCGTGCGCAGATGATCGGTTTGCTTATGGCCGACCGTGTTCGCCGCCATATCTGACAGGACGAGATCGGGCGGGCCATCAAGCTCCGCCTCAAGCAAGCCGGGCGCTTTGTCATCCATGAAATCCATCTCCAAGATGGCGACGCCTTCAATCGGTTCGGTCGGCAGCAAGTCTATCCCGACAATGCCCGCTTTCGGGGCAAGCTTGCGCACCACTTGCGCCCAACCACCCGGCGCAATCCCCAGATCGACCACGCGTTTTGAACCGCGAATAAGCCCAAATCGCTCGTCCAGCTCGATCAGCTTGTAAGCGGCGCGGCTGCGATAACCATCGGCCTTAGCCTGCTTGACATAGGGGTCATTGAGTTGCCGCTCGAGCCAGCGAACCTGCGACGCAGTGCGCTTCTTGCCGGTCTTGACCCTGCGCCCGGCATCGCGCCCCGAACGGCTCATGCTGATTGCGCTTGCGAATTTTCGCTGGTGCCGGGCAAATCCATCAAACTGCGCAAAATGCCTTCGCGAATGCCGCGATCCGCCACGCCCAGCCGGTCAGCGGGCCATATGTCGAGAATAGTCTCTAGAATCGCGCAGCCTGCTACCACCAGCTCTGCGCGGTCCTGACCAATGCAAGGCAAATCGCCGCGTTCATTGCGCGAGAGCGAGGACAGCCGCGAGGAGATATCGCGCATGGAGGCAGAGGGCACAATCAGCCCGTCCACTGCCTTGCGATCATAATGCGGCAATTCCAGATGCAGGCTGGCGAGCGTTGTCACAGTGCCGCTCGTGCCTAGCAAGCGAATATCGGCATGGCTTTTCTTGGCAGCAATGCGCTCGGCAAAGGGTGTCAAAGCCTTACGCACAACCCGCCGCATTTCCGCATAACGATCGAGCCGCGCATTTGTGCCTTGCGCCTTTTTGGCGACGGTATCAGTGAGCGACACCACTCCCCAAGGCACGCTTTGCCAATCGAGCATATGCGGCACTTGCCCAGCGCCTTGTTCGAGCAGCACCAGCTCGGTCGAGCCGCCGCCAATGTCGAAGATTACCGCTGGCCCTTCGCCCTGTTCGAGCAGGATATGACAGCCCAAGACCGCCAGCCGCGCCTCTTCTTCGGCGCTGATAATATTGAGCGCAATGCCGGTTTCTTCCCGCACGCGTTCGATAAAGGCCTCGCCATTGCTGGCCCTGCGGCACGCCTCGGTCGCCACTGACCGCGCGAGGAAGACATTGCGCCGCCGCAATTTGTCGCCGCACACTTTGAGCGCATCGAGCGTTCGATCCATTGCCGCATCGGACAGTCTGCCGGTCTTCGCCAGATCCTCGCCCAGTTTCACCACCCGGCTGAACGCATCAATGACGGTAAAGCTGTCACCCGATGGCCGCGCGATCAGCAAGCGGCAATTGTTCGTGCCCAGATCAATCGCGGCAAAGGCTTGGCGCGGGCCGGGGCCGGAACGGATGCGTCCGCCATGCGAAGGGGGCGGGTTTCGCTTCGGCTTCTTGGCAGCATCGCGCCGTGCCTGATCAAGAGGGCCCTGCTGATGAGTGCGCTCTGAATGCGCGGCGTCTTTCCCCTTGCGGGAAGGCTTTTGTGAAGTGCTGTGCTGGGAGGAGCTCTTGTAGCGAAAATCGGCTACGTTACCGGACCTGCCGCTCCTACTAATACCAGCTCCTGTATCTCTGTCCGGCGGGAAACTGTCCGCCATACTCTACGTCTTTCTCACCCACTCTCCGCGAATTGCAGCGAGCACCTGAGACATAAACTAGCGATGAACAGCGCTTTCGGCAAGCAAACGACTGTAAAGTGGTATCAGTGCACGGCGCGAGGGGCAGCGGGGCAGCGCTGCAATTGCTGGGTTGCCCCGATGCAGCGAGCGCTCTAATCGCCATGGTCATGACTGATAAACCCGAAGATCACGCGCTAAGCCAGAGACGTTTCTATCGCGCCGAGCAGGAAGCTGCTTTCTCCTCGTCCGATCCCTCGATCACGCCGCAAACGCAGCACCCCGCCTATAAGCTGGCCTTTTCCGACACCGATTTCCTGCTGCGCGACGAGCTTCGTCCGGTGCGTTTCCAGCTCGAATTGCTGAAGCCGGAAATGCTCTTGGACGAGGCGGGCGTGGGTTCGACCTTGGTGATGTATGGCTCTGCGCGCATTCCTTCGCCTGAAGAGGCTGATGCGAAGATCGAAGCGGCCAAAGGCGGCAGCGAATACGAACAGAAAGTCGCCGCCAATCTTGCTGCCAAGTCGAAATATTATGCCGAGGCGCACAAGCTTTCCAAAATGGTCAGTGAGAAAGCCATTGTCGAAGATGGCAAGCGGCAATTCGTTGTGTGCTCGGGCGGTGGCCCCTCGATCATGGAGGCGGCCAACAAGGGTGCATCGGATGCAGGGGCGGAGAGTATTGGCCTCAACATCGTTCTGCCGCACGAGCAAGCGCCCAATTCCTATGTCACGCCATACCTCTCGCTCAACTTCCACTATTTCGCTTTGCGCAAGATGCACTTCCTGCTGCGCGCGCGCGCCGTGGCGGTCTTCCCCGGCGGCTTCGGCACATTTGACGAGTTTTTCGAGCTTCTCACGCTCATCCAGACCGGCAAGATGAAGCCCATTCCGATCATGCTGTTCGGCAAGCACTTCTGGAACCGCGTGGTCGATTTTGAAGCGATTGCGGAAGAGGGCACGATCTCGAAAGATGATCTTGACCTGTTCCACTGGTGCGAGACGGCGGATGAGGCGTGGGGTCATATCGCCAATTACTACGAGCTGACGCGCTAGCTTAGCTTGCGCACCGCGTGATGACCGAGCGGGCCATTGCCTTGGCCAAAACCGGGCGCGTGCTCGATCGCTTGCAAAACAAATCGCCGCCCAAGCCGCACGGCATTCTCAAGCGATTGCCCATGGCCGAGCAAAGTCGCGATAGCGCTGGAAAGGGTGCAGCCCGTGCCATGCGTATGCGGCGTATCGATCCGCGCGTGATTGAAAGCAGCCGCGCGCCCGCCTTGCGGCACTAGGATATCGACAATGCGCGCATCTTCGGTGTGGCCGCCTTTGGCCAGAACCGCGCAATCATAGCTCTCGCCCAAACCTTCAGCCGCCTTCGCCATCGCGGTGGTATCAAGCAGCGTAGTGCTTTTCGTAAGCCATTCCAGCTCGGGTATGTTGGGGGTGAGCAATGTCGCCAACGGGAACAATTGCTCGCGCATGGTGGTGCTCGCATCTTCAGCGACCAGTGCCGCGCCCGAGGTGGCAACCATAACCGGATCGAGCACCACCGGCACTGTGTCCGCCAGTTTTTCCAGTTCGGCCGCTACCGCTGCGATAATCTCGCTATCGTGAAGCATTCCGATTTTCACCGCATCAACCCCGATATCCGAAATGCAGGAGCGGATTTGCTCGGCCACAAAATCGCCTGACATCGGCACAATCGCTTGCACGCCCACGCTGTTCTGAGCGGTTGCTGCGGTGATCGCTGTCATCGCATAGCCGCCAAGCATCGTGACCGTTTTGATATCGGCCTGAATGCCCGCCCCGCCGCTCGAATCCGAACCAGCAATCGCAAGAATACGCGGCGGCGGTTTGCGCTCCTCGCTCACCCTTTGAACTTTCGTGTCGCCGAGGGCGGGAATTTGTCATGCAGCTTTAACGCGCGGGTCGGGCGATCCATCAGCTCGCCGCCGCAATTGGGGCAGGCATCATCGAGCTCTTCTGCGCAAGCCGTGCAGAAGGTGCATTCGAAGCTGCAAATGAATGCGCCGGGCGATTGGGCGGGCAGGTCTGTGCCGCACCGTTCGCAATCAGGGCGCATTTCCAGCATTCAAACCGCTGCCTTCACAGCGTCGCAAATCCGGTCGACTACGGTTTCAACCTGCCCTGCGTCATCACCTTCTGCCATCACGCGCACAAGCGGCTCTGTGCCCGATTTGCGGATCACCAGCCGGCCTTTGCCTTCGAGCTCTTTTTCCGCTTCGGCAATCACTGCCTTTACGCTGTCTTCTGCCAGCGGATCGCCGCCCTCGTAGCGGACATTCTTGAGCAGCTGAGGCACCGGATCGAACACATGGAGCAATTCAGACGCCGGTTTGTCCGAGCGCATCAGGCTCGCCAGAACACGCATTGCGGCAATGGTGCCATCGCCCGTTGTGGCATGGTCGAGCAGGATCATATGGCCCGATTGCTCACCGCCAATATTAAACCCGCCTTCTTTCATCCGTTCGAGCACATAGCGGTCACCAACCTTTGTGCGCTCCAGCGTCAGACCTTGGCCTTGCAAGTAACGCTCAAGCCCGAGGTTCGACATGACCGTCGCAACTACGCCGCCGCCCGTCAGCTGGCCCTTTTCATGCATCCGCATCGCGATGAGCGCCATCAGCTGGTCACCATCAACCGCCTGGCCTTTCTCATCCACCACGATCAGCCGGTCAGCATCGCCATCCAGCGCGATCCCGATATCGGCTTTCTCTTCGACAACCTTGGCTTGCAGGGCGGCGATTGAGGTTGAGCCGACCTTGTCATTGATATTGGTGCCATTGGGAGAGACGCCCAGAGTGATCACTTCAGCGCCCAATTCCCACACCGCTGACGGGGCGACCTGATAGGCTGCGCCATTGGCGCAATCGACCACGACCTTGAGTTTATCGAAGCGTGTCTCATCCGAAACCGATTGCTTGACGGCATGGATATAGCGCCCGCGTGCATCCTCGATCCGGCGCGCGCGACCAATCTGGGATGCGTCAACCAGAGCAGGCTGAAGCCCGAGCAAATTCTCGATCTCCAGCTCGTCCTCGTCCGATAGTTTGAAACCATCAGGCCCGAACAGCTTGATGCCGTTATCCTCATACGGGTTGTGGCTGGCCGAGATCATCACGCCCAGATCCGCACGCATTTCCCGTGTCAAAAGAGCGATGGCAGGCGTGGGCAGCGGGCCGGTCATGATCACATCCATTCCCACGCTGGTGAAACCGGCTACCAGAGCGCTTTCGATCATATAGCCCGATAGGCGCGTATCCTTGCCGATCACGACGCGGTGGCGATGATCCCCGCGCATAAAATGTCCGCCAGCTGCCTGACCGACCTTCATTGCCATTTCCGATGTCATCACATCAGAATTGGTGCGGCCCCTGATCCCGTCAGTGCCGAAAAACTTGCGTTCTTTGCTTGCCGCCATTGTGGCTTGCCCCTTAGCGAAACATGTGTTGCACGGCTCTTTAGACGGATTGCCCAGTTTCGCCACGAAATTTGTCATGCCGCTTTGACGCGGTTAGGGCGTGATATGAAGAAAGCGCTGATGCGTGAGGGGGAGAAACAGCTTTTGACCGAGCCAGTTACGCAGCGATTTGAGCTTATCACCATTCGCTTGCCGGTTGTGTGGACCTTTGCTGCATTGATCGCAGGCTTGGTGCTTGGCATGATGCTGGCCAATGCCGGACTGGCTGAAGGACTGACCAAGACTATTGGCTTGATCGGGACACTGTGGCTGCGCGCCTTGCAGATGACGATCATTCCGCTGGTGGCTTCCTTGCTGGTGCTGGGCATTGCGCAAATGGCTGATGCGGCAAGAGCAGGAGCGGCAGCGCGCAAATTTCTGGCGCTGGTGTTTGGTGTGTTGATCGCGGGCGGATTGTTTACAGCCCTCGTGCTGCCCGGCCTGCTTGCACTCTTGCCGATCCCGGCTGGAGCCGAGGCATTTCTGGCCGATGCGCCCGATAATGCAGGCGAAGTTCCAGACATTTTTGCCTTTCTCGGCTCGTTGATTGCACCCAATATGATTGCTGCTGCGGCTGAGACGGCAATGTTGCCGCTGACGATATTCTTCGCCTTGTTTGCCATCGCTGTCTCGCGCTTGCCCACTGAGCAATCCGAGCGGATGCTGGGCTTCTTCCATGCGCTTGCCAACACCATGCTGATGATTATCGGCTGGGTCTTGTGGATCGCGCCTCTGGGCGTTTTCGCGCTGGCATTTGGTGTGGGGATGAAAAGCGGCGGCGGCGCTTTTGCGGCACTTGCGCATTATATCCTCGTCGTATCGGCAATGGGCGCGTTCATTTTGGTGCTGGCCTACATCTTGGGCTGGATATTGGGCGGAAAGAATCCCTTGGTGCTGGCACGCGCTTTGGTTCCGGCACAAGCTGTGGCGATCTCCACCCAAAGCTCGCTCGCCAGCCTTCCAGCGATGCTGGATAGTGCAGGGCGGCTCGGCATACGCGATGAGACCAGCGAGTTCACATTGCCGCTCGCGGTTGCGATTTTCCGCGCCACCAGCGTTGCGATGAATATGGCTGTCGCGCTTTATATCGCGGCTTTGGCGGGTAGCGAGGTTTCCTTGCCGTTGATGCTGGTTGGCATTGGTGTGGCGGTCATCATCTCGATCGGTTCTGTCAGCCTGCCTGGCTCGATCAGCTTCGTAGTGTCTATCGGCCCGATTGCTTTAGCGATGGGCGTGCCGATTGAACCGCTTGCCTTGCTTGTCGCAGTGGAGATGATCCCCGATATCATGCGCACACTTGCGAATGTAACGATGAATGTGGCGGTGACGAGCGTAGTTGATAAAGGCGCTGAAAGCTAAACGGATTCCGTAGTTAGCTGCCCGAAAGCGCCCAAAGGCAGGGTGGTCTATTCCGCCGAAGAGCTATTGGCTGCCACATCATCAAGCTCTTCCATAATCGCTTTATGGGGTGCGGCATCCTTGCCCGAGCGTTGCGGGATCGCGCCTTCCTCGAGCATTTCATTCAAGGTGGCGCGTGCGCGCCCGACACGGCTCTTGATTGTGCCAACCGCGCAATCGCAGATCTTGGCTGCTTCCTCATAGGAAAAGCCGCCTGCGCCCACTAGCAACAAGGCCTCGCGCCGTTCTGGCGGCAGCGTCATCAAGGCGCGGTGCATATCGCCCAGATGCATCGGCCCTTCCTGATCGGCAGGCGCAGTTAATATGCGTTCGGCCACGCCCTCATCATAGTCCCCGCGAAAGCGGTTGCGGCGCATATCAGTGAGATAGGCATTGCGAAGGATCACAAAGGTCCACGCCCGCATTGATGTCCCGGCCTCGAACCGGTCGCGGGCTGTCCATGCCTTCAGCATTGTCTCTTGCACCAGATCGTCCGCCATGTCCGCGCGTCCGCAGAGCCCGCGCGCAAAGGCACGCAAATGCGGGATCGCATCGGTGAGTTCGCGTTTGAACTCGGCCTGATCGGAAGGGGAAGGCGCGGAGCCGGACATGGCCTTTAGCCGGCTTCTTCAGCTTCATCGAGTCTGGAAAGTAAATCCTTGAAGCTGTCTGGGATTGGTTCGTCGACTACTGAATCGTAAAGCTGTCGCAGGCCGTCTGCCCATTCGGGCTTGGCAGCTGACTTGGCTGGGCCATTGCCTTTTGGTTTGCCCGTATCATTTGTATTCTTGGTCATAAGATAGGGGCCTTTAGCCGCTATTGCAGGTTCGTTGCCAAGGGCAATTCGCGTATTTATCGTCACATTGGGAACGATATGCTGCGTCTTTTGTTCCCAATACGGGGTTTAAGGCGAGTTCGGATGGGACACGAAAGCGAAATCGAAAGAGCGAAGGGCCGCGCTCAAGCACGGCTGATGCCTGCGCTTGTCGCCTACCCAAGGCTTGTCCCTATTGCTATTTTCGCGCTGGTTTTCGCCATTACCATCCTCAGCGTCGTCGCAATTGAGCGCGGCGAGCGTGAGCAGGCCGAAGCCACCATGCGTGAGATTTCGCATTCGGTCTCTTCGGAACTGGAGCACAGGGTTGGTGTTCAGATTGCCTATCTGCGTGCCGGGGCGGCCCTTTTCACGATCAAGGATGAGGTCGAAGCAGATACTTTCAAAACCTTTGTCAGCGAATTGCCCTTGGGTGATGATTCGGTGGGCGCGCAGGGCATTGGCTGGGCCGAAGCGATTGCAAGAGACGAAGT
This sequence comes from uncultured Porphyrobacter sp., assembly GCA_964543735.1. Lineage (GTDB taxonomy): Bacteria > Pseudomonadota > Alphaproteobacteria > Sphingomonadales > Sphingomonadaceae > Erythrobacter. The sequence goes on along the minus strand of CAZJAG010000005.1, from coordinate 15,520 downwards.
CGCATCCTTCGAGACGCGGCATAGTCTGCCCAGTGGCGGCAATCTTAAAATTCGATCTGCGAAAGGCACGCAAGCCGACCGCCTTGTGCCGGTGACATTTCTTGAGCCAGCCACGCAAGGCAATCTGAGAAGCCTGGGATTTGACCTATATTCAGAGCCCAATCGCCGCAAAGCGATCGATCTTGCCGAAAATGCGGCGGAACCCATTGCATCGGGAAAGCTCCAAAAAGCCAACAGGTCGTCTGACCAAGGGGCGGGATTTCTGGTTTTGATGCCGGTCTATGATGCGAATTCTGCTGATCGCGCATTGAAGGGCTTTATTTTTAGTCCCTTTAGGGCGGAGCGATCTCTCAAAGCAGCAATGACACTTTCCGCCAGCCAATCGATCAATGTGCGGCTTTACGACGGAGAAGCGAAGCCTGAGAACCTCCTCGCCACCCACAACAATTTCGATATTTCGGGGGATCTGGTTCACGAGGAAGTCGAGATTGCCAATCATATCCTCACGATTGAGGTGGAATCCGATCACGCTAGCTCGCTTTCAGCCCTAGCGCTTGAGACTTTGGTGCTGGGAACTGTGGTCGCCGCGCTGCTCGCTGTGGTGATGCGGCTGCTCATCCAACAAGCGGCGGAAGATCAGCGCTCGCTTGCGTATTTCGAGGAACAAAATTCGATCCGCGATTCGCTGACGCGCGAACTTAACCACCGCGCAAAAAATACACTCTCCAACGTCTTGTCGATTATCGCGCTGACACGGGGGCGAAGCCGCACGGTTGACGGGTTTGCCGATTCGCTTTCGGGCCGGGTGCGGGCGCTTTCCGCAACCCATGATCTGCTGACTGCGTCAGAGTGGAACACCACGCCCATCCGTTCGGTTGTAACAGCCGAGCTAGGCTCGCTTGCGACCGAGCGGGACGGATCTTGCAAATTGATCGGGCCGGATACGGCTCTGTCGCCCAATGATGCATTGTCGCTGGGTCTGGTGGTTCACGAGCTGGCGACGAACGCGGCCAAGCACGGCGCGCTTAGCCAACCCGGTGGCCACGTAACAATTAGCTGGCAGCTGGAGGGCTCCGAACTTGCTGTGATCGAGTGGAAGGAGGAGGGCGGCCCCAAGGTCTCCCAAGAGCGCAGCAAGGGTTTTGGAACCGAGCTGATCGAGCGGGTATCAGCCCATGAACTGCAATATGCGGCAGAGATGGACTACACGCCTGAAGGGCTGGTGTGCCGCTTCAAAATTCCGGTTCGTCCAGTGCATGAGTTTGCGATCCGTGAGCAGCCGTCTGTTCGGCAACTTTAAGCCGCACCTTGCGGTGACAGCGCTTAAGCGACTGGTTGGCCCGACTGGAAGAACAGCGCTTGGCTGATCGCAGCACGAACGGTTGCCTCGTCGAACGGTTTGGGGATCAGATAGGTCGGCTCGCTGCGCTCTCCCGTCAGCAGCCGCTCGGGAAAGGCTGTAATGAAAATCACCGGCACTTCGCTATCCGCCAAAATATCGTCAACCGCATCGAGCCCGGATGAACCATCGGCCAACTGAATATCGGCCAGCACCATTCCAGGTGATGTTTTGCTCGCTATATCGCGCGCCTGAGTGCGCGTTGCCGCCGTGCCGCAAACCTCGTGGCCAAGCCTTTTCACAAGCTCTTCCAATTGCATCGCGATCAGCGGTTCATCCTCGATCACAAGGACTTGCGTTGCAGTTTCTGCCTCAATCTCGGCGATGGTTTCTTGGATCAAGGCCTCGACCTGCTGCGCGTCTAAGCCCAAAATCCGGGCAGCATCAGAAATGCTGAAATCCTCAAGCGTTGTGAGCAAAAGGGCCTGCCGGTTAACCGGCGTCATCTTGCCGAGCCGCTCTTGAGTAGCACTTTCATGCACGCTGGCTTGTGAAGATTTTGCAGATTCCAGCGCATCTTCGCGCATTCTTGTCCAGATCGCGCTGAATGCACGGTAGAGCGCCACTCGCCCGTCTTTCAGCGAGGAACGCAATGTCTCATCAACCAGCACCGCTTCGAGCGTTGCATGGACATAAGCGTCGCCACTGGTTTGAGAGCCTGTAAGAGCGCGGGCATAACGCCGAAGATAGGGGAGGTGCCCCTCAACGCTTTTGCTGATCGACATGAAACCCCCTCTTTGCCGCAGAGCCAACCCCCGACAGGCGTGGCTAGGAATTAGTGCAATCTGTCCAAAATTCAATGCAGATACGGTTCGAAGCTCAATAGAATTGTGAGGCCTTGTATTTCGCTAACGAAAGTTAGGAAAAATATCCTGCAAAATCAGTGTTCTGAAAGAATTTCAGAAAAATTTGCAATTTTTCTCGTTTGGCGGGGAACCAATCTCCGAGCCGAGCATTTCCTTTATGTCCCTGCCCAGACCCCCCCTCCCGTCCAAGCGGCAGGTGACATGATCCCGAAGGCCTCTACTCGCAAGAGTGGAGGCCTTCATATTTTGGGACAGGCATATTTTGGGACTGGCATATTTGCGAGCAGGGAATTTG
>CAZJAG010000005.1:10521-12920 GCA_964543735.1 uncultured Porphyrobacter sp. | reverse complement strand
CATATTTTGGGACAGGCATATTTTGGGACTGGCATATTTGCGAGCAGGGAATTTGGGAGCAGGGTGAGCGCTCTAAAGCGCTTTTTCCAAGATGATATATTCGCGATTGATCTCGCTCTTGATCAGATCGGCAATCGCAACCATTCCCTGATTGTCATCGAGAATCCAGCCAATCTCGCCCCGTTTCGAGCCATATTCGGCCGAAGCCTCCTCACGGATATTGCTGATCATCATAAAGGCAATTTGGCTTGCAAGCCGAGTATTGTGCATTTCCTTGCGCACACCCATCAGCGGCACACGCATCCCCGCGCCAATCGGTTTGCGCAGCCATTTGAGCATATGGAACCAGCCAAAGGGCAACAGCTTTCCGTCGATTTTCTTGAGCACCTGATTGATGTCGGGGAAGGTCAGCATGAAGGCGACCGGTTTGCCATCCACTTCGGCAATGCGGTTCAGCGTTTCAAAAATGATCGGCTTGAGCTTCTTGCCGGCATGGGCAACTTCTTCAGGTGTGAAGGGCACAAAGCCCCAATTGTCCGACCAGGCATCATTGAGAATTTCCATCACGATGGCAACTTCTGCATCCCAGCGCGATTTATCGACCCTGCGGACGTTTACGCGGCTATTGCGCTGCCCGCTTTTGACTATGCGCTGCACCATGGGTGGGAACTCATTGGAGACATCCAGATCATAGGTGTAAAGCGATTTGACCTTGGTATAGCCTGCACCCTCGATCCAGCCGCGATAATGCGATGGATGATGTCCCATCATGATCATGGGCGCATGATCCTCGCCGCGCACCAGCAGACCGGGCTCCTCCCACACGGACATGGAAATCGGGCCAAGCGCGCGGGTCATGCCCTCTTTGCGCAGCCAGCCTTCCGCCGCTTCGAGCAAGGCGCAAGCAACCTCATCATCCTCTGCATCGAAATAGCCGAAATTGCCCGTGCCCGGCCCAAATCCCTGCTCGGCGGGCATAGCCAAGGCCAGCTCATCAATCGAGGCTGATATGCGCCCGACCGGCTGGCCTCCTCGTTTGGCGATGAACAATTGCGCGCGCGCATGGCCGAAGAAAGGGTTCTTCGCCGGATCAACCAGCTCAAGCATCTCAGAGCGCAATTGCGGCACCGAATGCGGCAGGCGAGCAGCAAATTCGCGGCCCAGATCGACAAATTCGGCGCGGCCTTTCTTGCCATCGGCCCGTTCGATCACCAGATTGCTATCCGCCAAAATGCGTCCCCTTCGCTCGCTTGGCCGTATCTCTGAAAAGAAAGCGCCGCTCAAGTCAAGCGCCCCTAAGGTCATGCGAACGGGCGTTCCGATCACACTGATGGGAACTCATCAATTGTCCTTATCCGCCAATATGCTGTAAGTGCCCTCATCAATATGTCGCAAACACTCGATCCTATGACTGACCATCGCGCCCCAGCCGGCGAGGGCGTGCGCGCGCACCGTGCGCAATTTGTCTCGCAAGATGATAAGGAAATGCTCAAGGCCGCTCGCGAGCTGACCAAGGATTTGGGCGAGGCCAAGGGCAGCATCTACTGGCCCGACATGCTGGCGTCTGCCGGATTGGGATATGCAGGGATTGCTATAGCAGTTTTGACCCCCAGCTTGCCGATAGCGATTGTTGCAGGCCTGATCGCCTCGCTCGCGCTTTACCGAGCGCTGATGTTTATCCACGAGCTAACCCATATCCACCGCGACGCCTTGCCCGGTTTCCGGCTTGGCTGGAACGCGATTGTGGGTATTCCTCTGCTGACGCCCAGCTTCATGTATGAAGGCGTTCACACGCTGCATCACAAGCGCACGCAATATGGCACGATCGAGGACCCGGAATATCTGCCGCTCGCGCTGATGAAGCCGTGGTCGCTGCCGCTGTTCGTGATCGTGGCCTTGCTCGCGCCGATTGCTCTGTTGCTGCGTTTCGCTGTGCTTGTGCCATTGGGCGCGATAATTCCGCCTATCCGCAAAGCTTTGTGGGAGCGTGCATCCTCGCTCTCGATCAATCCCGACTTCCGCCGCAAGCCGCCGACAGGTGCGCTCAAAAGACGCGTGCTTTGGCAGGAGACGGCTGGCTTTGTCTGGGCGTGGGTGGTCATCGGCTCGACGCAAGTGATCGGGCTAAGACCCTTGCTGATCGCGCTGGCGATTGTTTCGCTCACCGCTGTTCTTAATCAGCTGCGCACTTTGGTGGCGCATTTGTGGGAGAATGAGGGTGATCCGATGACGGTGACCGCGCAATTCCTCGACAGTGTGAATGTCCCGCCGCCGGGCCGCATTGCAGAGGTCTGGGCGCCGGTTGGCCTGCGCTATCACGCATTGCATCATCTGATGCCATCCATGCCCTATCACGATCTGCCCGAGGCGCATCGCCGCTTGCGCAAAGAGCTGGGCAG
>CAZJAG010000005.1:0-10421 GCA_964543735.1 uncultured Porphyrobacter sp. | reverse complement strand
GTCTCGCCCACCAGCAAAAACAGGAAGAACGGCGCCCATGCCGCGAGCAAAGGCGGATAGCCCCCGAAATTGCCCATCGCCAGCGCTGCATTGTCGACCACGAAATAGGCAAAGCCCAGCGCCATTCCGATGATCGCACGCACCAGCAATTGCCCCGAACGCGCTAGGCCAAAGGCGGCGATTGCGCCGAGCAATGGCATCAGAAATGCCGAGAGCGGGCCGGACAGCTTGTGCCACCATTTCGCGCGAAGCTCCGTGGTTCGCCGCCCTACCGATTCATAGGCATCAATCGTGCGCTTCAAATCCTGAAAAGATAGCGCATCAGGATCAACCGATTGCAGATCAATCCGGTCCGGTGTGAGCGTTTGCCCCACCACCATGCTGTCGAGCTGCTCAGCCGTAGCGCTTGCGACATTGAAGCTTTCCGGCTCCATCAATCGCCAGCCCGGATTGGCATAGCGCGCCTCGCCCGCGCGCATTTGCTGCTGGATTAGTCCATTCTCGCCGCGATCATACCAAGAGACATCGCGCATTACGATGTTTTCGCCAGAGCCAGTGATCGTGGCGGCGGAAAGAATGTCCTCCCCATCGGTCAGATAGACATTGGCGCGCACGCCTGAGTCTTCTGGAACGGGGCCATATTCGCTCGCCTCCCAAGCCTTGAGCGTTGCGGTCGCACGGGTCACAACCCGCTCATTGAAGCCGAAGCTGATAAAGGCGACAAAGGCTGCGGTGAGCAGCAATGGCGCGAGCACTTGATGTGCGGAAAGGCCCGCCGCTTTCATCGCGATCACTTCCGAATTCTGGTTGAGCGTGACCAGCGTAATCAATGTCGCCAGCAATACCGAATAGGGCAGGAAGCGCGATATTAGCTGCGGAATGCGCAGCGAGGCATAGGTCAGCAGCTCGCCCTGGCCATTGCCCTCAACCGCCAAAATCTCGCCGCTATTTGACAAGAGATCGAGCATCATCAGCACCAGCACCAGCATCACGAGCACTGCAAAGATGCGGACGACGAACATCTTCGCAAGGTAAAGCGTCAGCGTGCTGGATGGGAAAAAGTCGAGTTGCATTGTGGCTTAAGACCTATTCCGCCGGAGCCGTTTCGAGCGCAGCGCGAGAGGCTGGCTTGCGCCGTTTGAACAATCCGCGCACCAGCTTGCTCAGCTTGGCAAAGCCGCTTTCCAGTGCGCCAATCGCTTGTCCGCCCGGCACATAGGCGACGCGGTAATACATCCATAATATCAGCGCGGCGAAGACCACAAACGGCCCCCACAGCGCAATGATCGGGTCAACCCGTCCCAGCGCTGCGATGTCTTCGCCATATTGGTTTATCTTGTGATAGGAGACGACCATAATGATCGAGACGAAGACGCCCAAGGCGCTGCTCGATCGTTTGGGCGGTATCGCGAGCGCGACCGCCAAGAGCGGCATCAAGAGCATCATCACCACTTCGACCAGTCTGAAGTTGAAGCTGGCTTGCGAAGCGTCGCGTTTCTCCTCTGTCTCGGTGTCGCTCCAGCCGATCGATAACAATTCGGGCAGGATATATTCTCGCTCTGCATCGCCGCGTTCGCGGAACTCTTCGACGCGCGGCAGATCAATCGGCAAATCATGGCGGCTAAAGCTGAGGACGCGCGGTGTCTCGTTATCGGCATCCTGCACGATGGTTCCGTCCGATAGGCGAAGGATGATCGTGTCCGGGCTGTCGCTGGTGGCAAGGAAGGAGCCTTCGCGAGCCGAGATTGACAGCACCTGCCCCTTGGAATTGGCAACGCGGGCGAAAATGCCGATCAGTCGCCGCCCCTCATCCTCACTCGCCTCGATCCGCAAAGCCATCCGGTCTTTCAGCGTCGTAAACTCGCCAACCTTGATCGATGCGCCCAAAGCGCCCGAACGCAGCTCATATTCCATCTGCTCGTAATAATAGCGGCTGACCGGCTGGACATAGAAGACCAGCGCCACATTGACTGCGACCAGCACCAGCGTGATCGCATAGGGGACGCGCAACAGGCGATTGTAGCTAAGGCCCACCGCGCGGGTCACATCGAGCTCGCTTGAGGTGGCGAGTTTTCGGAATGCCAGCAAAATGCCCAGCAACAGCCCCAGCGGGATAGCGAGGCTGGCATATTCGGGTATCAGCGCCCCCAGCATCTTGAAGACGACCGCAATCGGCCCGCCTTCGACCGCGACAAAATCGAACAGGCGCAGCATCTTGTCGAGCAGCAGCAAGCTTGCGGCAAGCGCAAACACGCCGAGCATGGGGAAGATCACCAGCCGGAAAATATAGCGGTCAATGCTGGGAATAAAATTGAACACGTTGGCGCGGCGTTACCGTTGCAATGAAAGACTTGAAATGCCCCTCTAGCGCGAAAATCGGCTGCGGTCATCCTCGAGCGAAAAGAGCACGTTGGAATTCAGGCTTTTTCCAGAGTGCATTGCAAGGGATGCTGGTTCTGCCGAGCCAGATCCATCACCTGATTGACCTTGGTTTCGGCCACTTCATAAGGGAATATTCCGCACACACCCACGCCCTTTTGGTGGACGTGCAACATGACCCGTGTCGCCTGCTCCAGATCCATTCCGAAAAACCGCTTCAAAACCATCACGACAAATTCCATCGGTGTGTAGTCATCGTTGAGCATCAGCACCTTGTACTGGCTGGGCTTCTTGGGTTTGGCTTTCGTCTTGGTGGCAACGCCAACTTCGGAATCGCTATCCGCATCATCATCGCCGTCTTCGGCCATGAGGGGCAGCACAAGAAGCTCGATCGGCTCAGCGTTTAGGGGGAAGGAATTCTGCATCAGCACGAGGCCAATATCGTATGCAGGCGGCGAACTGCAAGCAGCCATTTTTGCCAAGGCAGAAAAATGCATCGGGATTGGCTCTGTTGGGCGGATAACGGGCAAAGAAAAGGGCCGGTTCAACCCTTTGGTCGAACCAGCCCGAATTCTTGCATGCTCCGCCCGTTCAGGCAGAAGCGGTGCAGCGTTTAGGCAGCTTTCGAGAATTTCTCGGTAGCAACGCTCACACGGCCCTGGATCGGAGCGAATGCTTCGCCCGTCAGCTTGAGCCATGCTTCGGTGCGCTTTGAACCGTAGGAGATTGCAGCGTCGAGATTGCGACGTGCCAGCTCACCTTGCAGCTGAACCAGCTCGGTCGGTGACTTCACACCAGCCATTTTCTTGGCATCTTCGGTGACGGTTTCAACAACGCTCTTGCCGGTTGCGAGCTGTTCGCGGCCCATTTCCTGAGCGCCAGCGAAGAGGATCTTGCCCGATTCGACAACAGCTTCGAGGTTGCCCTTGTTAAACTCGTTGAGATCGCCAGCGAACTCAGCAGTTTTCGCAGCAGCAGTTTTCACGCGCTCTTGAACGTCAGCAGCCATTTCTTTGGCCGAACCGGTGATGTCAGTTTTTTCAGCTTTTGCCATGATAGTTTCCTTGATGGTCTTGGCGGGTTTGGCCGCCGTGGTGGTCTTCGCTGCGGTTTTCTTCGCAGCAGTCTTTTTAGGAGCCGCCTTCTTCGCTGCGACTTTCGTTGCAGGGGCTTTCTTTGCAGCGGCTTTCCTAACTGGAGCCTTCTTCACAGCTGCTTTTTTAGGGGCGGCCTTCTTTGCGACTGGCTTCTTGGCCACAGGCTTCTTGACAGGAGCCTTCTTCGCAGGGGCCCCTTTCTTGGCGACCGCTGCTTTCGCCGGAGCCTTCTTCGCTGGCGCTGCTTTGGTTGCCGGTTTGCTTGTTGCCGGTTTGCTTGTCGTTTGGGCAGCCGCTTCGGCATATGCCTTTTCAGCAGCAGCATCGATTTTTGATGTGGCGTTGGTAGCCATGTGAACCTCGTCTTATGTTGCGATGCACAAAATACGCATTGCAGCTGCGAAGTCAAGCATTTTTTGTGCAGTGCACAAAATTATGGAAATGGACGGGTTGTCAGGTGCTTAGCGTGACTTCACATAGCGGCCGGGCGCGTCCTCGATCACCCTATCGCCGCGCCCGCCCGGCTTGCGTTTGCCTGTCGCGGCCACTTTTGCATCGTCTTGACCATGCAGCCAGCTGAGCCAATGCGGCCACCAGCTGCCTGGATGCTCCTTGGCACTTTCGACAAAGGCATTGAGCGATTCCGCTCCGCTATCGCCCAGCCAATATTGGTACTTGCCCGCGGCCGGTGGATTAACGACGCCAGCAATATGGCCTGATCCTGCCAGCATGAACTCGGTCTCGCCAGAAAAATGTTCGGTCGCGCGCCATACGCTTTCTGCAGGGGCGATGTGATCTTCCTTGCCCGCTTGAATGAAGCAGGGCGTTTTGATCTGTGTCAGGTCAATCGGCGTGCCATCTGCCGAAAGAGCATCGGGCTGCACCAGTTTGTTGTCGCGATAAAGGTCGCGCAAATAGGCGCCGTGCCACTTGGCGGGCAGATTGGTCACATCGCCGTTCCAGTGCAGCAGGTCGAAGGCGGGATAGTCTTCACCCAGCAGGTAGTTGTTGACGACGTAGTTCCAGATCAGATCCTTTCCGCGCAATGCGTTGAAAGTCGCAGCAAGATAGCGCCCGTCCAAATAGCCATCGCCTGACAATTGCTCGACCATGCCGAGCGGGCCATCCTCGATGAAATTCTTCAATTCGCCGCTGCGCTCAAAATCAACCTGCGCAGTGAAGAAAGTCGCGCTTTTGACTTTGTCGCTCTCATCGCGCCGCGCGAGAACTGCCAAGGTCGCAGCCAAAGTCGTGCCTGCTACGCAATAGCCGATTGTGTGGACTTGCGGGACTTTCAGCCGCTCGCGCACTTGGTCAATCGCATCGATCTGGCTGCGGATATAATCGTCCCAGACCACATCTTTCATCGAGCTGTCGGCTGATTTCCAGCTGACCACGAAAACTGTCAGTCCCTGATCGACCGCCCATTTGATGAAGCTTTTCTTGGGTGTGAGATCGAGGATGTAGAAGCGGTTGATCCATGGCGGGAAGATCACCAGCGGCACTTCCAACACATCCTTGGTAGAGGGCGAATACTGGATCAGCTGGTATAATTCGGTCTCATGCACAACCTTGCCCGGCGATGCGGCAAGGTTCTTTCCCAGAGTAAATGCATTGGGATCGGTATGGGTGAGCTGGCCCCTCTTCAGATCAGTCACCAGATGCTTCATCCCCTTGACGAGGTTCTGCCCCTTGGTTTCCATCGTGCGCTGCATCACGACCGGATTGGTGGCGAGGAAATTGTCAGGGCTCATCGCCTCGACCAGAGCTTGCATTGCAAACTCCAGCTGTTGTTTTTTGCCAGCGTCCAGCCCGTCGACATCTCTCACCGCTTTTGAGAAATACTCGGCCAGCATCAGATAGGTCTGGTGGAGCAGGGCAAATCCGGGATGCGATTGCCACGCGGGATCGGCAAAGCGGCGATCCTTGCGTGGCAACAACGTGTCGATCCCTTGCGCTTGCAACTCAGGCTGCTTGGTGAATTGAGTGAAGACACTTTGCCAGATCGCCACAGTATCCTGCGCCGCCTTTTGCGCGGTTTCGAGCGGCGCTTTGGGCATGGTTTTGGTGAGCGCTTCTGTCATCACCATCCATTGCGCCGGATCGAGCAAATTGCGTCCTTTGGTCGCCTCGCTCGCGCGTTCTTGCAGAAAGGTTAGCCAAATCTGCTGAAGTTCACCCGCTGTCGCCGCCCATTGTGCCATATCTTCAGCTGACGGCATGGACGCAGGTGCAAGGCCAGCATCCTCATCGCCCGATGCGATTTGCCCCATCAACTCGCGCATCGCCTCGCCCTGCATGTCGAAAAATGCGCGGAAATGTTCGCTTTGTGCGCCAAACATTCCATTTTTGTCTTGTGCCATTGCAATCATCCATCAAGCGAAGAGGCGGGCGAAACTTTAGCGAATTTCACTTTCCAGTGCGACCGTTATTCGCCTAGATACACTTCCAATGCGGGATTCCTACAAGGGTTCCCGAAGTTTGAACTCAAGACACGTAGATACAAACAGCAAAGCCGGATGATGGACTCAGAATTTTACCGAATGAAGCGCCTGCCCCCCTATGTCATCGCAGAGGTCAATGCGATGCGGCACGCGGCGCGTTCGGCGGGCGAGGATATTATCGATCTCGGCATGGGCAACCCTGATCAGCCGCCTCCGCCGCATGTGATCGAAAAGCTGTGCGAGGTTGCGCAAAAGCCTGATGCGCATGGTTATTCGCAATCAAAAGGTATTCCGGGCCTCAGGCGCGCTCAGGCCAATTATTATGCCCGCCGTTTTGGTGTCGATATCGATGCCGAGCGCGAAGTGGTCGTGACAATGGGTTCGAAAGAAGGGCTAGCCAGTCTTGCTAATGCGATCACTGCGCCTGGTGATGTGGTGCTTGCGCCCAACCCGTCTTACCCGATCCACACATTCGGCTTTATCATTGCGGGCGCGACAATCCGCGCCGTTCCGACCACGCCGAACGAAGAATATTGGCAAGCGCTGGAAAGCGCGATGAACTTTACAGTCCCTCGGCCCAGCGTCTTGGTGGTGAACTATCCTTCCAATCCAACGGCCGAAGTTGTCGATCTCGCTTTTTACGAGCGGCTGGTTGAATGGGCGCGCGAGAACAAGGTCTGGATTCTTTCCGATCTTGCCTATTCCGAGCTGTATTTTGACGGTAATCCCACGCCCTCGATCATGCAGGTGAAGGGCGCCAAAGATGTCGCGGTCGAGTTTACCAGCATGTCCAAAACCTATTCCATGGCCGGATGGCGGATGGGCTTTGCTGTTGGCAATCAGGAGCTGATCGCAGCGATGAGCCGCGTCAAATCCTATCTCGACTATGGTGCGTTCACACCTATTCAGGCTGCGGCCTGTGCGGCGCTCAACGGGCCGCAGGACTGTGTTGAGGAGAACCGCCTGCGCTATCACAAACGCCGCGATGTGATGGTCGAAGCGTTTGCGCGCGCGGGCTGGGATATTCCGCCGCCGCCCGCCTCGATGTTCGCTTGGGCGCCTTTACCGCCCGCAGTCAAAGATATGGGCAGTCTCGAATTTTCCAAGCAATTGCTGACCGAGGCGAAAGTCGCTGTGGCGCCCGGCGTGGGCTATGGCGAGGAGGGCGAAGGCTTCGTCCGCATCGCGATGGTCGAGAACGAGCAACGCCTTAGGCAGGCGGCACGCAACGTTAAGCGCTATTTCGCGCAACTCGGGATCAACAGCTCTGCGGCATAAAGAGCAGGCCTGAGGCGGGGCTGTGATGGCTAACGCGAGGGGGCAACAAAGGGGGCGATGGTAGGCTCAATGCGCGAGCTAACCGACAGACAGCGCGATGTTATGCAGCGGATTGACCGACGGATGTCGATCAAGGTCATCGCTCAGGATTTGGGCATGTCTGAAACCCGCGTCAATCAGCATATCCGCGCGCTCAAAGACATCTTTCAGACAGAGAATCTGCCCGAGTTGGTGGAGCAATATCGCAAAAGCATTCTCCATGCGCCGAATGCGGGCAAGGCCGCGCGTTTGACCGTTGGATCGCCATTCTTCGAAATGGCCGCCATTCCTCGATCAACTATTCCAAACTATCCGGCGGAGCCTCTCGCGACGGGCCTCACCTTGGTAAGTCTGCATCCTGTGGTCGAGCTGGCATCACCATGGAAGAGGCTGCTTACAATCTTGGGATTGTCCGCCAGTCTTTTCGCAATAGCGCTATTGATTGCCTATGCGGGTGTTTCGCTCGAAGAAGTGGCCGCCAACCTGCTTTAGGCAAAAGACGCAAAAAGCCTACCGCTATTCGGGAATGACGTTTTGAAAATATCTTACTTTTTGGCAGGCTGATAAAGTATTAAGGAACAATAACTGCTGTAAAATGTTGGAATAGGCGGGGTTATAAAGGTCTATTCACAAATGAAGATGCAGTTTCCTGATGTTTTATTGAAAAATAGCGTGACGATTTTGATGTGTGAACGCACCAAAAGCTCTAAAAGTCCATTTGTGCATCAAACGCCGGTTGTCTGGATTTTACCCGTCAGTCGCTCAGGGGCGAAGTTGTGACTGTAACCGTCCAGCGTCAAAGGTGGCTTGATGGGCGGGAAATGCTGCCGCGTTTTCGCGAAGTTGGCGACCTGACACTCGATTTGTTTCACCGCGATGGTCGGATTGACGCAAGATGGCTGCATCTTTTCCCGCGAGAATTTGAGCTCTTGTGGTTTCTTGCCGAAGCACCCGGAATTGCCTTCTCGCGCCGCATCTTGCTGGCAGAGGTATGGCGTGTCCCCCACGAGCCGGAGACCAATACGGTTGCCGTCCATGTCGCGAGGACCAGAGCCAAGCTGAGCGCCTTTGGCCTTGATGGATTGCTGGCCACAGATACTAACGGTGACTATTTTCTCAACGCGCTGCCGGGGCCAAGTGCATTTATGCTGGAAACGGCTCGCTGATTGTAGGGTAGACTTAACTGCGCTGATTTGTCACCTGTGTGGTCAAGGAAGACAAAGAGGCAAATGAACATGACCGATCTCACCAACGACCGCATAACGATCGATCTGGCTGACAATGGTGTGGCGCAGGTCCGGCTGGTGCGCGCTGACAAGATGAATGCACTTGATCACAAGATGTTCGATCAGATCATAGCTGTTGGCGAGGCGCTGGAGAAAATGGAGGGGCTGCGTGTGGTGGTCCTCTCAGGCGAGGGCAAGGCTTTTTGTGCCGGCCTTGATCTCTCCAACTTTGCTAATCCGGTGGGCGATGATGCGCCAGCGCTGACAGAGCGTACCCATGGCAACGCCAATCGTCCGCAACAGGTCGCGATGCAATGGCGCAAGCTCGGCGTTCCGGTAATTGCGGCTTTGCACGGCGTATGTTTTGGCGGCGGGATGCAAATCGCCAGCGGCGCGGATATCCGCATCGCTCATCCGCAAACCCGTATGGCAATCATGGAAATGAAATGGGGGCTGGTGCCTGATATGGGCGGCTATGCCTTGTGGCGCGGGCTGGTGCGTGATGATGTGCTGCGCGAGCTGGTCTACACCAATCGCGAGTTTTCTGGCGAGGAGGCGCAGGGCCTGGGCCTTGTCACCTATGTTGACGATGACCCACTCGCCCGCGCGACCGAGATTGCCAATGATATCGCCAACCGCAATCCGCATGCGATCCGCGCTGCCAAGCGTTTGCATGCGGGAATGCATGAGCGCGATATGGACGGCATTTTGCTGGAGGAAAGCATCGAGCAGGATGCGATCATCCGTAAACCCAATCAGGTCGAGGCGGTGATGGCCGGTATGGAAAAGCGCACGCCCAAATTCGCTGACGTGTAGCGCGGTTACGGCCTAGCGATACTAATCAACCGAAAATCGCCACGCATTGCAGGCCGTCGAGCACTTGGCGGCCCTTGGTGTCCCACATCCGCAATCGCTCGCTTGAATAGCCGCTATCTGCGTGCTGGCTGGCATTCTCCGCCAGATACCAACCGTCTTCTGAGGCCGCTTCCGGCTCAAGCACGTTGAACGACCAATTGATCGAGCTGATCGGGCCCATGCGCTGCATGATCCGCATCGCTCCGGGAGGCATCACGTCACCCATCAGCACCAGCTGGCTGATCGGGTCGAGCGCATGCTCACCGGTCAGCCGCGCCCAGCGCCGGATCGCTGCACCGTGATCCTCGCCCTTGGCTTGGCCATAACGCAGCTCGAAATTGTTCTGGATGAATGATGGGCCTTGCCCTTCCATGGCGCGGGCATTCTCAGCGGGCGCGCCCGGCCAGTCTTCAGCCGCATCGGCGGCGCGCTGTGCATTGGCATCGCGGCTGGTGCCAAACAGCAAGAAGGCGGTCAGAGCGACTTTCCCATCGCTCAGGATCTCGCTTCGCACCTGCGTCACATTGCGGCCTTGTCTCACAATGCTTGCCGACAGCTCGATCGTCTCTCCCACCGGAGCGACAAAGCCGATTTGCGCTGCTCTGAGCGGCGGCAGGCCGTCAAATGCCCGCTGCGCATGGGTGTAGGCGATCAGCGCAGACGCCCCGCCATAAAGCGTGCGGCCCTGCATCCAGTCTTGTGCCCCTTCAAGAGCGATCGGCCCGTCTTTGCCCGTGATCGGGTCTATCAAATTTGCAATGCTCATAATGCGAGCGAGCACTAGCCCATTGCGCGCAAACGTCCAGAAAGCAATTGCATGATTGCCATGCGCCATGAGAGGCGCTAGTGGCGCGCTTCCGGTTCTACAAAGCCGGATGGCCCGATGGCGGAGTGGCTACGCAGCGGATTGCAAATCCGTCTAGGCCGGTTCGATTCCGGCTCGGGCCTCCATCCTTTTTCTTTAGAAGGGTGGCCAACACTTGGGCGGCCAGCCACTCCCGCCCTGACTGTGCCGCTTTAGCTCAGTTGGTAGAGCACATCATTCGTAATGATGGGGTCAGCAGTTCGAGTCTGCTAAGCGGCACCAGCGTTTTCAATAACCG
>CAZJAG010000004.1:32598-51102 GCA_964543735.1 uncultured Porphyrobacter sp. | reverse complement strand
TAGGCCGGGTGTGGAAGCGCAGTAATGCGTGGAGCTAACCGGTCCTAATAGTTCTGTCGCGCTTGAGAGTTCGCACTGTCAACGACAGTCCTGCCGCTTGGTAGGTCTTGCGTTGGTGAGAAGAATTGTCCTCAAGCCAGATACGCCCAACACCATAATTGGTGCATCGATTTAAACCCGCATTCAACCGCATGTTTCTGCACAAGCTTCATTGCTTGGTGGTCATAGCGTCTGTGCCCCACCCGATCCCATCTCGAACTCGGCCGTGAAACCGGACAGCGCCGATGGTACTATGTCTTAAGGCATGGAAGAGTAGGTCGCCGCCAGGCATTGCAGCTTGTGCATTAGCGAGTTGGTTGAGAGCGCGGGAAAAAACCCATTCACTTGTCAAAAGGGCTGGCCTTGTAGGTTGGCCCTTTTGGTGTCTCTGGGGTAACAGAGGCAAAGGCCGATCGGATCCGCAAGATCCGCAAGGCCGACTGGCCGCCCGCACCGCCGAAGGTGCGAGGATAGCCGGGCCGACACAGGTCGGCACTGGCGCTTTAAGCCAGACAGATGGTGACGCGGGATGGAGCAGTCCGGTAGCTCGTCAGGCTCATAACCTGAAGGTCGTTGGTTCAAATCCAACTCCCGCAACCACCGAAATAGCCACACAAATAGCAAGTCTATTCTGTACGACGAGATAGCTTTGGTTATCGTCGGAAAGGCAGAACGAGGCTCCAAAGAAGCGAGCTGGGCCGGGCATCTTGATGTTCGGCAAGGCCAATGGCCATTGTTGCCAACGGCTCTGCAGGTGCGCGCCTGTGCGTGCGAAACAGCCTGTCCCAGATGCTGAGGAAGAAACCGTAATTGCTGTTGGTCTCACGTTCGAATGTAGAGTGGTGAACGCGGTGCATATCCGGCGTCACAATCACTGCGCGCAAGAGACGATCCATCCTTCCAGACAGCCTAAGGTTCGAATGATTGAACAGCGTTGAGGCATTGAGCACGATCTCGAACATTATCACTGCTTCGACAGGGGCACCCAGCACGGCGACGCATCCCATCTTATACGCCATCGAGGCAACGATCTCGAGCGGATGAAAACGCAGGCCCGTTGTGACATCGATCTCGGTATCGACATGGTGCACCTTGTGGAAGCGCCACAAGAACGGCACTTTGTGCAGAGCGACATGCTGGGCATAGATTGCCAGATCCAGCAAAATGACCGTCGCCGGCACTGTCAGCCAAAGCGGCGCATCCCACACATTGAATAGCCCCAGGCCAGCATCTTCTGCCCATGCAGCCGTTCCAACCGCAAGCAGCGGCACAGCCAAGCGCAATGCGGCGGTATTGAGCACTGTCAGCAAACCATTGGTGAGCCAGCGGGCCGTGCGCGGCACAGTGCGCGCCTTTTGTGGTCGCCAAGCCTCCAGCGCAGCGAACACCAAAAGACAGCCCGCAAAGCCGAACAATCTGAGCAGCGCTTCGTTCTCGGTTAAAAACGGCAGGGGACAGGCTCCTTCAAGAAACCTCTATATAGGATGGGAGGCGCGCATGAAAACCGCTCTTGGAATATCGCGAACTGGGATTAGCCTGCGCGAATGCGTTTGAGAAACTCGTCGGCGTAATCACGCAATGCGCTCGCTTGTTCCTCAAGGTCGGTTGAGGAGGAGAGGACTTGCGAGGCCGCGCTGCCGGTTGACAGGGACAATTCGCGCACGTCTTCGATATGGCTGGAGACGCTATCCGAGCTACGCGCTGCAAGATCGATGCTGCGTGCCAAGTCTTGCCCTGCCACAGACTGCTGATCAACCGCCGATGCGATTGAGACTGCGGTGCTCTCAAGTTGCTCAACTTGATTGGCAATTGAGCGCAGCGCATTCACGCTTGCTCCGGTAGTGTTTTGCATTGCCTCGATTTGCTGCGAGACCTGATCGGTCGCGCGGCTTGTTTGCATCGCCAGCTCTTTCACTTCCGATGCAACCACGGCAAATCCGCGCCCCGCCTCACCGCCGCGCGCTGCTTCGATTGACGCGTTGAGCGCGAGCAGATTGGTGCGTTGGGCGATCGTGTGGATCAGCGACACCACTTCGCCGACCTGTTCGGCAGAATCCGACAAAGCGGAAATCGTCTGGTCGGCTTCCTTGGCCGAATCTGTCGCCTTGCGGGCCAGCTCTGCAGACGATGCAGCTTGACGGCTGATTTCGCCGATAGACATGGCAAACTCGTCGCTGGCAGCTGCCGCTGAAGTCGCACCCGCATTGGCCTCCTCAATTGACGTTGCAACCTGGGCGGCTTGCTTTGTTGAGGCTTCGGCTTTCTCGGCCATGTTGGACGCCGTATCTTGGAGCTGGCTCGATGCCGATGCGACGCCGCTGACAACTTCACCAACCGTCTTCTCAAACCGATCAGCCAGCGCAGCCAGAATGGCATCCTCCTTCGCCTTTAGCTCAAGGCGCTCCTGCTCGCGCTCGGCTTGAATGCGGGATTTCTCCTCTGCACGTTCAGCACGCTCAGTAGCCATCTTTTCAAATTCTGCGCCCGCTTCGCGAAATTGCTCAACGGCTAGAACCATCTGGCCAATCTCGTCTTTTCGCTCTGCCCCATCCAGTTCGAAACTGCGATCATTGACCGTGAGCTGGTTCATTGCATCGCTGATCTCGACTACTTTGTTGGCAAAATTCTTCGAGATGTATCGAAGGCCCAATGCCATCACTATCGCTGCGAGCGCGCTGAGGAAGAGGACAATGAATACCATATTGAAGAAAAAGGCGAGGCCGGTTTTCTGCATATCCTCATCGATAGCGAGGAGATCTCGTTTGAAGCTGTCGACCGAGTTTAGAAGCGTGTCACCCTGTTCAGCCAGACTATAAGCCAGCTTGGTGTTGGCACTGGTTTCACCATCGCGCTCGACCTTCCCACGCAAGCTCTCAAAAGTGCGGTTGTACTGATCGAACTCATCGCGAATGGTCGCTTCTTTCTGCGCTAGCTCGGAGGCGCCTGTATCGACCCCTTGCTTGATGGTGACCATCAATTCTCTTGCGCTCTTTACGCTGTTTTGCCGGCGCTCAAGGGTTTCTGCTTCCATCGCCAAAACATAGCGCATTCCATCGTAACGCATTGCGGTCGCTTCAGTTTGCAGCTCGCTGGTTGCAAAGACCGCATTGCGAACTTCGGAATGGGTGTTGTAACGCCCGTAGAGCTCGGAAAGACCGAAAGCGAGCACAAGGTTTACTGCCAGCACAAGCGCAAGAAATGTGCCGAAGATTAAGCGGATCTTACCTTTAAGGGGTTTGTCATCAAACCATCCCAAGAGGCCGCGCGATGGCGTTGCAGCCAGCGCGTGATTGCTTGATTGAGTAGGCGCTACGGCCATTGCATCAGCAGTCGCTTGTTCCATCATTTTGGATCCCCCTTGATCCTTACGCGCTTTGTTTTGTGGCCGGTTCGTCTGGAGTAAGCAGAAGGTCAATCTGCTTGGCCGGCATAGATTTATAGAAGAGCCAGCCTTGCAACTGGTCGCAACCCGCGGCGCGGGCCAATTCGGCTTGCTGTTCGGTTTCGACACCCTCAGCGGTCACTTCCATCTTGAGCGCCCTGGCAACGGTCACACTGGAAATAAGCATCGCACGGGTGCTCTCATCTTCGCACGCTCCCACCACCATCGTGCGGTCGAGCTTGAGCTTTTGAAAGTGAAACTGGCGCAGAAATCCAACCGAGGCGAAGCCCGTTCCAAAATCATCGAGCGAGAATTTGATCCCGAAGCCACGGAGCATGTCGAGGCTGCGATGGGCAAGCTTTGGATCGGCGATGAGCGAGGTTTCGGTGATTTCCAACTCTAGCCGCTCGGCAGGGAAGCCAGTTTCTTCCAGCACCTGCCCCAGCTTGATCTTAAATTCGGGATTGCGCAATTGAGTGGCAGAAATATTGACGGACAAGGCGATGCCTTGCCAGTTCAATGCGTCCTGACAGGCTTGGCGTAAGACCCACAATCCCAATGGCTTGATCAGTCCCGATTCTTCCGCGGCAGGCACAAATTTATCAGCAGGGACGCTGTGACCGCTTTTGTCTTTCCAGCGAACCAATGCCTCAACTGCAACAATCTCGCGTGTATCTGCGCAAAGAAGCGGCTGATACTCGATAGAAAATTCTTGCACCCGCAAGGCTTCGCGGATCTTGTCATCGAGCTCTTTCGAAAGTTCGCGCTGCTTATCGAAATTGGCCGAAAACCAGGTGCAGCGCATCTTCCCCGCGCGCTTGCTTTCGTACATTGCGACATCACTTTGACGCAGCAGTTCCGACGAAGATTTGAGATCAGGCTGGGTTGAGCGCGAGAGACCAATACTGGCGCCCACAGTGATTTCGCGACTGCCGATCACAATCGGCTTTTCGAGGCGGTTGATCAGATTGCGGCACATGCCTTCAAGGATCGTTCCTGCCAGCGGGTCGACCATGACGATCGCGAATTCGTCCCCGCCCAGACGATAACAGCGCGCATCTGTTTGGCACAGGCCGCGCAATATCCCGGCACATTTGACAATCAGCTTGTCGCCAACATCGTGACCGAAATGATCGTTGACTTGTTTGAACCCGTCAAGATCGACCAGCGCAAGGGCGACTTCCTTTGCGTTTCCGTCCAATTCTTCAATGTCAGAGTGGAGCGCTCGCCGGTTGGGCAAGCCGCTCAGACCATCGGTGAGGCTGAGCTCTTCCAGTTTGCGGACCTTGGCAATGCTGGCACGGCTGAGGAAAAAGATGGTTGCTGCGTACACAATGGCGCAAGAGATAAAGAGCGCGGATGGTGAGACAAATTCGATGCTGTCGCTGAGAAAGACGACCAGAATGATCACCCCGCTGAGCACAGCAAGGGCGAGCAAAGGCGCTACGATGCGCATGACCGTTGGCAGATCATCTTTGGTCGCGTTTGGCTCCACTATCTCTCCACCAGATTGCACTTTGAAGATACTTCAACGCAGGGGGATAAATGGAATTGGCTAAAGAATTGTAAACTCGATCTTTACCAATAAACGTAATTCAAATTAATCAATTGCAGAGGCTGGTCAGAGGCGCTCTTTAGCGTGAAACCGGCTCGAAAATGCTTGGTCTTTCTCCGGATGGAGAGAAGCATGAAGTGCGGCCAACGCTGGTCTCTCCAGCGCCCAACATCAAGAAGCCATCGGATCGGATCGCCTCATGCAGCCGTGCGAAGATATGCGCCCGCGTTTCAGCGTCAAAATAGAGCAGCACATTGCGGCAAAGCACAAGGTCGAACCGGTTTCTTGCCGGAGGTGCATTGAGAATATTGTGCTGCACAAACCGGACGCGGTTCTGAATAGCGCTGTCGAGCTGCCAGCCCTTTTGCGTTTCATCAAAATGGTGAAGCATTTGCGTAATGCTCAGCCCGCGCTGCACTTCAAACTGGCTATAGAGTCCAGAACGCGCGGCATCGATTGCCTTGCCCGAAACATCGGTGGCCAAAATGCTGATCGACCAATCGCCCCAAAGCTTGATATTGTCCGCGAAGAGCATTGCGAGCGAATAGGCTTCTTGTCCGGTTGAGCAGCCCGCACACCAGATTTTGAGCGTGCGATGACTTTCGCGTCTTTGCTTCAACAGCGGGAGGATATCTTTGGGGAGCTGGTCAAAAGTTGGGCGGTCTCGGAAGAAGTAGGTCTCGTTATTGATCAGCGCTTCGACCAGATCGCGGTGCAAGATAGCCTCACTGGGCTGGTCGAGCCTTTGTGCCAGTTCTTCATTTTGGGTCACACCATGTTTGCGCAAGACGTTGTTAAGCGATGTGCTGAGCCGCCATTTCCGGTTCTCGGTCAGCTCTTGCCCGGTGTGGTTGAACAAGATGTCGGCTATCGCGCTTTGGGCAGCGGGGCTCAGCTCCATGTCAGCGCTCCGGCGCGCTTGACGATTGCCGCCGCCATGTTCTCAGGAGGCAGAAGATCACTTGTCAGTCCTGCTTTGGCAACCGCGCCGGGCATTCCCCAAACAGCGGAACTGTCTGCATCTTGAGCGATCACGCTGCCGCCTGCATCGACCAGCGTTTTTGCGCCATCTGCTCCATCGCGGCCCATCCCTGAAAGGATCACAGCGAGCGCATGACCGTCAAAAGTCTTGGCAAGACTTTCCAGCATCGGGTCGACAGAGGGCAGGCAGCCGCTTTTCGCAGGTGCTTTGGAGATGTGCGTTACAATCCGTCCTGCGCTTTCGATCACTTCGAGATGTCCTTTGCCGGAAGCCAGGATGATATCCCCGCTCTCGATTTCGGTTCCATTGCCGGCGATCTTGGTTTTGCGCCCTGATGCTTCCTCGACCATCCGGGCGAAGACTGGAACGAAGGAGGCGGGCAAATGCTGCGTGATCAGGATCGGCAGATCGAATTTCTGCGGGAGGGAACGCAGCACGATGTTGAGCGCATGAATTCCGCCGGTTGAGGCTCCAATGCCAACGATCTTCGCCGGTTTGGCCGAGAAGCGATTTCGGACTGGCGGGGCCGCCGCGCCCTTGGTCATTGCTCTTGTTGACGGCTCGCGCTCTTCCACACCGCCCAATGCAGAAATTTTGTCTAGCAAGGCTTTTCTGTATGTCTCGTCGAAGCCGCCTGCCTGCGGTTTGGGCATGGTGTCAGCAGCGCCCATCGAAAGCGCAGCCAGCGAGTGCTCTGCCCCGTCCTGAGTGAGCGAGGATACCACGAGGACTTGCGCCCCATTTGACGCCTTGATCAGGTCCGGCAATGCCGTCAATCCGCCTATTCCCGGCATTTCAAGATCGAGCAGGATGACATCCACTGGCGTGTTTTCCAGCTGGGTAAGTGCTCTTTCCGCGCTGCTTGCATCGGCAACGACAACGAGACGTCGGTCGCCCTCAATCATGCGCTTGAACACAGTGCGCACGGTCAAGGAGTCGTCGACCACCATCACCCGAACAGGGGAGTTGGTCGAACGTGCTGCTTTCCAGATATTTGAGACGGATTTGGGGGGCGACACCGGGCGCGCTCCTGTTTAGGAAAATCCGACGAGTTGAAACTTGATCTGAAGCGTTTCCTGATCGAAGGGCTTCATGACATATTCGTCTGCGC
This sequence comes from uncultured Porphyrobacter sp., assembly GCA_964543735.1. Lineage (GTDB taxonomy): Bacteria > Pseudomonadota > Alphaproteobacteria > Sphingomonadales > Sphingomonadaceae > Erythrobacter. The sequence goes on along the minus strand of CAZJAG010000004.1, from coordinate 44,033 downwards.
CGGCATCAATAGCCTGGCGAATATGCGCCACATCGTTCTCGGTCGTACAGAAGATCACTTTTGGTTTGTCGCCGCCGGGTTGTCCGCGCAATGTGCTGATGAACTCGATCCCCGTCATGACCGGCATATTCCAGTCGAGCAGGATCGCGTCAGGCATATCTTGCCCACACGCATCCAGCCCCTCTTGACCGTTCTCTGCTTCAAACACAGCGAAGCCGAGGCTTTCGAGAATGTGCCGGGAGACCTTCCGGATTACGCGGGAGTCATCAACTATCAGACAATTGGGCATGCGACCTCTTTCTCAAACCACGAGGGTCTAAACGTAATTGGTAAGTATTCGCTTAAGCCGCCTTGCGGGCCGACCCTCTGTTCTTGGTGAGCGCTGCAACATCGATCAGCATGGCGGGGCCGTGATCGGTTTCGATCATGCCTTTCACGGCGTGATCCCAGGTCTCGCCAAAGCCGCCGCTCACCTGCTGGCAATCCTGATCTGTCTCACACACATCCATGATCTGGTCGACAATCAGAGCGTAGGAATGACCGCCGACATCAACCACAGCGGCACGGTGATCTGTTTCGAAATCATCGCTCGCTTTGCCCAAGGCAAGGCGTGCATCGATGACGGTTAGCGCCTGAGAACGTAATCCTGTCATCCCAACGAGGAAATCGGGCGTGCGCGGGATTGGTGTAACCTCTCCCAGTTCGATCACCGATTGCACATCGCTTGCTGGAATGGCGCACAGCCGGTCTGCGATGCGGGCAAGGATTTTGAGCGTGTTCATGCAGACTTCCTTCCGGCATTTGTTCTCGCAGGAGCTTTTGCGAGCGCTGCCAATACGGCATCGCGGTCATAGCGATAGACCGCGCCGCCATCGGTTCGTTGGGTGCGGTCTTTGTCGTGAAGCCGGACAATATGGCTTGCCGAGCTTGCCGCGCTTTGCAGGCTGTCCTCGTCTTCAAACAGCACAGCGATATCGGCCGGTGTTGTTTCGCCGAACACCACTGTATAACCAGCGGAACGGATCATTGGAGCGAGGACGGTACGGGCCCATTCGGTGTCGGGGATGCGGCATGTCTTGCCAGTTTGTGGCGCGATGAAGCTATCGGCTGCGGCGAACAATGCGTGTCCATCCACCAGTTCGACCGTTTCCCCATCAACCAGCACAATACCCTCAATCTGCGGATCGTCAGCCACCGGCACACACTCGCCTTGCAGTTCGATCGCATCGCGAATTTCCTGCACGGCAAAGAGCACCTCGCCCGTGCCATCGCTCAGCCGCAAAACGCGAAGCTTGGCGTTGCTGAGCGGGGCGTCCTCCAGACCTGCCAATGCGATGATCTGCCCTTCGATAGTTGCGCGAGGGCGCGTGCCAGACAGGTCGACATCGCTCGCCGAGATTGTTTCGATGCGCCGGATGAGATCAAGCCGGATCGCGCGGCGATAACCGTCACACCCGATGAACAGCATGGCCATGCCCTTGCTCTCTTCCGATGCTTCGCTCTCCTCGTCTCCAGCGCGTATCGCAAAGCTGCGTTCGTGATCAATCGCGCCGCTTTCCTCGGCAATTTGTGGCAGGTCGAGCAGCATGATCGGGCGACCATCGTCGAGCAGCGCCGTGCCGGAATAGCATCCGGCCTCCATGACGACAGGCGACACCGGCTTGACCACGATATCGCCATTGCTTTCAATTGTATCGACTGCAATCGCGAATACATCGCCCTTGGCCAATTGCACGAAAACGATCGATTGATCCTGTTTCGAAGCCGTTTCCGGCACGCCCAATACTTGCGCAAGAGATAGGCAGGGAACCCGCTCGCCGCGCCGTGTCACCAGTGATTTCTCGCCCACTTCGACATGCTCGAGCGCTTCATTGGAGCCGTGCACGATCTCTTCTACAAAGCTTTGCGGGATCGCATAACGCTGACCAGCCGAGCTGACGACAAGACCTGCGATAATGCTCAGGGTAAGAGGGATATGGAGGTGGAGCGATGCGCCTTCGCCAAGGTTGCTTTCAACTTCGATCCAGCCGCCAACCCGTTCAAGATTGTCGCGGACAACATCAAGCCCGACACCGCGGCCAGAGACATTGCTAACCTCTTCAGCCGTTGAAAGGCCGGGTTCAAAGACCAGTTGGAGCACGTCCTCGCGGCTCATATTGGCCCGATCTTCATCTGTGATCATGCCATTGGCGATGGCTTTTGCAGCAATCTTGTCATCATCCAGCCCGCGGCCATCATCAGAGATCACAATCGAAATCCGGTTGCCGGTTTGGCGCGCGGCAATCCGCAAATGGCCAAGCTCTTCCTTCCCAGCGGCGTTGCGTTCGTCAGGCGTCTCGATTCCATGACCAATCGCATTGCGCACAATATGCGTCATCGGATCGCGGATCATCTCGATCACTTCGCGGTCAAGCTCTACATCAGCGCCCTCGATCTCCAGCGACACTTGCTTGCCAAGGTCAGCGGAAAGATCGCGAACCAGTCTGGGGAAGACATTGAACAGGGTTTCAACCCGCTGCATGCGCATGCGGGTAATTGCATCGCGCACATCGTTGAGAATTGTGGTGAGCCGTTCGAAAGGGCCGTCAATTGTTGGCTGTGTTCCGGCTGATTGCAGACGGTGGGCCAGATCATTGCGCGCCAGCACCATGTCCGAGACGCCGCTCATCACGCGGTCGAGCAGATCGACAGGCAGACGGATCGAGCGCATTACGGCGGGGCCATCCGGCGATGTCGCATCGCTCTTCGCGGACGGGGCGGCTACTATTTCTCCCGCATCCAGCTCGGAGCCACGCTCAAGCGCGGCAATCAGGGGCAGCTCGCGGCCTCTGGGCAAGGGTTTGTCAGCCTCAATCCTGTCGATGATCTCGCCAATGCAATCGATCGTTGCCAAAATGGTCGAGACGAGCCGGGCATCGGGTGCGCGTCGGTTGGCACGCACTTCTGCCAAGGCTTCTTCGGCGGCATGGCTGAGGCGTTGGAGACGGGGAAAATCGAAGAAGCCGCAATTGCCCTTTACGGTGTGCACAAAGCGGAAGATGGCATCCAGACGCGTGCTATCGGCTGGATTGGCTTCCCAAGCGATAATCTCGCTCTCGATAGCTTCCATCATTTCGCGCGTTTCCGCGACAAAATCAGCGAGTAGGTCGTCCATGCCTGATGGCCCCAAGGATAATGTTGGACGTTTTATGAAGCGAGATGGTTAACGAATAGTCACCAAGCCAAGCAGCAATCTGCCGCGACAGCCAATTTTGGTCAACGATATGACGCGAAGGAAAGGCTTGTCTGTTGGCGCTCTGCCATGCGATAAGCTTCAGCGAAATTCAGATTGTCAGGAGTTCAATGCAATGGCGACCCAGCTCAAACCCAATGTCGAATGCAGCGCAGAAGAATGGCAGGCGCGTCTCGATCTGGCGGCTTGCTATCGCATCTTTGATCATCTGGGATGGTCAGAATCGATCTATAACCACATCTCTTTGAAGGTGCCGGGCGAGGAAGACACATTCCTCATCAACCCGTTTGGCCTGCTCTATGACGAGGTGACAGCCTCCAACCTTGTGAAGATCGATGTCGAGGGCAACAATGTCGGCCCCTCGCAATATATGGTCAACAAGGCGGGCTTTACCCAGCATGCCTATTTCCACAAGACTTTGGGCGAGCGTGCGCAGGCGATCTGCCACGTTCACACCACAGCGACCATGGCGGTGTGCAGCCACAAGGACGGCTTGCTCCCGACCAATTTTTACGCCTGCAATTTTCAGGACAATATCGGCTATCACGACTTTGAAGGCGTGACCGTTCGCGAGGAAGAGGGTGAGCGGCTGGTCGAAAACCTGGGTGAGCACTCGATTCTGATGCTGCGCAATCACGGCCCTGTTGTGATGGACAAGACCATCCAAGGCATGTTCGTGAAAATGTGGGCTTTGCAGCGCGCTTGTGAAATTCAGGTCGCAACCGCTGGAATGGGCGATCCGCTTCATGTGCAGCAAGAGGTGATCGATGTTCACCAGCGCGATCTCGCCGTCATGCAGGGGCAGGGCGGTTCCGGCATGTTCGATTTCGAGGCATGGAAGCGCAAGGTCGACAAGATCGACAACAGCTGGCGCGACTAAGCCGCATCGCTAGCAGGCGGGCCGCACTATGCCGCGCATGACAGTCAATGAACGTCCGGTCGAATATGACATGGACCCTGACACGCCGCTCTTGTGGGCGCTGCGCGATGCCTCGAACCTGACCGGCACGAAATATGGCTGCGGCAATGGCGATTGCAGCGCATGTATGGTGCTGGTCGATGGCGCCGCCTTGCGCAGTTGCCTGATTACAATCGCAGAGGCGGAAGGGCGCTTCATCACCACGATTGAAGGGCTGTCGCGCGACCGCTCGCACCCTGTTCAGCAAGCCATAGTTGCCGAGCAAGCGATCCAGTGCGGTTTTTGCACTCCGGGTATTGTGATGGCAGGCGCAGGCCTGATCCAGCGCAATGCCTCGCCTACCAAGGAAGAGATCGAAGAGGCTATTCCCAATCTGTGCCGTTGCGGGGTCTATCCGCGGCTGGTGCAAGCGATAGAGCGGGCAGGGCGGGTGGCCCGCCGTCAGGAAACGATCAGCGCCGCGCCAGCACCGGGCATCAGCAGCGAGGATGCAGCCGAGGCTGTGCCAGCGCTGCGGCCCATCGCGCCGCCCACTCAAGAAGAGCTAGAAGCGGACAATTCCCAAGATTAGAATGTGCCGCTGATCGCGAAACGCGCGTTGAGCGGTGCGCCAACGCTTGCCTGATGGGTCGAGTGGGCATTGGGGAAGTACAGCTCGTCCATCACATTCTCGATATTCACCTGAATGCGCAAATTGTCCGAAATCTCGTAATAGGCAGCGGCATCGACGCGCAGATAGTCTGGCAAGACCGCCGTGTTCGCGTTGGTGATGAAGCTGTCTGACTGATAGGTCGCGCCAAGTCCTATTCCAAAGCGGTCGGTGATCTGGAAGCGGTTCCAGAACGCAAACGTGCTGTCCGGCAATTCGCGCGGGCGCAGGCCGGTGGGGCCGGTGCGGCTTTGCTGTTCCCCATCGAGGAAGCTGTATCCAGCGCTTACCGTCCAAAAATCGGAAAGCTGGCCCTGCAATTGCACTTCAAACCCTTGAATGTTGGAATCGACAATATCGAGCGTTGAAGGGTCATTGTCATTGGGCTGCGGCGAGGATTGCTCGATATCGAAAACCGCTGCGGTGAAGCTCAAGTCAGGGCGGATATCCCATTTGATGCCAGCTTCCAGATTGGTGAAGCGATCAGGCTCAAGCGCATTATTGCTGCCATTGATATTGGCAAATTGCTCGCCCGAACGCGGTAAGAAACTCTCCGAATAGCTGGCGTAAATCGAGAGGCTTTCCTGCGGCTTGAGGATCACACCTGCACGCGGCGAGATTTCCTGATCTGTGCGGGTGCGGATGTCGGCTGCAGGAACATTGTTGACCGTGATGTCGAAGCTGTCGAAGCGCGCGCCCAGCACGATGTTGAGCCAGTCGGCCAGTTTGATCTCGTCCTGCACATAGGCGGACACGACGTCGATTGTGACCTGGGTGAAGTCATTGAGGTCAGTGCCAAGGTCTACAACCGTGGGATTGCCCAGCGCGTTTACGCCCACTCCGCCCCGCAGGTTCAGTGGACGGTTGATCGCGAACACTTCCAGATCGTCATTGGTTTGATCCCACACCGGATTGAAGCGATCCTGATCGGATGATGTGCTGATATATTCAGCGCCGGCCACCAGCGTGTGGCCAATGCTGCCCGTTTCAAATTCGCTCACCAGATTGCCCGACAGGATCAGATTCTGGCGCTGGGTCGTGTCGATATAGCCATCCAGCGTCACGGCATTGGGGCTGGCGATCTGGTCATATCCGCTGGCGTAGAAGTTTGAATAGACCTTGTCATAATCGCCATAAAAGGCGCTGAAATTGGCCTTCACATTGTCGGAGAAGCGGTGCTGCAGATTGGCGCGCAGCAAATGGGCCTCTAGCTGGTTGAAGTTCTCTTCCGGATCGCCAAAGACAATATCGCGAAATGCTTCGACAGGCCTGCCATCGCTGCCGGTTGGAATGCCGCGATCGATAAAGCGATCATGGTTGGCATATTCGTATGAGAGGTCGAGCGTCGTGTCCGCGCTCATTGCAAAGCGCACTGTCGGGTTAAAGCCGATCCGCTCGCCATCATAGAAATCGCGGTGATTGGCGAGGCTTTCGTAAGATGCGTTTAGGCGCACAGCGACATCCTCGCCAGCGGCCAGATTGATATCACCTTGCAGGCTGTATTCGCCAAAAGTATCAATCGCGACCTGCGCGCCGCCAAAATTCTCGCCAATTGTTGCCTTCTTGGTCACCCGGTTGAGGATGCCGCCTGTCCCGCCGCGCCCGAACAGCAGAGCATTGGGCCCGCGCAAAATCTCGACCTGCTCCAGATTGTAGAGGCTGCGGTAATATTGCACATCGTCGCGCACACCGTCGATGAAGAAGTCAGCGGTTGAACGCACGCCGCGAAAGACGATAGCGTCGCGATGGCCCTCGCCTTGCGATGTGATGACGCCCGGTGTGTAGTCGACAATGTCGCGCACGCTGGTGAAGCCGCGTTCCTCGATCTGCTGAGAAGTTGCGATGGACAGGCTTTGCGGAACATCAATGATCGGGGTCGGCGATTTTAGTGCATTGACCTGATCTGCGTAGAGCACATTGCCGGTGACGATAATGGTTTCGTCAACGCTTGCATGATCGCTTCTATCACGGGCGGCGGCGTCATTGCTGGCGCCGTCCTTAGCGTCGTTACTCGTGTCATTATTAGCTTGGGCTGGAAATGCTGCCAATGCGCAGCCGAGAAAGAAGCTAGCCCGAAGCGAGGAGAAAGATGGCATGAAAAGCTTTCTTGCGAGTCGTTATCAACAGCATCTCGCTATTGAGAATAATTCGCATATGCAACCATCAATTCGCGCTTGAGGCACATTTTTCGTCTCGCTATGGCCACAGGTGACATTTTCTCCACGGTTTCCAACAAAGGCGTCTCACTATGGGTATGAAAGCAACCATCTGGCACAATCCGAAATGCGGCACATCGCGCAAGACGCTCGCCATTCTGGAGGAGCGCGGTGATGTTGAGGTGACGATTGTCGAATATCTCAAGGAGCCGCCCACGGCTGAGAAACTCGCCCAGCTTTTTTCCGATGCCGGAATCACCCCGCAAAAGGGTCTGCGTATTCGCGGCACCGATGCGAAAGAGCGGGGGCTGCCTGATGCCGATGATGCGCAGGTGCTTGCCGCGATGGCAGCTGAGCCTATCCTGATTGAGCGGCCACTGGTTGAGACAGACAAGGGCGCGCGCCTTTGCCGTCCGCAAGATGTTGTGCAGGAAATTCTCTAGGCGGCTTTGTCGCCGGTTAGGCTGATATCGCTGGCCAAGGCCCGCCAGCCATAGGCAAACACGCCAAGGCACAGCGCAATGATGAGGCCGAACGCTGCCACTTCATTGGTGTTGTAGAGCAAAACGCCCAATGCAGGCGCGAAAACAAAGGCAGCGCCCGCAACCGATGCGACAATGCCCGATGCTTGCCCTTGCTCTGCGCGAGTGACAGCCAGCGAAGTGCCCGCCGTGGTCCCCGGTCTGAACAGGCCGAACCCAAGCGAGGCAATGGCATAGCCCAGCGCAATCGTGTGCAGCTCCAATGCCAAGGCGAAGACCAGCGTGCCGAGGCCAGCACACGCAATCCCTGAGAGCGTTGCTGCGCGCGGACCAAGATCAAGTTTCGGTATCACGCCCCATTGCGCCAGCAAGGTCGCCAGCGCACCGCACATCAGCACGATCCCCACAGGGCCCGCCCCCGCCAGCGGATCAGCGCGCAACCCCAACCGGTCAAGAACTAGAAAGCCGACGATACCCATGATCATCGCTTGGCCATGTCCGCCGGCAAGGCCGGTAATCACCCATGGCCGAAGGCGCGGCTCCCACCAGCGCAGTCTCTCTTCGCCAGTTGCAGGCGCGGTCTCTTCCTCATCCTCATGATCGCTATGGCTGGCATTGGAACCTGCGCTAAAGGCCTCGTCAATCGCCCGTCCGCGCGCGGCGAATTGCGGCTCGTCATTGGGTAGGCGAAGGCGCAGCGCAATCAGCGCGGCTATTCCTATTGCTGTGAAAACAACGAAGGGGCCGGTTAGGCCAAGACCGGGGATCACCATCAAGGGCGCAAGCGCCGGGCCAAGCACAGTGCCAAGCCCAAAGCTTGAGGCCACCAGAGACAAGGCTTTCGTTCTGTCCGCGCGGGCAGTGCGCGCGGCGACATAGGCTTGTACGGCAGGCGGGGCAGCCGAGCCAAACCCGCCGTAAAGACTGCGCGCGAGAGCAAAAAGCAGCAAGGTCCATCCCGCTGCCAACATTCCGGCTAGGCCGAACCATAAGACCAGTCCGCAAAGCCCCATAGAGACGATAAATCCGACCATGCCCAAAGCCATCATCGCCTTGCGCCCGCGCTTGTCAGATCGCCGCGCCCAGATCGGTGCGCAGATCACCCACAGCAGCGCTGACCATGTGTAAGCGAGGCTGATCCAGACATCGTCAATCTTGAGCGCAGTGCCAACCGAGGGCATGACCGATTGCATCGCGGTATTGCCTGCTGCCGTCACCAGCATTACGACAAACAGCAGCGCCATTCGCTCGCGCGACAAGGGCTTGCTGCCGGTCTGTGTCGTCTCGCCGGCGTTAGGGGAAGGGGAGTTTTGCATTATCTGGGGCGGCTCTAATCCAGCACAAAGCGCCTTGCAAACATGCGGCGCATCTGCGAACCGCCTTGCCGCATTCGGGATGCGTCTTTGCCCGGATGCACCTTAGGGGAATTATATGCAATCTCAGGATCTTGCCTTAGGTGATGAGCGCGGCTGGCGCGCGCGGTGGAAACGCTATGCGGCGCAATGCACGGTGTTCTTTCGCGGGTTTCTAGAGCATCCCCGAATGGTCGGATCGATCATTCCGTCCTCGCGCTTCACAATCCGTTCAATGCTGGAGCCGGTTGATTGGGGACGCTGCGAGGTTTTTGTCGAATATGGGCCCGGGATCGGCACCTTTTGCCGTCCGGTGCTGGAGCGAATGCGCGGCGACAGCGTTCTTGTGGTGATCGATACCAACCCGCTTTACATCGACTATCTGCGCGAGACGATCCGCGACAAGCGCTTCCACGCGGTCTTGGCTTCTGCTGAAAATGTCGAGCAGATATTGGCGGATTTGGGGCTTGAGAAGGCCGACTACATTCTTTCCGGTCTGCCCTTTTCGACCCTGCCTGCTGGTGTTGGCGAAGCGATTACCGAGGCGACCCACCGCGCACTAAATCCAGGCGGCGCGTTTCTGGCCTATCAATTTACCGATGCGGTGGCGAAACAATGCGCCCCGATTTTTGATCGGATTGATGCAGGTTTCGAATGGCTCAATATCCTGCCCTGCAAGCTTTACTGGGCGTGGAAGGCGAGCGATTAGGGCCGGTTGACGGGGCTATTCGAACGTTTCTGCTGAGCTTGGTTCTGCGCCGCCTGAAAGCTGGCGATGAACCGCTGCAAAAACCGCCAGAAATACAACCGCGATTACCGTGTTGACGATGCCTGCTGACAGCGCTTGTCCGAATGATTGGGCCGCTTCACCCATCACCGCAAAGATCAACCCGAACACAAGCGTGACCAGAACCGAAACCACGATGATCGCGATGAACAGCAGCAGCAAAAAGGCGGCCAGTCGCAGGCTGTTCCCCTTGGTCAAAGCCCACGAACGCTGAAGCGCCTTGATCGGGTTCATCTCCTGCTCGATCCCGATCACGGCTGAAACGAGCGAGAATTTGATGAACAGATAGACGCCGAGCACGAGCGACATGATGCCAACAGAGGCGACCAGCGCTTGAACCCCTGTCATGCCCGCCAGAACCATTGGCAATGCAATCGCCAGCATTATCGCGCCAACCATCAGCACTTGTGCTGCAATATAGGGTAGCAGCAGCTTTGCACCGCGCGACAATGCCTCGCCAACGGTCAGCCTAGCGGGATCAGTCAGCAATCCATAAAGCGCCAGCATGCCGCTTACCTGAAAGATGGTCACCAATAGCATCGCCCACCAATATTCGCGATATTGATCGGCCATAGCGGTCAGCATAGCATCCATCACCTTGTCCATATCGGCAGAATTGCTGCTCGATGCGGGCATACCGCCGCCCAACTCGGGCACAAGCACACCCAGCACCAGATTAGGAAGAAAGATAAACAGGCCTGCAACCGCCAAAACCATCTTCTGGTTCGTGCGAACCATGGTCGTGGCAGCGCTCCACGCAGCTTCCATATTCAGTTCCATGGCGCGTCTCCCCTTCGGCAAGATGCCGTATCGCTTGTTTCACCCCCTTGATATGCGGGAACAAGTCCTTCAGGCAAATGGTCAATGGCGAAACTATCCCCTGCAAACGCGTTTGAAAGCCTTCCGCAATGGCTGAGCGAGAGCGAGCCTGTGCCTTATCGCGAGGCATTGGCGGCGATGGAAGCGCGAAATAGCGCGATTGCAGCGGGGGAGGCGGGCGAGTTGATATGGCTGCTCGAACATCCACCGGTTTACACCGCCGGGACCAGCGCTGATCCGGCGGAATTGCTGGATGATCGCTTTGATGTGGTGGAGACCGGGCGGGGCGGGCGCTACACCTATCACGGGCCGGGGCAGCGGGTGGGCTATGCCATGCTCGACCTGCGCCTGCGCGGGCGTGATGTGCGCCGTTTTGTCCATGCGCTGGAGAGCTGGGTGATCGCGACGCTTGCCGATTTCGGGGTTGAAAGCTGGGCTGTTGACGGGCGCGTTGGCATCTGGACTTCGGGGCCGGACGGGCGCGAGGCGAAGATCGGCGCGATTGGTGTGCGGATCAGGCGCTGGGTCACTATGCACGGCTTTTCGGTTAATCTTGCGCCAGACCTGTCGCATTTCACCGGCATTGTGCCTTGCGGGATCGAGGAGTTTGGCGTCACCAGTTTAGAGCAGCTTGGCCATTCGGTTTCCAACCAGCAATGGGATGATGCCTTGCAAAAACGCATACCCACCTTCCTTGAAAATCTTGGCGAAACCGCGCAATAGGCTGCGCAACACCGCCGTTAGCGGCGAACGGGATGTTCTTTCGATGACCAAACGCGCTTTGTTACTTGCCAGCTTTACGTTGATGCTCGCTGCCTGCGAAGGGGATGCGGGCACATCAGCCGAGCAAAAACCCGCCGATGATCGCGGCGCAGATGGCGAAGTGCTGGGCGGCACTGTCAGCGATGCAATGATCCCTTACGAGGATTTGCAATCGACATCACCGACAGCGGGCGGCGGCTCTTCTTCATCGTCGGACGATGACAAGGACGACTAGATCAACGAGTGGCTAGCCGTTTAGGCTGCGGTTAGGCTGCGG
>CAZJAG010000004.1:9822-32498 GCA_964543735.1 uncultured Porphyrobacter sp. | reverse complement strand
CAAGGACGACTAGATCAACGAGTGGCTAGCCGTTTAGGCTGCGGTTAGGCTGCGGCCTCGCCCTTTTCTTCGGCCAAAGTCGGATAATCGGTGTAGCCCGCCTCGCCCGGGAAATACCAGCTTTTGGGCACATTCGTATTAGGCGCCCATTCGGCTCCCACACGAATGCGTTCCTCCAGATCAGGGTTGGAGATATAGGGCCGCCCGAAGCTGACCGCATCGCAGCGTCCGCTTTCAATATCGGCGACGGCCTCTTCGGCTGAATAGTCCGAATTGAGCACCAGCGGGCCTGAATAATGCTCGCGGAACAATGCGTCTTGCTTGGGAACATCGGTCTGGCCGAAAGTGCCTTCGGGGCCGGGTTGGCGAAGCTCGACAAAGGCAAGGTTCAATTCGCCGCAGACCTTTGCGGCTTCGGCGAAAGTGGTCGCCGGATCGCTGTCATCCGTGCCTTGGCTGTCGCCATTGGGGGAAAGACGCACGCCCACGCGGTCTGCGCCCCAAACATCGATCAGCGCTTGCAAAACCTCGCGCAGCAGCCGGACGCGGTTCGTCGCCGGCCCGCCATATTCATCTTCGCGCAGGTTTGTCCCGTCGCGGATGAACTGGTCGATCAGATAGCCATTGGCCGAATGCAATTGCACGCCGTCAAAACCGGCTTTCTTGGCCATGGTGGCAGCGTTGCGATAATCCTCGATCAGGCGAGGGATTTCATCAAGACGCAAAGCGCGCGCCTGTTCGTAATCCTTCACGCCCTCCGGTGTATGCGCATGGCCTGGCGCAGTCGTAGCAGAGGCGGACACCGGCTTTTCACCATCGAGGAAATAGGGGTGCACAATTCGCCCCATATGCCACAGCTGGCAGATGATCTTTCCGCCCGCTGCGTGAACGGCCTGCGTCGAGGCTTTCCAAGCTTCGGCCTGCTCCTCGCTCCAGATACCCGGGGCCGACGGCCAACCCAGCCCTTCGCGGCTAATACCGGTCGCCTCTGAAATAATCAGGCCCGAGCCTGCGCGCTGCTCATAATATTTCGCCATCAGCGCATTGGGCTCAAACATCGGGTCAGCGGCGCGCCCACGGGTGAGCGGTGCCATCAATATCCGGTTCTTCGCTTCAATCGCGCCCAGCTTCAGCGGCTTAAACAGCGTATCGGTCAATTGGCTCACTCCCGTTTCTATCGAAAACCTATAAGTTCGCTTCGCATTGGCAGAAGGGACGGCTAGGGCGCAAGCATGGATTTGGTGAGGGACGCAAAGACAATGCCCGGCTGGCTGTTGCTGGCAGCGCTGCTGATCGGCAATGTCGGCCTTGCGCTGGGGCCGTGGTTTGTGCGGCTGGCTGATACTGGCGCTGTCTCCGCTGGCTTTTGGAGATTGTTCCTCGCGCTGCCGTTCCTCGTGCTTTTTGCGAGGATGAACGGGCAGGCTCTGGGCGGCATCCCTAAACGCACCCTCGCATTGGTCGCGCTGGGATCAACCGCCTTCGCACTCGATCTGGCGAGCTGGCATATCGGGATCGGGATGACGCGGCTGGGCAATGCGACATTGTTCGGTAATGCGGGGTCGTTGCTGCTGATGATCTGGGGTTTTGTGATCGCGCGCAGCCTGCCGCGCGGGAACGAGTGGCTCGCAATCGGCTGCGCATTGGCAGGGGCGGGAGTTCTCTTGGGCCGCAGTCTCGAGATTTCGACAAGCACATTTATCGGTGATCTGTTCTGCCTTGCAGCAGGTGTTCTCTATGCGGTCTATCTGGTTAATTTGCAGGGCGCGCGCCAAATGGAAGGGGGCGCATTCGGCGCGTGGAGCCTACTGGTTTGGGTCAGCCTGTTTGCGTGCCCCGTCTTGCTGGCGGTCGCACTCGCATTGGGAGAGCCGGTCTGGCCCACCGATTGGACGCCGGTGCTTATCCTTGTGCTCACCAGCCAATTGATCGGACAAGGGCTGCTCGTCTTTGCATTGCGGCATTTCTCGCCGCTAGTGATCGGACTGGCGTTATTGACCCAGCCTGTGACGGCCTCGCTTGTGGGATGGTGGGTGTTTGATGAAGTGCTCACCGCGCTCGATTTTCTCGGCATGGCGCTGGTCGGATCGGCGCTTGTGCTGGCCCGCGCTGCGCCGCGCAGCCGAGCTGGATCGACGCGCGCACCAAGCGATGCTAGCGAAGTGCACAAAGGTTGAGAGGATCGAGATATGAACAAGTTTGCCGCCGCTATCGCAGCTTTGTCATTGCCACTAAGCGCATGTGTTTCTGTCGACGGAGAGCGTGCCCCGCGCGCAGCAGCGTCCACTACACAGTCCGATGCCAACGCCGCCTTTGAAACGATGGCGCAAAGCTATCTGGCGGGCCTGACCGAACTCAATCCCGTCTATGCAACGCAGCTGGGCGAGCACAAATATGACAGCCTCTTGCCCGATGTTTCAGTGCAGGGGCGGGCGGAAGGATACCGCTTTACACAAGGCTATCTCGTCGCGCTCAAAACCATCCCTTTTGACGAGCTGAGCCGCGCCAATCAGGTCGATTACAAGCTCCTCACCAATGCGCTGGAATATGCCAAATGGTCGCATGACGAAGAGCAGCAATGGGCGTGGAACCCGCAATATTATCACGGCATTGCCTCAAGCTCGCTCTATGCTTTGGTGAGCCGCGATTATGCGCCGTTCAAGGATCGCTTGCCGCATGTCGTTGCCCGGATGGAGGCGATGCCAGCCTTCCTCGAAATGGCGCGGGCACAGGTGCAAGTCGCGCGCGTTCCCAAGGTTCACGCGGAAACGGTGGCGAAGCAGAACGCCGGCATCATGGGGATTGTGACCGGCATTATCGAGCCTGAACTGGCTGCATCCGGCCTTGATCGCGCAGCGTTTGATGCAGCGAAGTTAAAACTGGGCAAAGCTTTGGACGAACATCAGCAATGGCTGGATGAGGTCGTCGTGCCCGGTGCGCAGGGCGAATTTCGGCTGGGCTCGGAAAAATATGCCGCGAAAATGGCTTTCGCGCTCCAGACCGATATGAGCGTGGCGGAATTGAAGGCTCGCGCGGAAAATGCCTTTGCCGAAACGCGCAAGTCGATGTTCGAGGTTTCTTCCAAAATCGGCAATTGTGCGCAGTTGCAAGTTCGCGAGAGTGCGGAAGCTTACGAACAGGCGGTGATCGAGTGCGGCCTTAACGCCTCATACGAAAACCGCGCCCCGCGTGATGGCTTGGAAGATGCAGCCCGCAAGACCCTGGCCGAGGCGGAGGCGTTCACGCGCGAACGCGGCTTCATCCGCATGGCTGACAATCCCACGCAGATCATCACCATGCCCGAGTTCTGGCAGGGCAATGCGGTCGCCTATCTTGATTCGCCTCCACCGCTAGAGCGGCATTTGCCCGCCTATTATGCAGTCTCTCCCATACCTGACGCATGGTCGGACGAGCAGGCGACAAGCTTCCTCAAGGAATACAATATCTCGATGCTGCACCTCCTCTCGATCCATGAGGGGACGCCGGGCCACGCGCTGCAATTGGAGCACGCCAACCGCTATGACGGGCTGATGCGCGCGGTGCTCTCAAGCGGGCCGTTTATCGAAGGCTGGGCGGTCTATTCGGAAAAGGTGATGGCGGATGAGGGCTATCTGGGCGGGATGGAAACCGAGCAGGGGCGTTTCTTCCTGCTGAACGGTTTGAAGTTCCGGCTGCGTGCGATCACCAATACGCTCTTAGATATCAAGATCCACAATGAGAATATGAGCCGCGATCAGGCGATGGATCTGATGATGCGCGGCGCGTTCCAGCAAGAGCGCGAGGCGGCGGGCAAATGGGTGCGCGCGAACCTGACCTCGATCCAGCTTTTGAGCTATTTCACCGGATATGCCGAGCATGTGGCCTTGCGCGAGGAGGCTGAAGCGCGCTGGGGCGCTGATTTCGATCAGCGCAAATATCACGATGGCGTGCTGAGCTTCGGCTCACCGCCGGTGAAATATGCGCGGGCGCTGCTGTTTGATCTGCCGGTGGAGTGAGGGGTTAATGACTTACATTGATTTTGAGAAAGCTGAAAAATCAAGAAGGCTGACCGGAAGCGCAGAACAAATGCATTATCTGTGGGCAGATCTGAAGGCGTTTACCGACAATGATGGTGATGTTTTAGCAAAACGCCGGAATGCAGGGGGAGCGCTGGAAACTATGCGTTTGAGCTCTAAGAAAGCGGCCAGCTACAAGCGTTTTCCAACCTTCGATTGAGTCTTTGAATCCCGACGGTGGACTGCTTCGCTGCGCTCGCAGTTACGATTGAATCCCGAATTCGTCATTGCGAGGCGCGAAGCGCTGAAGCAATCCATGGCGCTATTGGGTGATGTCGAAAAACAAGTCGCGCCAATCGGGGTTTCCCGTCTCGATCATTGCAACCTTCTTTGCTCTTGAGCCTCCCTTTAACTGCTTCTCGCGCGAAATGGCGTGATCCATAGTGGAATGCTGTTCAAACCATACGAGGCGCTTGCAATTGTAGCGCTTTGTGAACCCCTCCAGTGCGCCTTCGCGATGTTCAAAGGCCCGCTTACGCAAATCAGAAGTTACGCCAACATAGATCGTGCCGCCCTTGTGGTTGGCCATGATGTAGACGGCTGGCTGGAACTTCGAAGGTTGGGTCATGGATCGCGTCGTCGCTTTGCTCCTCGCGATGACGAGCTAAACCTTCCCCAGATCGCCCTTTCCAACCGTGCCGCTCGCCATTTCGAGCATCTTGTCGAGGCTCTTTTTTGCTTCAAGGCGCAGGCTTTCCTCAATCTCGATACGTGGCTCCAGATCGCGCAGGGCGGCGTAGAGTTTCTCCATCGTGTTGAGCGCCATATAGGGGCAGATATTGCACGAGCAGTTCCCGTCAGCGCCCGGCGCGCCGATGAAATTCTTCTCCGGCAGCGCTTTTTCCATCTGGTGGATGATATGCGGCTCGGTCGCGACGATCAGCGTGTCGCCGGAAAACTCTTTCGCGAATGTCAAAATGCCGCTGGTCGAGCCGACATAATCAGCGTGATCAATGATCGTGGGCGGGCATTCGGGATGCGCGGCAATCGGCGCATCAGGATGCTTCTCTTTGAGCTTCAACAGCTCGGTTTCGCTAAACGCCTCATGCACAATGCACACGCCCGGCCATAGCAGCATCTCGCGGTCAAATTTGCGCGAGAGATATCCGCCCAGATGACGGTCAGGGCCGAAGATTATCTTTTGCTCGGGCGGGATTTGCTGGAGGATTGTCTCCGCGCTGGAGCTGGTCACAATCACATCGGACAGCGCTTTCACTTCCGTGCTGCAATTGATGTAAGTGAGCGCGATATGATCGGGATGCTTCTCGCGAAAAGCCTTGAACTTCTCCGGCGGGCAGGAATCTTCCAAAGAGCATCCCGCATCCATATCGGGCAGCACCACGATCTTTTCGGGTGAGAGAATTTTTGCGGTATCGGCCATAAATTTCACACCGCAAAAGGCGATCACATCTGCGTCAGTCTCGGCCGCCATTTGCGACAATTGGAGCGAATCCCCGACATAATCGGCAATGTCCTGAATATCGGGCGTCTGGTAATAATGGGCGAGGATCACCGCATTGCGCTCTTCACGCAAACGGTTGATTTCATCCAAAAGATCGGTGCCCGATGGGATTTTGGTCGCGTCGCTCATCTGTGAAGTGCCCTCATGTGTCCAATTGCGTCCCGATATAGGGATTTTGCGGGCTTTTGCGAGCGATTGTGGTAAACTTCCCGGCGAGAGAGGAATCGAAGAAAATGTATGAGCTGAATTTGCAGGAGGCCTATTGCCCGGCCCAAGCCGATACGCCGATGCGCGAGCGCACGATTGGAGATGTGCTGCGCGAACAAGCGGCGGCTATTCCCGACGCGAAGGCGCTGCGCGAATTGCTCGCAGACGGGACGATTGGCCGCGAGTGGACCTTTGCCGAATTGCTTGCCGATTCCGAGCGTGCGGGCAAAGCGCTCGCCAGTCGGCACAAGCCGGGCACGCGCATCGCGATCATGGCGGGCAATTGCCCCGAATGGGTGTTGGTGCAAATGGGCGCAGCGCTTGCGGGCCTCACCATCGTCACCGTCAATCCGGCCTTCATCGCGCGCGAAGTGCGCTATGTGCTCGAACAGTCAGGTAGCGAGGCGGTTTATTACCAGACCGCCGTTCGCGGCACGCCCTTGCGGCCCGTGGTGGATGAGGCCGCCGCCGGTCTTGCCGCCTCAAGCTTCGTGATCGACATTACCGATCACGGCGAGCTGTTCGCAGGCGAAGGGGATGGCGAATTGGCCGAGACCAAGCCTCATGATATAGCGATGATCCAATATACCAGCGGAACAACCGGCTTTCCCAAGGGTGTGCTGCTGCATCACCACGGGCTTGTCCAAAGCAATTGGGATGTCTTCACGCGCTGGGGGCTAAGCCAAGGCAAAACCGTGCTCGCCCCGTTCCCGCTCTTCCATACAGCTGGCAGCGCTGTGTGCGTGCTGGGATGTCTGGCGCATGGAGCGACTTTGCTGCTCGTCTCGGTCTTTGATCCGGTGCCGGTCGTGCAAGCGATTGCGCGCGAAAAGCCGGAGATTATCGGCGGGGTCGCGACCATGATCTTCGCAATGATCGAGGCGGCCAAGGCAACCGGCACTGAGGTTAAGTGCATCGAGCAGATCGTCAGCGGCGGGGCGATGGTTCCGCCTGAACTCAACCGCGCGGCGCAAGAAGTGTTCGGAGTGCCAATCCTGATTGTTTACGGCCAGACCGAAACCTCGCCCGCGATCACGGCTGCATGGCCGACAGATACCGGCGCTGAGTTGACTGAAACCATCGGTCAGCCTTGCAGCCATATGGAAGTCTCGATCCGCAATCCTTCAGACAATTCGGTTTGCGCGGTGGATGAGCAAGGCGAGATTTGCATGCGCGGCTTCAATATGATGGTCGGCTATAATGACAATCCGGCCGCCACCGCTGAGACGATTGATGCAGATGGCTGGCTCCACACAGGTGATCTGGGTTCTATCTCGGCACGCGGCTATGTGAAGATCACGGGACGGGTGAAAGAGATGATCATTCGCGGGGGCGAGAACCTGTTCCCTGCGGAGATCGAGGCCGCGATGATCCAGCATCCAGCCATTGCCGAGGTCGCCGTGGCGGGCGTGCCGGATGAGAAATGGGGCGAAATTGTCGCTTGCTTTATGCGCTTAAATGACGGGGCGGAGCGACCAGAGGATGGCGAGCTTCGCGCCTTCGTGCGCCAGCATCTCTCCCCGCAGAAGACGCCCGCGCATTGGGTGTGGATGGAGGCATTCCCGCTCACCGGATCAGGAAAGATACAGAAATTCCAATTGGCCGAGAGCTTCGCGAAAGGCGAAATGGGCTAGGATTTCGCAGCACCCACATAAAATATCGTGGATTGCGCCTGACTTGTTACAAAATTTTGCCCTTTAGGTTCTCTCCCTCACTTGGCGCTTGATCACACTTGCATTAGGCGTCAAGACGGGGGTCGCTAATGATTGGACATTATATAGAAGATGATGCGCTGGATGCCTTTTCGCTGATGGGGCTACTCAACGGCGAAGACAATCTGGCGCTGACAACCAGCACATCATTAAACGATTTTTCGGACTGGGTGAGGCCGAAGGACGTCGATTTTATCCTGCTCGACATAAACCGCCCCGATGCGGTTTCGATGGAAAAGGATGTGATGCGGGTGCGCGAACATTCGCTCGCACCGATTATCTTCATTACCGGAGATGAGGCGCGCTTTTATCGTCAAGAGGCGGTGAGCGCGGGCGCGCAAGCTGTGGTTGAGAAAGACAATCTCACCATTCAGTCGCTGTTCGAAGTGTTGCATACGGTCGCAACGCCGAAGCCGCGCACGGTCGACAAAGGCGATGAGTCCAATCTGGTCAGCCCGCCCGAACTGGGCGATGACAAGCCGCTCGATAGCCAAAAAGTCGGTCTGGTTTTCGAATATCTCGAAGAGGTGCATGGCAGCCTGGCTGATTCCGATATCGAGCCAGCCCAGCTCAAGAGCATCTTGAAACTGCTGTCCGGCGCATCGAGAAGTTTTCGATCATTCTACACGGCGGATGAGACTGGTAATGACGAACAGCAATCAACCAAAATCGCTCCGCCCAAACTGATCCGCACGGTACAGGAAGATGCTCTGCAAGTTGCCGAGAGCCGCAATATCAATTTTGTGTTCCAGATCGGGGTTGAGGCAATTGCCGGCTTTAACAACACTGCGCGCCTGCAATTGGGGTTACGCTTCTTGCTGCATGGCTTGCTGATTGACGCCCCGCCAGAAGGCAAGGTGACGCTTGCCGGACTGACAGCGGATAGCGGCCTGCGCCTGCGCGTCACTTCCAGCGGAGAGATGCAAGTCAAGAATCCGGCAATTTTCGCACGCAAGTTGCCGGAAGATTCGGGCAATAGCGAAACCGTGATTTCGCTGACATTGGCCGCAATGCTCTTAGGCATCAAAGAGGACGACGTCTCGCTCAAGACGCATGGGAAGACTCACACAGCCATTATCGATTGTTGGAATTGATGCTGTGTGTCTGGGCAGAATGCGTGTAGCCTATGCAGCGCTCGTACAGAAGTATGGGCAGCTAGGGCGCAGGGACGTTTAAGACTATGGCCAAGAAAATCAAGAAGCCTAAATTTGTCGTAGGCTTGGGCGCCTCGGCTGGAGGGCTCGATGCGCTCGAACAGTTTCTGGCTGATGCTCCGACCGATTCGGGCGCGGCCTTTGTCGTAGTGATGCACTTGTCGCGCGACTTCAAAAGCATGCTCGACGAGCTGCTCGCGCGGCATACCGAAATGCCCGTCCGCCCTGCGATTGATGGCGCGGTTCTCGAAGCGAATACGATCTATGTGATCCAGCCCAAGACCTTTATCGAGGTGGGGCTTGAAAAACTGTCAGTTCAAGTACGCCCCGATGTCGATCCGACCGGTGCTGCGACTGCGGTTGATGTGATGTTCAAGTCCATCGCCAAGAACTGGGGAATGCGCGGCGCTGCGATTGTGCTTTCGGGTTCAGGCTCTGATGGGGCAATGGGTGTGCGGGCATTGCGCGAGGCCGGCGGCTTTACCGGTGCGCAATCGCCGGAAACCGCCAAATTCGATCCAATGCCGATTGCGGCCATCGCAACCGAAGCGGTCAATGCAGTGGAATCGCCCTCTGTCCTTGCCAGCACAGTCATCGAAGGGCTGCTGATGCCACTGGTGTCACCGGCTTCGACAGTCGAGCCAGAAGGTGAAGACCCGATGGCCAAGATCGTCAACGCGGTGATCGGCTCAACCTCGATCAAGGCGAGCGAATACAAGCATTCAACCTTTGAACGGCGCGTCAGCCGCCGGATGATGGCACGCCGGATCAACAATCTGAACGAATATGCTGATCTGGTTTTGGAAGATCCCATAGAGGCGCGCACGCTCAGTCAGGAATTGTTGATCGGGGTCACAGAATTCTTTCGTGACGCACAGCCCTACAAGGTTCTGGCGACCGAGATCATTCCTGATATCATCAAGAAAGCGCATGCCGCCGAACGCCCGATCAGGATCTGGGTGGCTGGCTGCGCGACCGGTGAAGAAGTCTATTCCATCGCAATCCTGTTTCAGGAAGCCTTGCGCGAATTGCCGTTTGAAATAGACGTGCAGATTTTCGGCACCGATATCAGCAGAAAGCATCTCGATGAAGCGACAAGGGGAGCATATTCCGCCGATAGAGTGGGGAATGTTCCAGAGGCATTACTCAACCGATATTTTAGCCGGGACGAGGATGACACATTGTGGCGCGTCAAGAAACGGGTGCGCCAGATGGTCGTGTTTGCGCCGCATGATCTGCTAACCGATCCGCCCTTCACGAAGCTTGACCTGATCACCTGCCGCAATGTCCTGATCTATTTCTCGGTTGATGCACAGCAGCGCGTGCTGGGCGGCTTTGCCTTTGGTCTGCATCAGGGCGGCTATATGTTTCTCGGGTCGAGCGAGACGGTCGGCGCGCAGCGCGATGTCTTCGAATTTGTCGATGCGCGCAGGCGTATTTTCCGCCGCACGGGCATTTTGGCCGTTGCATCAAAGATCAGACAGGTTCGCTCCTTGCCAGAAGCGCCGATCATTGCCCCCCCTCGCAAAATGCCCCGCATGCGAGGCACGGAATTGCAGCCCGCCTATGCTGCCTTACTGGAAGAATTCGCGCCTTCATCCCTGCTGATCTCCACCGATCGAGACTTGCTTCACACTTTTGGCGACGCCAGCAATTACATGCGCGCACCGGTGGGCATTGCCAGCCTAGACGCGGCAGAGCTGGTCGATCCTGCGCTGAAAGTGCCTCTGATCGCTGCGATTGAACGGGTCTCAAAAGACGGCAACCCGCTGACCTTTTCCAAAGTCAAGCTCGAGCTTGAAGCGAATGAAGGCAAGCTGGTGGATTTGACTGTGCGCCGACTTGACCCGCATGAGAAAGACGCCGAGCCATTTCTGCTTGCGATCGTAGATGAGCGCAGCGGCCAGCCAGCCGAAGAGGGCGGCGATATCCAGCAAATCGAAGCTGGCGAATTGATCGAAGGACGCAATAGCGAGCTTGAGCTGGAGTTAAACCGCACGCGCGAGGCTTTGCAGTCGACCATTGAAGAGAATGAAACTGCCAGCGAGGAATTGCAGGCGTCCAATGAAGAACTGATGAGCGCCAATGAAGAGCTGCAATCAACCAATGAAGAGCTAAGCTCGGTCAATGAAGAGCTTTATTCGGTCAATGCGGAATATCATCGCCAGAACGAGGAGCTAAACCGGCTCAACAATGATTTTGACCTGCTCTTGAACGCAACCCATATCGGGGTGCTGTTTCTGGATGCGCAGGGCGCAATCACGCGGTTCACCGGTTTGGCGCGGCGTCTGTTCAATCTGGAAGACCGCGATCTGGGCAGACCGATTGGCAATTTCAAATCACCCTTTGCCGATCTGGAGATGGATGATATTTTGGCAAGCCACGAGCACGGCGGTGAGGTGGTTGAACATGAGACAGAGGATGCCAATGGCAAGCCTTGGTTGATCCGTCTGGTCAGCGATGATCAAAACTTTGGTGTTGTCCTCACCTTTATCGACATTGGCGAGTTACGGGCTGCAGAGCTGGAGCTGCGCTCGGCAAACAGGATGTTGAGCAGCATGCGCAAAGCCACCGGCGCTTTCATCCTAGAAACCAGTGGCGGGTTTGATGAGATCATCAATCAGGTTGGCTATGCCGAGTTTGTCGGTCTGGATAAGATCGAATTGCCGCAAGCATTTTCGTTCGAGCATTTCCATCCCGACGATATCTCTCGGCTAGAAGAGCATGTTGAGGAGACGAAGGATCACACAGAATCCGAAATCATTCTTCGCATGCGTTCAGCCTCTCTGGGTGAATTTCGGTATGTGAAATTCAGGCGGATGGTCCAGCCAAATGGCAATTGGGAGGTTGTTGGCATTGACGTTGACGATTTCTACCGCGCGGAGCTGGAGTCGCGGCACCAGCGCGCGGTGCTCGAAGCCTTGCTGCTCACAGGCAAATCCTACCGGGCCTTTGTTGATACGGACGGGGTGATCGGCTTTGCCAATGAAGAATTTTGTGAACTCATTGGCAAGACCCAAAGAGATGTGGTTGGCCGCAGGCTTTCCAAGGTCATGTCCAAGCGGTTCTATGAACAATGCCGCGAATATGTCGATCTGGCCTTGGCGGGCGAAGCGAGCGATGCGATGCTGGAGACCACCTATAAGGGGCTTCTGACGCATCTTTCTGCCTCGTTCCATACAGTCTCGGACGGTAATGGCGTGCTGGGCTATGTCTTTGACGCGGTGAACATTTCGGAGCTTCGCGAATTTAGCGAGCTCTATTCAGAGACCGACCGGATGATCACCTGGGCAGTGCGCAAATCCAGCCAGCCTTTTACGCTGGCCGATCAGGAAACGGGCCGCGTGCTGTTCGCCAACACTACCGCACAAGAGATGATGGGGCTGCGCGAAGGTGAATTTGAAGCTGACCGGTTTAGCGTGTCCCGCCTTACACCCGAATTTGGCGAGAGTCAGTGGCTTGAGGTGTTAAAGGACCTTGGCCGGGGCGGCGACAGGACGCTTGATGACATGGTGCTGCTGGACGAGGCGAAATCGGTCAAGCAAGCCGATATTATGCTTGAGCAAAATGCCAAGATTGAAGACAGGCGGTTGGTCTCGGTGCGTGTGGTGGAAAACGAGCCCAAGCAAAAGCTGATCCGTGATTTGCGGGTGCGCTCGCGCAAACTGGTCAGCTCCAATCGTGATCTTGAGCAATTCACCACCGCGGTTGCGCATGATTTGCGGGCGCCCTTGCGGCACATCACGTCATTCTCAGACCTCTTGGGGAATGACCTTGAAAACCTCTCGCCAGAGGAAATCCGTAAGCATTGCGAAGTTATCGCCGGCAGCGCGAAAAACTTGTCCGATATGGTGGCAGGTCTGCTCGAATATGCGCGGATGGGCTTGAAAGAGCCTGACATGGGCGAGTGCGAGCTGGTCGAGGTGATCGAGAACGTCAAACGCAATCTCACCAGCGAGATCGAGGAAAGCAAGGCGAAAATCTCGATAAATGGAGAGGGGCAAATCATTGGTAATATGGATTTACTTGTCTCCCTGTTCCAAAATTTGGCAAGCAATTCCATCAAGTATGCAACGAAGAAAAAGGCGCCCAAGATTGCCTTCGATATCAAGAGTGGGCCGAGCGGTGTCGAGGTCGCGGTAAGTGATAACGGGATTGGTATCGATCCTGAGTTCAAGGAGAAGATCTTCCACCTTTTCCGCAGGCTTCACTCCGATTCCGATTATCCAGGCTTGGGCATTGGCCTAACATCATGTAGGAAAATTGCAGACATTCACAAATACGACCTGCGCCTTGATGGGGATTATAAGGATGGGAGTAGGTTCGTATTCCGCCCTCACGCGGATGGCGAAATTTAGGCGTAATAGGTAAGTATGACCCCTTTGAAACTGCTTGTGGTCGATGATGATGCAGTCGACCGCCAATTGATCGAACGTGCTTTCAAGAGCACTGACAGACCGCTGGAGATTACCTTCGTTGAAAGCGGGCAGCAGGCTCTAGACTGCTTGCTGGGACCGGACGGCTCGGGCGGCAAGTTTCGCCCCGATCTGTGCCTGTTTGATATCAATATGCCAGGCATTTCTGGTTTTGAGCTCCTCACCCAAGTCAAATCCCACAATGCGATCAAAAAAATTCCGGTGGTGATGTTGTCCAGCTCTGATGACCGTAAGGATATCCGCTACAGCTATGAATTGCAGGCAAGCGGCTATGTGCGCAAACCCGGCAATATGAAAGAGTTCAACCGCATCGCGAAATCGCTGGTCGATTATTGGGGAAGCATTCTATGCCTGCCTGATCGCTCGCCCGAAGCGTCTGCTGCCTAGGCGGCAAAGTAATGGGGGCCTAGTTGCGCCCAGCTCAAGAACGCTATGCATACCTATCCGGCAGCCGTCCAGACGCTGCCCGATTGCCCTGCTAGCCCGCGTTTTTCCAGATCGAGCAAATGCGCCTCCACGCTCATCTCGGCAGCGGGAATTAGGCGCTCGTCCAGTCCCTTATACATCTCGGGAATGAATTCGGGGATCGGGCGGGGGCGCTCTCCCATCAAGCGCAAAATCTGGTTCTCGCGCTGGCGGCGATGACCGATCATTCCGCGCACCAATTGCTTGGGCTTGGTAATCGGTTCGCCATGCGCTGAGTAATAGACCGTGTCCTCGCGCGCCTGAAGCTTGTCGAGGCTGGCCATGTAATCGCCCATATCGCCATCAGGCGGGATCACTACGCTGGTCGACCAGCCCATCACATGATCACCGGTGAACAGCGCACCTGATTGCTCCAGCGCGAAACACAGATGGTTGGATGTGTGCCCGGGCGTATGGACAGCGCGCAAAGTCCATCCGTTTCCGGCCATCGCCTCGCCATCTTCCAGCACGCGGTCCGGCGCATAGGTCGTGTCAAAAGCCTCATCAGCGCGCGGCCGGTCAGACTTGAGCACAAGCGGCGCGCAGCCAACGACCGGCGCACCCGTGCGCTTGGCCAAGGGAGCCGCAGCGGGCGAATGGTCGCGGTGGGTGTGGGTGCACATAATTGCAGCCAGTTTGGAATCGCCAATGCCTGCTAAAATTGCTTCGATATGGGCCGGATCATTTGGCCCGGGATCAATCACCGCGACATCGCCCCCGGCACCCACAATATAGGTTTGCGTGCCGGTGTACGTGTAGGGTGAGGGGTTGGGAGCAAGCACGCGTTTCACAAGCGGTTCGCATTGTTCGGCGAGCCCTGTGGGCCACGGCTTTGCGGGAAGTCCTGCCATGCAAAAGCCTATGCGCGCAATTTCGCGCTGCTACAAGTCGCGCGCGATTGGCTGCACGCGCTCTTGCTCTTCAAGCCCCATTGATTATCACGCCTCTTGAGAGGGAGAGATTGATCGATGGCTGACTATATTCTGGTTCTTGATGAAGGCACGACCAGCACGCGTGCGATGCTGTTCGATGCGGCAGGCGGCATGCACGGCGTGGCGCAGGAAGAACTGGAACAGCATTATCCCAAAAGCGGCTGGGTCGAACATGATGCGGCCGAGATCTGGGAGAAAACGCTAGGCTGCGCGCGCAAGGTTGTCGAGCAAGCAGGAGGCGCTTCAGCCATTGCAGGCATTGGCATTACCAACCAGCGCGAAACCGTGGTCGCATGGGACAAGTCAACCGGCGAGCCGTTGACCAAGGCTATCGTCTGGCAAGACCGGCGCACCGCCGACTTTTGCGAGGGTTTGCGCGACAAAGGGCATGAGCGCGAAGTCCAGCGCCGCACCGGATTGCTGCTCGATCCTTATTTCTCCGGCACAAAAATGCGCTGGATGCTCGACCATGTCGATGCGGTGAAAGTGGCGGCGGAAAAAGGCACTCTGGCTTTTGGCACGATCGAGAGCTGGCTGATCTTCAAATTGTCTGGCGGCGCGCATGTCAGCGATGCGAGCAATGCTTCGCGCACGCTTTTGCTGGAGCTGGGCGGGGCGCAGTTCGATCCATCCCTATGCGATTTGTTTGGCGTGCCGCACGCCGCCTTGCCGCAAGTAGTCGACAATTCGGGCGAGCTTGCCGTGACCAAGGCGGAATGGCTGGGCGCACAGCTGCCGATCACGGGTTTGGCTGGCGATCAACAATCTGCGACAGTTGGGCAGGCCTGTCTGTCCCCCGGCGAAACGAAGGCGACCTATGGCACGGGCGCATTTGTGCTCGCCAATAAGGGGCATGACATTCCAACCTCTGACAATCGGATGCTGGGCACGGTGCTGTATCAGCTGGGCGGCAAGCGCACCTATGCGATTGAGGGTTCGGTCTTCGTTGCAGGCAGCCTTGTCCAATGGCTGCGCGATTCGCTTGGCCTGTTTGGGCAAAGCGCTGAGACAGAGGCGCTGGCCCGCTCGGTTGAGGATACGGGCGGCGTCACGATTGTGCCTGCGCTTGCGGGGCTGGGCGCGCCGCATTGGCGGGCGGACGCACGCGGCGTGATCACAGGCTTAAGTTTCGCAACCGGCAAGGCAGAGCTGGCGCGCGCTGCACTCGAAGCGATGGCCCATCAAACGCATGATCTAGCCGAGGCTTTCAAGGCTGACGGGGCCGAGTGGGGCTCTTTACGCATCGACGGCGGGATGAGCGCGAATGACTGGATGGCGCAGGACATTGCGAACATGCTCGGCCTCACGGTCGAGCGGCCCGAGAATGTCGAGACGACTGCATTGGGAACCGCGATGCTGGCAGCTGTGGGCGCTGGGCTGCATTCCGATCTTGAAGCAGCTGCCTCGGCAATGCGCGGAAGCTTGCAGACCTTTACCCCGTCAATGGATGCAGCGGTTCGTGATGAGAGGTTGGCGCGGTGGCGGGCAGCGCTTCAGGCAGCTTAGGCGGTGTTGACCACTGTCTTGACCATTGCCTGGACCAAATGGGCCTAGCCGTTTGAGATCGAACGATCCAAATGCTCGTGCATCACATGCACGCCGGGTCGTAAAACGAAATCATCACGCCAAGCCTTGTCCAGACGCAATATGCGCTGGTGCAGCTTTACGGTTTCGTTCACCAGCTCGCGGGTAGGCGGTTCCAGCCGCAGCATGTCCTTTTCAGTAGGCAGGCGATCTTCAGGCAGCCGGCCATGTCGGCGCAGCTGATCGACAGTCATCTCGCCAGACAGGAATGCGCGGTGATTGAGCAGCCATGCCAGCACATGCATCATGCGGGTCGTCGCTTTCAATCCTTCGCTCGACAAAGCCAGCCGCGTGGCATCATCTGCAATGCCCAGATCCTGTCCCGCGCCCAAGGCAAAAACGGCGCGCACGTCATCTGCAAGGATGAGAGATTCGTCATAAAGCGCTTCTATAATTGGGCGCGAAAGAGAGCTTGGCCGCATCATGAGCTTCTATCGCTAGGCCTGCATTGCGCGCCGCGCCAGCCCTGAAACCCACGTTCTCCTCAACTAAGCGGTTGCTGTCCCGCAGCGGCACGTTTTCTCTAAGTAAAAGTCCATAGGTGCACTTGTTACAACGGTGATAAATTTCGTAAAATTCAAGTAAATATCAAAGTAAAATTAGATATTATGTAATCTTAATTGTCCTCAGCACTCAAGCGATAATATCGGGGACAAGTTGATCCTCAATCGCAGAGATTTGGTCTTTCAAGCGCAATTTTCGCTTCTTCAAGCGGGCAATCTGGAGCTGATCATGCGCTCCGGACTCGGCGAGCGCAGCAATTGCAGCGTCCAGATCGCGATGTTCTGTTCGCAACAATTCCAGCCGTTTGAGAAGCTCTTGCTCGTTCACTGTGTTCGCCTTTCGTGGGTCGCCCTACACGCAAAAACACGCAGATTCTACGACGAGTTGCTCGGGAAAAGCCCTGATTTGTGGCAGATGCGCTTTGCAAGCGGGCGAAGATATGATTTGTTCGGTTTTGAGGCGATTTCGGTAATCTCCGAGTCGGCTCCAATCGAATGGTCAACATCTTCAACCAAGGAGAACTTGAATGGCATCGTCCCACATCACTGCGCTGGAAACCAAGCACGCCGGTCTCGAGGCTCAGCTTCGCGACGAAATGAACCGGCCCGCGCCTGATGCCTCGACGATCAATGCCCTCAAGAAGAAGAAGTTGCGAATTAAGGAAGAGCTTGCCCACCTTTAGGCAGCTCTTCTCCCCACTTCATTATCCCCCGCTGACATTGGCAATTTGCGCCGCTTCGTTTAGGCCAATGCGCCTATGACCGCCGCAGCTGCCGCCAGACAAATTCTCACCCGTCTGCACGAGGTGATGGCCTCGCGTATGCACGCGCAGGGCAAGCTCGATCGTGTGGTGGAGATTATCGGCGGCTCGCTCAACAGCGAAGTGTGCTCGATCTATCTCCTGCGCGAGGGAATGCTGGAATTGTATGCGACGCGCGGCCTCAACCAGAGCGCGGTTCACGTCACTCGCATGGCGCATGGCGAAGGGCTGACCGGCACGATTGCTGCCAATAACGAAACGCTCAATCTGGCAGAGGCCAAGGCGCATCCCGACTTCCTCTATCGCCCTGAAACAGGGGAAGACAAATTTCATTCATTCGCGGGCGTACCGATTGTCTATCACGAGCGGGTGGTGGGCGTATTGTGCGTCCAGCATGTCGATCCGCGCCGCTATGAAGAGATCGAGATCGAGGCGTTGCAGACCACGGCAATGGTGCTGTCCGAGCTGATCTCCAACGCAGAACTGGTTGACGAGGAAGAGGCTGACGCGCTCTCGGGCAGGCACACTGGCACGCAAACGCTCAGCGGGCTGACTTTGGTGAAAGGGCTGGCAGCAGGCCATGCCGTATTCCACCAGCCGCGCGTCACCATCGATCAGGTGATGGCGGAGGATATCGAGGCTGAGCGGTCACGTGTCTATCGCGCGTTTGACAAGATGCGCGAGCAGATTGACGGGATGGCGAGCCAGGCCGAATTTGGCGTGGGCGGCGAGCATGAGGAAGTGCTCGAGACTTATAAGATGTTCGCCTATGACGAGGGATGGTCGCGCCGGATTAACGAGGCGATTGACAGCGGGCTGACGGCAGAGGCCGCGATCGAGCGTGTGCAGCAGCACACCCGGATGCGGATGCGCGAGATTGACGATCCATTGCTGGCCGACCGGATGCATGATCTGGAAGATCTGGCCAACAGGCTCTTGCGGATTGTCTCGGGCCAATTGGGCACTGCGGCCAGTCAAGGCTTGCGCAAGGATGCCATTCTCATCGCGCGCAATCTGGGGCCGGCGGAACTGCTCGAATATGACCGGCGGCGGTTGAAGGGTGTGATCCTGGAAGAAGGCTCGCTCACCGCGCATGTCGTGATTGTCGCGCGGGCGATGGGAGTGCCCGTGCTTGGTCGTGCGCAAGGTTTGCGCGGTGTCATCCGCGAAGGCGATGAAGTTCTGCTCGATGCGAACAAGGCGATGGCCACCATCCGCCCTTCAGCCTCGGTCGCAGATACCTTCGCCGAACGCTTCGCCAAATCAAAAGAGAAACAGGCCGCCTATGCCGAAATGCGCGACGTGGAACCGCGCACACAATGCGGTGAGCGGATCGAGGTGATGATGAATGCGGGGCTGCGCGATGACATCGGCTCGCTCCAGCTGACCGGCGCTGATGGAGTGGGTTTGTTCCGCACCGAGTTCCAGTTCCTCGTCTCGGCAACCTTGCCCCAGCGTGATCGGCAGACGCGGCTTTACCGCGATGTTCTTGACGCCGCAGGTGACAAGCCGGTGATCTTCCGCACGGTTGATATCGGGGGCGACAAGCCGGTGCCCTATCTCACCAGTGAGGAAAGCGCGCTCGACGAAAACCCGGCGATGGGTTGGCGGGCATTGCGGCTCGCGCTGGAACGCGAAGGCTTGATGAAATTACAGGCGCGCTCGCTTT
This sequence comes from uncultured Porphyrobacter sp., assembly GCA_964543735.1. Taxonomy (GTDB): domain Bacteria; phylum Pseudomonadota; class Alphaproteobacteria; order Sphingomonadales; family Sphingomonadaceae; genus Erythrobacter. The sequence goes on along the minus strand of CAZJAG010000004.1, from coordinate 13,558 downwards.
TGGAAGCGGCGGCAGGACGCGCGCTCTATGTGATGTTTCCGATGGTGTCAGAGGTGTGGGAGTTTGATGCGGCCAAAGCGGTGTTCGAGGAACAGCGCCAGTTTCTTGCCAAGCACAAGAAGCGCGGGCCTGATGCGATCCATTATGGCGCGATGCTGGAAGTGCCAGCACTTGCAGAAGTGCTCGACCAATTGCTGCCCAAGCTGAGTTTTCTCTCGGTCGGGACGAACGATTTGACCCAATTCCTGTTCGCGGCAGACCGCGCCAATCCCAAACTTGCCGAACGATATGACTGGCTTTCCGCACCGATCCTGCGGTTCTTGCAGCGCGTGGTAAAAGAGACCGATGGCAGCGGTGTGAATGTGGGCGTGTGCGGCGAAATGGGCGGCCGGCGTCTTGAGGCGCTCGCGCTTTTGGGGATAGGGTTCAGGCGATTGTCGATCACCCCTGCAGCGGTTGCCCCGATCAAGCAGCTTGTGTGTCAGGCGCGATTGGATGAGCTGAGCAAGCAGATGCAGTCTTTGCTGACAAAGCCGGGGTGCAATATTCGCGAAGAGCTGACCGCATGGGCGCAAGCAAGCGGAATTGATGTTGAATAGGGCGCGGCGCGTAGCTATCGCTGCGCGGGTTTTCATGGTAGAGACCACCAATCTGAAAACTCGGCTTGACAATCCGGCTAATGGGTCGCTTGTGAAAACCGATTAACAAAGGTCAGCATAAGGCCAGTTTGAAATGAGTGATGAGGAACTCGCCGTCGCCGATCCTGCGGAGCATAATGATGCTGCGCAGCTATTGAGCAGCGCGCGCAAAGCAAAGGGTATGTCGCTGGATCAAGTGTCCGCGACCACCCGCATTACCACCCGGCACCTCGGGTTGATCGAGGAAGGCAAGTTTGCCGCTCTTCCTGGACGCACTTACGCAATCGGTTTTGCGAAGAATTTTGCACGGGTTGTGGGCGTTGATGAAGAGCATGTCGCCAATCTTGTCCGCGAGGAGTTTGGCGAGAGCGCTCCGGCATACAATTACGCTGACCAGACAGAGAATTTTGAACCGGGCGATCCGGGCAAGGTGCCGTCCAACGGGCTTGCGATTGTGGCGGGCATTGCCGCGCTGCTTTTGATCGGCGGGATTTTCGCATTCTACAACACCTATTTCGGGTCAGGGAATGGCCCGGGCTCGCTCTTGGCCAGCAGTGATGCAGAACAAGGCGAAACTGGCCCGTCCATTGGCGATGGCGAGAGCGAAGAAAGCGCCGCTGCTGTGTCGGCAGAAGGCCCTGTTGTCTTCACCGCCACAGACGAGGCTTGGGTGCGCATCTATGATGGCACGCAAAGTACGGTGCTGTTTGAAAGCCTGATGAAGAAAGGCGACAGCTGGACCTTGCCCGATACGGCGGTTGATCCGCAGATCAATACAGGCCGGCCGGATGCTCTTAACATCACAATCGGGGGAACGGCTGTTCCTGTGCTCGATCCAGAGCCGGTCGCAATTGTGAATGTGCAAGTCTCGGCAAAGGCGCTGCTTGCGCGCGGGCAAGAGCCTGCCGAAGATGCCTCGGCGGAAGAAACTGCTCCGGCTCAATAACCGAAACATCGGTTTTCCCACGATTTTGGTGCAGGTCGCGCTCGACTTTGTAGGGCGCGCTAGGGCACAATTCATCTTGAGCTTATATCGCTTGGTCTATTGTCGCTTGTCTCGGCGTGCGATGGCCCATTCAGCCGGTGGCCAAAGCCATACATTTGCTTTGAGGAGTTTGAGACAGATGCCTTCGATCACTTTGCGTATTTTGGCGCCGCTTATGGCGGCAGGTGTGGCAGTGACCACGCCCTTGCCTGCTTTGGCTCAAGACAGCTCCGAGGCGCGTGTCCGAAAATTGGAAGCGGAAGTGCGCGCGCTGCAGCGGCGCGTCTTCCCCGGCGGTGACGGGCGTTTTTTCGAACCGCAGATCAGCTCTGATAGCGGAGCGGCGACAACTGCCTCGCCGACCAGCACAACGGCTGTGACCGATATTCTTGCGCGGCTGGACGCGATTGAGCTGCAATTGCAGCGCTTGACCGCCGAGAGTGAGGTAAACGCCAATTCAATCAATGGCCTGGACATGCGGCTTCGCTCTCTTGAAGGCAGCGGCAGCGTAGATAATGCGAGCGCGACAACGGGCGAACGCTCGCTCGCGCCTGCGCCTGGGCCTGCGACGACCACGAGCACCGCTAGCGCTCCTGCCGCTGTGACGACGCAGCCTGCGCCAACTCCTGCACCTTCGACCACGGCGAGCAGCGGGCCAAGTGCAGAGCGGCTTGCAAGTGTGCAAGCGATCAGCAAGCCGCAATCGGACGATGCTGGCGATGATGAATATTCCTACGGTTTCCGCCTGTGGAATGCGGGCTATTATCCCGAAGCGCAGCAGCAATTGAGCAGCTTTGTCGAGCGTTATCCCTCGCATTGGCGCACCACTTACGGGCGCAATTTGTTGGGCCGTGCCTATCTCGACAATGGGCAAGCGCGCGAGGCTGCGCCATGGTTCCTGCGCAATTACCAGACCGACAAGCAAGGCGCGCGTGCGGGCGACAGCCTGCTCTTCCTTGCCGAGGCGATGATCGAGTTGCAGGACACAAGCCGCGCCTGCATCGCGCTTGCCGAATTTGGCGAGACTTATCCCGCACTTGCTTCGGGCCGCCTGTCTGACAAGTATGAGAGCAACCGGCAGAAAGTGAGCTGCTGATTGATAGCGGTGCGGGAAGCTTTCCGGTCGACCCTGACCTGATCGAGCGCTTCCGCGCTGATTGCGAGGCGCTTGATCTGTCTTCTGCAAGCGCTATCGGCGTAGCCTTTTCAGGCGGGCCGGACTCGCTTGCATTGCTGCTGTTGGCGCGCGAAATTTTCGGCGAAAAGGTGAAATCAGCCACAATTGACCACCAATTGCGGCCCGAAAGCGCCTCAGAATCGCGCTATTGTGCGCTAATTTGCGCCAAATTGGGCCTTAATCACACCAATTTGCGGGTAAATGTGCCTTCCGGCAACCTTCAAGCGAATGCCCGGGCGGCGCGTTATCAAGCCTTGGGTGAGTGGTGCGAGGATGTTGGAATTGCCACGATCCTGACCGCTCATCATGCCGATGATCAGGCCGAGACTTTGCTGATGCGGCTCAATCGGGGGAGCGGGCTGAGCGGGCTGTCGGGAATTCGCAGCAAGACGCATTTGCCCGGCCATTCCAACATCGCTTTGGCGCGGCCTTTGCTCGATTGGCGCAAGGCTGAGCTGGAACAGATCGTCGCTGATGCCGGATTGGAGCCTGTGCGCGACCCGTCCAATGCCGACGAGCGGTTCGATCGCGCGCGTATCCGCAAAGCGCTGGCGCAGGCCGACTGGCTGAATGCGGGGCAAGTCTCGCAAAGCGCGCAGCACCTTCAGGAGGTCGAGCATTTTCTTGACCGGCTCGCGCGTGAAGAATGGGATGCGCATGTCAGCGAGCAGGGGGAGGCGATTTCCTATGCCTTCGCGCATCACCCCGAGCGCGTGATTGCATTGCGGATCATCCAGCGCGCTGCCGAGCAATTGGGCGGCAAATCTGACATGGCAACCGCTGCGCATCTCCACAAGGCGCTGATACAGGGCGAGAGCGCGAATGCTGGCGGCATCTTGGCGCGCGCGAAGACAGACGCTTGGCATTTTTCCGCCGAGCCAGCGCGGCGGAGCTAAGACCGCGCCTTACAGCCGCGCCGCCTAAACCGCGCCGTAT
>CAZJAG010000004.1:0-9722 GCA_964543735.1 uncultured Porphyrobacter sp. | reverse complement strand
ACCGCGCTCCAAAGAAAAGGGGCCGCAAACCGCGACCCCTCCAATTCTTGTAAGATTGTCCGGTTTATCAGCAGCGCCTAGAGTAGCTTGTCGCCAATCTCGGCCTTCTCGCCGCGAGTGATGATCACCTTGTCGCCGCGCTTCGCAACCGCGAACAGCTTTTCAGCAAACTCGTTAGGAGTGCCGACGCAGCCGTGGCTGGCATAGCCGTTTTGAACAGGCGAGCCGTGGATCATAATCCCGTCCCATGTCAGGCGAAGCGACCAAGGCATCGGAGCATTGTTATACTTCTCCGAAACATTGTCCTTCTCCTTCGTCAGAATCGGGAAGGTGCCCAGCGGAGTGGGATGCTTCTGCGTGCCCAAAAGCACCGCAGCTGCGCCAATTTCATGGCCGCCACGGAAAACCGAGATGACGCGTGCGTCCAGATCAACTGTCATCACAAGCTTGCCGGGAGGGACACCTTCATCATCCCAGAACCACTCGCCATATTTGATCGGGCCATCGATATCGAGAATGCTCTTGATCACGAAATCGTTCTTGCCGGCCTTTTTCTTCTTGGCGGCAGGCGGTTTGGGCGCTGGTGGCTTGGGAGCGGCTTGGGCCTGCTCATCACGCGCTGCAATCGTGCGCGCAGCCGTGCGAGGCTCAGCGGCAGCAGCGGGCGTAGAGATCGCAGCGGGCGCTGCATCTTGCGCTACAGCGAGCGCGGGATCGGGTGCCATTTCGAGCGAGGGATCGGGCGAGGATTCAAACGCCGGATCGACGATTTGAACAGGCGTATCATTGATAACCGCCTCGTCCCCTGCTTCCAGCGCATTGGCATCAATCGCAATCGCGATCGCGTCAGCCGGGTTGTCCGAGAGCCGTTCTGCGCCCACCATCGAGGCTCCAGCCAACAAGGCCAGACCGCTCGCTCCGATAATTTTGAACATTTTTGGTGCAATCATAGTGCGAAGCAATATGGGCTATTTTGGAGCAATTCGCTAGCCCCTACAGCGAGGCGTGCCGTTTGGAGACGCTGAATTGATGAGAATTAACGACGAAATTCAGCCATTTGCCCCGTTATGGGCCACAATTCTGAGCGAATCTTGCACAAAACCGCGCCAAAAGACGCTTTACCCATGCGCGCCAAACTCGTTCGCAATCGCGGTCGATAGCCTGAGGCACAAGCCATAAGCGCGCTCGAGCGGGTCAATATAATCGCGCCCGATCAGCGCATAACCCTCGCCATCGCCATCGGGATAATCGCTGGGCGCATCAACCGCAAAGTCGCTGATTTGCGGGAAGCTGGTGGGGTAGGCGCGGCGCAATTGCGCCAGTGCATCATCCACCCTCAGACTGAACACCATCTCGAGCACATCATCGCGGCTGATATCGTTTGCGCGGCTAAAGGCGGGAATCGATACGGCTTTCAAGAACATGTGCTGGAGCAAAGCGAGCCGCAAGGATTGCGCAGCGCCGATGGTGCGGCGGATGTTCTCGCGGTCGTCCAGCGGGTTCTCATCAGGGATCAGCGCCAGCAGGCGGTGCAGCTTGAGCGCATCGACCCTCAGGCGTGAGGCAAGGCGGCGGAACACGCCAGCGCGGTCATCCTTGGTGAGATATTCTGCCAATGTCTGGCAAGCGTCGGACAAATGGCTTTCCGTGCCGCGATAGGGGCGGCTCGCCCAATAGGCCGAGTTGAACAGCTCGCCAAAGGCGGCAACCGTCTTGATGCTCGCCAATGCATTTGAGGAGCGCACAAGCCGAATCAGCTGCCGCCCGCGTTCGCTTTCCTGCAAAAGAGCCGCGATATCTTCGGTTATGCCATCAGCCGCGCTGCCAACGCCTGCGATGATATTCACCGGATAGCCCAGCTGTTGCAGGATCGAATTGTGCGGGATCGCGCGGATTTGCCGCAAATTCATATCGCGGTCGGCGCGCAAATCGCTTTGGCGGCGCGAGACGCGGCTGCCGGTTGAATTGAGGAGGCCGAGGCCGAAGGCGGTTACCGCGCGCGAATAGGTCTGGCTTTCCAGATGCTCGCGCTGGTGCGAACGGATTGCGCGGTAGAAGTCGAGGCTCAAATCCGTGCGGCGGTAAAGCTGGTCGGTCGGCGCATCGGGATCAGTATCGGCAGGGCGCAATTCAGCCAGCCGTGTCAGCGTGGCGCGCGCAAGCTCGGGTGTGGCGAAGAACATATAGCCATCGCCGCCCTGGAAGCTGACCTCTGGCTCCAACCGGATACCTGCGCGCACAAAGCGTCTGCGCGACCAATGCGAGAGCGGCCAGGCGAGCCGGTCTGCGAAACTGTCCGGATGGGCGCCGCGCCCCATGCTTTCGCCATGGGTGTTGAAGATGAGCGCTGCGACATCGTTGAGGCCGTTTTTGTCGAGCGCTTCGCTAAAGCGTCCTTGCAGGCGCTCGATCGCGAGGCTGGCGGGGATTTGCCCCACAAACCGTCCGGCATCGGAAAAGCCGGTCTGGATCGCGACGCGCCCTCTTTTGCGGGCATAGTCCTGATAAATCGGCTCTGCCAGCAGCGAATCCAGAAAGCGCCCGCCATGCTCCAGCGCGCTTTCGGTTTCGAACAGGGGCGAGACATCGACCTTGTCCTCGATCCCGAACAGGCGCGCGAAATAGAGCGCGGCGAGCACGGTTGAGGGTTGCTCGCATTCGGCGATTAGCATGCGGATTGGCGCGTCGGCGTCCACATGGGCGAGGATTTGCGCCATGGCGAGGAATTGCCGGATCGCGGTCGAGCTTTCGATGGCGAGGGCGGCAAAATTGCTCGAGAGCGGCTCTACCTTTGCAAGGATCTCGCGCAGGGTCGCCATCGCGCCCTTGCTGCCCAGATCGAGCGTATTTTCAGGATCAATCCGGCGGCGGATCGCATTGTGAAGCTGGGAAGAGTTCACGCGGAAGTGGATCCAGCCCATGCCAAGCCCGTCAGCGCGCATTGCGGCGGCTAGCGTTTTGAGCTGCACCGCGCGCGCTTGATCAGCCTCAGCCGCTTCTTCCTCAAGCGCCTCGATCAATGGGGTGAGCGAGAGCAGCTTTGCCGGATCATCTTGGGTCAGGCGATTGGCGGCATCCGATAGCGCTTGCGGATCGGACAAATCGGCTGCGAAATCGACTGCGCATGCTTTGGCATGGACCACTGCAGGGCGCAGCGTTTCCAACAGCGGATGCGCATTGTCTATACCGGCAAGTTGGGCGGTGTAGCGCGCCAGCCTTTGCGCCTTTTCAGCAAGGCGAAAACCGATGGAATCGAACCACTTGATGTCGGTGCGCCCGTCCATGTCGTAGCCAACCCAATGGGCAAAGCGGAACGGCAGCGGCTTTAATCCGCGCCAGTCATCGGGCCATTTCTCGGCAGCATGAGCGAGCAGTTCGCTTACGATCCCATCGCGAGCTTGTTGGGCATGGGTCATCGCATCCATCGCGCGGCCATGCTCATATTTGAGCGTTACCGTCTCGCGCTCGGCCCCTGTGACGCAGATATCCTTGCCGATATCGCCCGGCTGGCTTGCCGCGCTGGCGACCGCTCTGGACTGCGCATCGGTCAGCAGAAACGTGGGGTGCGCGGTAAAGACCGTGTGGAGCTGCGGGCTTTCCCAATGCTTGGCGAACTCGGCATAGCTGGTCGCGCTCAAACTGCCTGTGAGGCTGGCCGCAAGGCTGGCCGTGTTCTCGGCAGGCACAACCGGCTCGACCAGACGCCGCAGCCGCGTGGCGCGGGCCTGCATCGAGGCGCATTCGAGCTCTGCCACCACGCTTTCCAGATCATCGAGTGACAATTCGCCGCCTTCGAGCGCGCGCGAGATATCAAGACCCAGCTGGAACACCGGATTAAACAGCGGTGTTTCCTGCGTGCGTGTGTGCAATTCTTGCAGTCGCGCAATCAGCTCATCGACGCTCTTCATGCGGCAAGTCCCGCTGCTTCGCGCGCCAATGCTTCGACCATTTCGCTATGAACGGGGCCTTTGGGCGCGACCCAGCTTCCGCCAACGCACAGCACAGGGCCAAAGCCGAGCCAGTCGGGCGCGTTTTCAAGGTTGACCCCGCCAGTGGGGCAGAAGAGCGCATTGCCAAAAGGCGCAGCAAGCGCTTTCAATGCAGGCAATCCGCCAGCCGCCATCGCGGGGAAGAATTTGAAATGCGAGAGGCCCAGATCCATCCCGCGCATAATGTCGCCTGCGGTCGCAATACCGGGCAGGAAGGGCACTTGGCCAGCGATGCAGGCGCGCGCCAAAGGCTCGGTTAGTCCGGGCGAGACAACAAATTCCGCGCCAGCGTCCAGCGCATCTTCCAGCTCGTCAGGATTGGTGACAGTGCCTGCACCGACAATCGCGCCGGGAACCTCCTTCATCGCCTTGATCGCTTCAAGAGCTGGCTGGGTGCGCAAGGTCACTTCGAGCACTTTCAATCCGCCCGCGACCAAGGCCTCAGCCAAAGGCACAGCATGTTCGATCTCGTCCACCACAATTACCGGAATGACCGGCGCGGTGCGCATCAGTGTTTCGATATCCATCATGCATGTTCCTTTTGAAATGCGGCTGCGGCCCCCAGCAATCCGGGCTGCGGGTGCGTGATAAGTTTGACCGGAACGCTGGCCATCAAAGTTTCGTAGCGGCCCTTGTGGGTGAAACGCTCGGCAAAGCCTGAACTGAGCAAAGTCTCGCGAATGCGAAAGCCAAGCCCGCCTGCGATGATGACACCGCCAAAGCCGCCTTGTGCCAGCGCGATATCACCGGCGACGCTGCCCAAGGACATGCAGAAGCGGTCAACCGCTGCGGCGGCCAGACTGTCTGTGCCCTTTGTCCCGCGCGTCCAGATCGCGACATCGTCTTCCTCGGTCACGGGCTTGCCTTCCATCGCGGCAAGCGCTGCGTATATCTCGACAATGCCCGGGCCAGAGACAATCCGCTCGACCGAGACGCGGCGGTGACGTTTGCGAAGCCGCGTTAGGATCGCGTCCTCAATCGAGTCCACAGGCGCGAAGTCCACATGCCCGCCCTCGGTCGCCTGCACGCGGTATGCGCCCGCTCCATCGCGCCACAAATGCGCCACGCCAAGGCCGGTGCCCGGGCCAATAACGCTCAGTGTGCCTTGGGCTGCGAGCGGCTGGTCAGGGCCGGAAAGATGCAGGAAATGCTCATCGCCAAGGCGCGCTGCGGCATGGGCGACCGCTTCGAAATCATTGACTAGGCAAAAGCGTTTTGTACCCAGCTTCTCATTGATGAGGGCAGGGCGGATGATCCAAGGATTGTTGGTGAAGCGGATGACCTCGCCTGTGATCGGCCCTGCAATGGCGAGCGCGACATCGGATGGCAGATTGCCGCCTTGGCGCGCGCGATAATCTTCCCAAGCGGTCTGGAAACTGGCGTGGTCTTCAGTGTGGAGCGTGGTCGGCTCACCCAGAATTATGCGCCCGTCATCATCGATCGTCGCAATGGCAAAGCGTGCATGCGTGCCGCCAATATCGACCGCGACGATTTCCATACCCCCCGCCATGAATTAAAGCCCTGCCGCGCTGAGCATGGCCGAGCCGCCTTGCTCGGCCCCGTCAGCCTGCGTTCGCAGCATGGCGAACAGCTCGCGTCCTACGCCTGCTTGCGGCGCGGGATCAGGGGCGGGAGTGCGATTGCTGAGATCAGCCGTGGTGGAAAGCGCGCCCGTTGCGGCGCAGACTTTGACCAGATCGCCATCTTGGAGGAGGCTAAGCGCGCCTCCACCGAGCGCTTCGGGCGTAATGTGGATTGCAGCGGGAACCTTGCCGGATGCGCCCGACATCCGGCCATCGGTGACAAGCGCCACGCGATAGCCGCGCTCCTGCAGCACAGCGAGTTTGGGCGTGAGCGCGTGCAATTCGGGCATCCCATTCGCGCGCGGCCCCTGAAAGCGCACGACGACCACGACATCGCGGTCAAGCTCGCCCTTGTTGAAAGCCTCACCAACGCTCGCCTGATCTTCGAACACGCGGCACGGTGCCTCGACAGTGTAGCGATCTTCGGAAACGGCAGAGGATTTGAAGCACGCACGGCCCAGATTGCCAGTGAGCAATTTCATGCCCCCATCGGCTTGGAAAGCCTGCGCAACGGGCCGCAGCATTGTGTCATCGCCCGATGCGCCGGTGTCTACCCAAGTGAGCTTGTCCTCAGCGTCCAAAGCTGGCTGCTTGGCATAGTCTGACAGGTCGCCCGTGCTCACCGTTGCGATATCGCGGTGGGCAAGACCCGCTTCGAGCAATTCGCCGATCACATAGCCCATGCCGCCCGCTTCGTGGAAATGGTTCACATCGCCCGAGCCATTGGGATAGACCCGCGCCATCAGCGGCACGGCGCTGGAAAGCTCAGAGAGATCATCCCAGTCGAAGATCACGCCAGCAGAGCGCGCCATCGCCGGAATGTGGATGGCGTGATTGGTCGAGCCGCCGGTCGCGAGCAAGCCAACAGCGGCGTTTATGATCGCTTTTTCATCGACACATTGCGCGAGGGTTTTGTCTTGCGTGCCGGATAGCTCGGCCAGCCGATGCACAGCTTGCCTGTCGAGCGCTTGGCGCAATTTCGTGCCCGGCTGAACAAAGGCGCTGCCCGCAATGTGCAGCCCCATCATCTCCATCATCATCTGGTTGGAATTGGCCGTGCCGTAAAAGGTGCAAGTGCCCGGCGAATGATAGCTGCCAAGCTCGCTCTCGAGCAGTTCTCCGCGATCAACCTTGCCTTCTGCATACAATTGGCGCGTGTGTTGCTTTTGCGCGTTGGAGATGCCCGATGGCATGGGGCCTGATGGCACGAAGAGCGCGGGCAAATGGCCAAAGCGCAAGGCTCCGATCAGCAAGCCGGGCACAATCTTGTCGCATATCCCAAGACACGCCACCGCATCATACATCTGGTGGCTAAGCGCAACGCCTGTCGACATTGCAATCACATCGCGGCTGAAGAGCGACAGCTCCATCCCGTCCTCGCCTTGCGTCACCCCATCGCACATCGCAGGGGTTGCCCCCGCGACCTGCGCAGTGGCTCCCTTCTCGCGTGCGTAGATTTTCATGCGGTCGGGATAGCGGCCATAGGGCTGGTGGGCGGACAGCATGTCATTGTAAGAGCTGACAATGCCGATGTTTGGCCCGCGGCCCGCTTTCATCGCGGCCTGGTCTTCCTCAGCTCCCGCATAGGCATGGGCGAGATTGGAGCAGGATACAGCGCTCTTTTCCGGCGCACGATCCGCCTCGCGCTGCATCAGATCGAGATAGGCTTGGCGCGAGGGACGCGACCGTTCGATCACGCGCTGCGTAACACGGTGCAGAATATCGTTGAGATCACTCATCGTGCCAGCTCACTCCATCGCGTTCCGCCAGAGCAATCGCAGCTGACGGCCCCCAAGTGCCGGCGGTGTAGGTCTTGGGGGTTATGCCTTCGCTTTCCCAAACCGCGCGAATGGCATCGACCCAGTGCCACTGTGCCTCCACCTCGTCGCGGCGCACGAACAATGTCTGGTCGCCTTTCATCAGATCGAGCAGCAAGCGCTCGTAAGCAATCCGGCGATGCTGGCCGACAAAGGCATCGGGCATAGCGATGTCGAGCGGGACCTGGCGTAGGCGCGTGCCATCCTGATCAAGGCCAGGAACCTTTGCCATTAGCGACAATGTGATGTTCTCTTCGGGCTGGATACCGATCAGCAGCCGGTTGGGCTGCATCGCGCTTGCAGGGCCTTTGCCATCGCCTGAAAAGATCGAATGCGGGACGGGACGAAACTGGACGACAATCTCTGTCACCCGCTCGGGCAGGCGTTTGCCGGTGCGCAGGTAAAAGGGCACGCCTTTCCAGCGCCAATTGTCGATATGAGCCTTGATCGCGGTGAAGGTTTCGGTGTTGGATGCCTTGCCAAGCTCCTCGTCATAGCCGGGCACAGCCTCGCCATTGATCGCGCCTTTGCGATACTGGCCTGTCACTGTCTCGGTCGCCTCGACCTTGCGCAGCGCGCGCAGCACTTTCATTTTCTCGTCGCGCACAGCGGTCGCATCGAAACTGGTGGGCGGCTCCATTCCAAGCATCGCGACCAGCTGGAGCATGTGGTTCTGCACCATATCGCGCAAAGCGCCCGCATCGTCATAGAACGCCACGCGCCCTTCAAGGCCCACTGTCTCGGCAACGGTCACCTGCACATGCTCGATATAATTGGAGTTCCAGATCGGCTCGAACAGCACATTGGCGAACCTGAGCGCGAGCAGGTTCTGCACTGTCTCCTTGCCCAGATAATGGTCGATGCGGAAGATGCGCTCTTCGGGGAATGCTGCGGCAACTGCATCATTGATTTCCGCTGAGGTCGCCAGATCCGTGCCGAGCGGCTTCTCAAGACACATGCGCACTGCCGCGCCGTCCAGTCCTGCATGTTGCAAGCCTTTGATCGTGGGCTCGAACAGGCTGGGCGCGGTCGAGAGGAAGATCGCCAGACCTTCTTTCGGCTCGCCCACTTTCGCCGCCAATTCCTTAAACCCGTCAAGCGTCGTCGCATCGAGCGGCTGATAGGACAGCCGGTTGAGGAAATCGGCCACTGCGCCGCGCCTCTCAGCCGGCAGATATTTCTCCAGAGCCTCGCGCGCAAAGGTGCGATATTGCGCATCATCCATATCCGAACGCGCTGTGCCGATAATCTTGAGATCATCGCTCAAAAGCCCGTCCGCACCCAATGCACAAAGCGATGGCAAAAGCATCCGCTGGGCAAGATCGCCTGTCGCTCCGAAAAGCAACAATCTGTCTGCTGAAAAATCCCTCATTCGCGGCATTTATCAAGCAAGTCTTGGCGGTGCTATCCCCGTTATCGCAATGGGGACAGTTTTTTATTGAGCGCGCACAAGTTTGGGTTCAGGCGGGGGCGCCGTAGAGGTCATGCTCGTCAGCGTCCTCGATCACCGCTTGGATGAAATCACCCGGTGCGAGCGTTGCCGGAACATTGCGCAAATAGACCGCGCCATCAATTTCGGGCGCATCGGCTTGGCTACGCCCGGTTGCGCCGATATCGCCGTCTTCATCCGGCTCGCCCACCTCGTCAATAATGACGGGCATTGTGCGTCCAACCTTGGCTTGCAGCTTGGCAGCAGAGATACGCGCGGTCGCTTCCATTATGCGGGCGTAGCGTTCTTCCTTCACCTCCTCGGGAACAGGATCGGGCAGGGCATTGGCCTGCGCCCCCTCGACCGGTTCGAAACGGAATGCGCCCACGCGGTCGAGCTGGGCTTCTTCGAGCCAGTCGAGCAGATATTGGAAGTCTTCCTCTGTTTCGCCCGGGAAGCCGACAACGAAAGAGGAGCGCACTGCAATATCGGGACAAATCTCGCGCCAGCTTTTTAGGCGGTCCAAAACCTTCGCCTCGTTCGCCGGGCGCTTCATGGATTTGAGCACTTTGGGGCTGGCATGCTGGAAGGGAATATCGAGATAAGGCGTCAAAAGCCCGTCCGCCATTAGCGGGATCACCTGGTCGACATACGGGTAGGGGTAGACATAATGCAGCCGCACCCATGGCGTCTCGCCGCCTGCCGTTTTGAGCTGGCCCAATTCGCGCGCCAGATCGGTCATGTGCGCGCGCGTTTCACGGCCTTTCCATTGCCGTGTCTCGTGGCGAATATCGACACCGTAGGCCGAAGTGTCTTGCGAGATCACCAGCAGCTCTTTCGTGCCAGCGGCGACCAGTTTTTCCGCCTCGCGCAAAACCGCATCGACGCGGCGGCTGGCGAGTTT
>CAZJAG010000003.1:51532-54718 GCA_964543735.1 uncultured Porphyrobacter sp. | reverse complement strand
GTCGCCTTTGGTCTCACCGAACCGCATCATGGGAGTGACGCAACCCATATGGAAACGCGCGCTGTAAAAGAAACGCGCAATGGCGTTCCCGGCTACCGGATTGACGGCGAGAAGATGTGGATCACCGGAATGCATGTCGCGACCCATTGTGCGGTCTTTGCGCGCACGGATGGCGAGGATGGCGATGCGAAGGGTATCTCCTGCCTGCTGGTTCCCAATCCGACAGAGGGCCTCAAAATCGAGGAGTGGATGTGGACCTTCAACATGCCGACCGATCATCCGCGCCTCTCGATTGAAGATGTGTGGGTTCCCGAAACTGCGATGCTGGGCAAGGATGGGCTCGGCCTCGCGCTGGCGCAAAGCTTCGTCCATCAAAACCGTATCCGGCAAGCGGCATCATCGCTGGGTGCGGCGCAATTCTGCGTCGAGGAGAGCGTGCGTTACGCGCGGACACGCAAGCCTTTCGGGCAAGAGCTGGCGCGCAATCAGGCGATCCAGTTCCCGCTGGTCGAGCTTGCCACCCAATGCGAGATGCTGCGCCTGCTGATCTACAAGACCGCTTGGGAGATGGACAATATGGAGCATTCCGAGATTGAAAAAACCATCTCCGACAAGGTTTCCATGTGCAATTACTGGGCGAATAGGCTGGTGTGCGAGGCGGCAGACCGGGCGATGCAGGTCCACGGCGGGATCGGCTATTCGCGCCACAAGCCGTTCGAGCATATCTATCGCCATCATCGCCGCTACCGGATCACGGAAGGCAGCGAGGAAATCCAGATGCGCAAAGTGGGCGCTTACCTGTTCGGCTATCTTGGCCCCAACAAGGGTAAGTATGGATAAGCCACTATCCGGCTTTAGAGGAACCAATAGCGCGGCAAAACGCTTGCATTGATACAGTGTTTCTTGGCAGATGAGCGCCAGCGTCATTCAAACTGCCCTATTCAAGGAAGAGACGATACCCATGTCCATCACAACTTCTACTGCAATGCGCCTGACATTTGGCGCTTCGCTGCTCGCATCGGCCAGCGTGCTATCGGCTCAGACCGCGCCAATTGTGCAACCCGGCGCTCCGGGCAGCGATGGCACTGTGCTCACCGCCGAGCAGGCGACAGATCTCGCCGGAACGCAATATTCGCCCGATGATGTTGCTTTCATGCAGGGCATGATTGTGCACCACCAGCAGGCTGTCGACATGGCAGTGCTCGTCAAGGATCGCACCAATCGCGAGGAAGTTGTCGAACTGGCTGGCAAGATCGAGGCAAGTCAGGCTGACGAGATCGAATTTATGGCTGGCTGGCTGAAAGAGCGCGGCCAGAAAGCACCGATGGTGGGCGCAGCGCATGCCGGACATGCAGGCCATATGGGCCACGCGGGCCATATGGGGCATATGGATCACTCGACCATGGCGGGCATGGCCTCGGCTGAAGATATGGCACGGCTTGCAACGCTTAAGGGCGTGGAGTTTGACCGCCTGTTCCTCACCTTGATGGTTGCCCATCACGAAGGCGCGATCAAGATGGTCGATGATCTGCTCGACCAACCAGGGAGCGCATCTGACCCTGTGCTGTTCAAATTTGTCAACGAAGTGGACAATGACCAGACGAGCGAGATTGACAAGATGAATGTCATCCTCGCCAGCCTATCTTCTGATCCGCGCGCCGGATTGAAGGCCGGTTTTGCCGATGCGGGCGAGGCGATCTCGAACCTGCGTAAGGTCGTCAGCCTTGCCAAACCTGCCGGCTTCTTTGATCCGGCGAACCCGGCTGATCTCAAGCCGCCTGTGGCGAAGGATGAGGAAGAAGGCGAGGATAAGAAACCGGCTGAACCCTCCGAGGATGGCGAAAGCCTGACCCAGTTCGCCGAGCGTTCCCCACTGCTCGATTTTGCCAATACCGATATGGCGTTCTTCGATGATGTGATGGTGGCGGGCAATTATCACGGCTATAACATCTATCGCCTCAGCACCGATGGCGTGCCTGCGCTTGTCAGCTCCATCGTATGTCCGGGCGGACAAGGCGATGTCTCGGTCGTTGGCGACATTCTGGTGATGAGCGTCGAGCAAACGCGCGGCCGCGTCGATTGCGGGCTTCAGGGTATTTCGGAAGATGTCAGCAAGGAACGTTTCCGCGGGCTTCGTATCTTCGACATTTCCGACCTCACTCGCCCGCGCCAAGTGGGCCAAGTGCAAACTTGCCGCGGCAGCCATACGCACTCCATCGTGAGCGCGGATGACACGCGTATTGTGGTCTACAATTCGGGCACCTCGCGCATCCGCAAGGAAGAAGAGCTGGCCGGATGCATTGGCGATATTGCCGGTGACACACGCACTGCATTGTTCAGCATCGACGTGGTTGAAATCCCGCTGGCCGATCCGTCAAAATCGCGCATCGTCAGAAGCCCGCGCGTCTTTGCCGATCCTGAAACAGGCTCGATTGCGGGCCTTTGGACCGGCGGCAAAAGCTCCGAAGATGCGCAGGATACGCGCCCGACCGATGAATGCCACGATATCACCGTCTTCCCGTCGAAAAACATCGCGGCAGGGGCATGCAGCGGCAATGGCATCCTGTTCGATATCTCTGACCCGATGAACCCCAAGCGGATCGATGCCGTGTTCGACAAGGGCTTTGCCTATTGGCACTCGGCCACGTTCAACAATGATGGCACGAAAGTGATCTTCACCGACGAGTGGGGCGGCGGTGGCCGTCCGCGTTGCAAGGCGTCTGACCCGATGACTTGGGGCGCAAATGCGATCTATGACATTGTCGATCGCAAGCTGGTCTTCCGCAGCCATTACAAGATGCCTGCACCGCAATCGGACAAGGAAAATTGCGTTGCGCATAATGGCTCGATTGTTCCGGTGCCGGGCCGCGATATCTTCGCTCAAAGCTGGTATCAGGGCGGTCTGTCGCTGATGGATTTCACCGATTCATCAAACCCCAAGGAAATCGCCTTCTTCGATCGCGGACCGATCAATGACGAGCAGCTGGTCGTAGGTGGATACTGGTCAAGCTATTGGTATAACGGGCGCATTTACGCGACCGAGATCACGCGCGGGATTGACGTGTTCGCGCTTGAGCCGAGCGAGCATTTGACCGCTGAAGAAGTGGCTGCGGCAGAGGCTGCGATTTATCCCGGCGACGTGTTCAACCCGCAAACGCAAACGCAGGTCACTTGGCCATCTGACGT
>CAZJAG010000003.1:0-51432 GCA_964543735.1 uncultured Porphyrobacter sp. | reverse complement strand
CCGGCGACGTGTTCAACCCGCAAACGCAAACGCAGGTCACTTGGCCATCTGACGTCGCGGCAGCTGCCGAAGATAGCCGAAAAGGCGGGTAACGAAACACCTTGCTATTGTAATATTGTTGCGGCCCGATTGAGGGACGTGTATGGGGAGGGCTTCTCAGCGAGAGGAGTTCTCCCCCATGCTTGTTGGCGTTCCCAAAGAGATCAAAACCTTGGAATTTCGCGTTGGCCTAACGCCCGAGGCCGTGCGCGAATATGTGAAGCACGGTCACGATGTCATCGTGGAAAGCGGGGCAGGGATCGGCATTTCCAAGCCCGATGATGTCTATGTCGCAGCGGGCGCTGAAATCGTTGATACAGCGCAGGAAGTGTTCACCCGTGCGGACATGATCGTGAAGGTGAAAGAACCCCAACCATCCGAATGGGCGCAGCTTTCCGAAGGGCAATTGCTGTTCACCTATCTGCATCTCGCGCCTGACCCTGATCAGGCCAAGGGGCTGATGGAAAGCGGGTGCAGCGCGGTCGCTTACGAGACTGTGAGCGCGCCCGATGGCTCGCTGCCGCTGCTCGCCCCGATGAGCGAGGTCGCTGGCAGGCTTTCAATCGAGGCCGGCGCGCAGGCCCTTCGCGCAAACAATGGCGGGCGCGGTACTTTGATGGGCGGCGTGCCCGGAGTGCTGCCTGCGAAAGTCGTCGTGCTGGGCGGCGGGGTTGTCGGCACGCAAGCGGCACGGATTGCCGCAGGGATGGGCGCGCGGGTCGAGATTTTTGACCGCTCGCTGCCGCGCATCCGCGAGCTTGATGACATGTTCCATGGCCGTGTCACCACGCGCTATTCCACCACATCGACGATTGAACAAAGCTTGGACGATGCCGACGTTGTGATCGGCGCTGTCCTGATCCCGGGCGCGAGCGCGCCGCATCTGGTGACGCGCGAGATGCTGGGTCTGATGAAGCCGCGCGCGGTGCTGGTCGATGTCGCGATTGATCAGGGTGGATGCTTTGAAACGTCGAAGCCTACAACGCATGACACGCCGACTTACAATGTCGACAATATCATCCATTATTGCGTTGCGAATATGCCGGGCGCTGTGCCGCTCACTTCCTCTTACGCGCTCAACAATGCGACGCTGCCGTTTGGATTGGCGCTGGCGGACAGAGGCGTGAAAGCGTGCGAAGAAGACCCCTATCTGTTGCCCGGATTGAATGTGCATGAAGGCAAGATCGTTAACGCTGCTGTGCGCGAGAGCCTGGGCTTTGGCGAGTAGCGGCTAGCGCTCTCGTTTTTTGCGGGTTCCGGGCGGCGGCGGGTCATTGGGCGCGCCGGCAAAGCATTGCGCAATCGCCATCCACTGCTTCGCGTTTTCGCCTGAGACTTCAAGCGATGTATCCGCCACATTGCGCGTCTGCGTGACCACTTGGCAAAACTCTTCAGCCGAGCCAGATATCCGCTCCTCGCCCGCTTCCTCGCCCAGCGTCCAAACAGCTCCAGAAGGCGCGGTTAGCACCAATTGCGGGCGCGGATCAGGCACGGGCAGCTTGCGATTGATGAACGTCCAGCCATAGGTATTGAGGCCGAGCACCGCGATATTCTCGATCCCGTCAGTGGACTGTCGATCCAGCCCCAGCTCGTCATAGATCGCCTGCGCATGGCTCCAAGTTTCCATCAGCCGAGCGGTTATGGAAGAGCGCGCGCTCATCTCGGGCCCGAACCATGGCAAGCGCGCTTTGGGATCAGCCTCGGCAAAGGCATCGGCCAGTTTGGGGTAGAAGCTCGCCCATAGATCGAGCAGCGCTGCGCCGGTCAGTCCGTCACAATATTCCGCCTCGATCTGGGCCATATCCATTGCGCCCGCTTTCGCCCCGAGATTGCGCGTAAACTCGGCAAAGCCGTCACCCCCCTCGCTGACCTGTGTGAGCGCCAGATAAGCCGCATCGTTGAACGTGTGGAGGTGCGTGAGGATACGGTTGAAAGTCCAATCCTTGAACCCGCCCACGCGGTCAAAATCCTTGTCCGAGAGCTTGCGCAAAAGCGCTTCGATGCTTTCGCATTCTTCGCGAAAATCTTGTGCCTGTTTCATGGGAGAGGGCTTTGCCAGCGGCCACCACGGCTAGGCAAGCACCAAACTGCTAGGCTATTCGGCCAGCATCTCTTTCAGTTTCTTCAGCGCCTGTCCGCGCAATTGATGGACGCGCGGAACGGAGACCTCCAGCACTTCGGCAATCTCGGTGAGGTTCAGCTCCTCGACAAAGAACAATTGCAAAACCAATTGTAGCCGCTCGGGCAAATCGGCAATGGCGACCGCCAACCGCCCACGATCCTCCTGCCCCACCAGCATGTCGAACGGGTCGGGCGCATCATCGGCAAAGGCTGTGCTGTTCTCATCATAAGCATCATCGAGCGAGGTGAGCCGAGTGGCCGCTGCTTCATATTCGCCCAGTTCCCCCTCGCTGCATCCCAGCTCGGCAGCAATTTCAGCGCGGCTCGGGGCGCGGGCGAGCGATTGGGTGAGCTGCGCCACAGTATCGTCGTAAATCTTGCGCTTCTTTACGCGCCCACGGCTGTCGAGCATTTGCTTGCGGATGAGGTCAAACATTGCCCCGCGCGCACGCATTTTCGCATAGGCAGCAAAGCCATCCTCGCCATCGCCACTATGCCGCATCGCGCATTCCGTCAGCGCAATCATGCCGGCCTGCACCAGATCTTCGACTTCCAACCCCTCGCGGCCAACACCGTAAATGTGCCATGCAGCGCGGCGCACCATCGGGACAAAGCGGCGCACGCGGTCCTCGACTTGAGCGGCATTGGCCGAGCCATAACCGCGCGCAGCATCGTTGAAAGAGGCGGGATCGTGCTTCATGCTGCTATTGCCTGCGCCGCGTTGGGCTGCGTGACGTTAGGTTGGGGCGCGGTCGGTTGGGGCGCGTTAGCTTGGGGAGCGGTTTGATCGGAGGCGTCCTGTGCTAAAGCCTCGCGCGCGATTGTCGCGATCACGTCTACCGGCTGGCTTGCGGGCAGTTCGTGGATCGAGAGCACCAGCGCAGTGGGCACGCGCATCTTCAACAGATTGGCCAGCGCGCGGCGCGCAGGTGGCTGGACTATCAGCGCGACGGGCCCACCCGTTTCGCCAACGGCCTGCTGCATTTTCTCTGTTATCATTCGCCCGCATTCTGGCTCGATCAGCGGCTGGCCCGTCACCGGATCGGGCATTGAACCAAGGATGGCGGATTCCAATGCGCTATCGAGCGTTGCGACTTTCAGCGCCTCACCCGGCTTGCACACATTGCCGATAATCTGCGCGCCCAGATCAGCGCGCACCGCATCGACCAGCTCGTTGAAATCCTGCGTGCGCTGGAGCGCAATCGCGAGGCTGGAGAGGATCGGCACCGGATGCCCAATCCCAATACCATCGTCCAGTAATGCGCGCAGGATGCGGGTCAGCCCTGCAAGCGAAATAGGATCGGGGTAAATTGCTTCGACCAGACCCGGATTGTGCTCCTTGGCATGGTCGAGGATTGCGCGAACCTGCTCCGGCCCCAGCAATTGCGCGCTATG
Organism: uncultured Porphyrobacter sp.; assembly: GCA_964543735.1. GTDB lineage: Bacteria > Pseudomonadota > Alphaproteobacteria > Sphingomonadales > Sphingomonadaceae > Erythrobacter. The sequence continues at coordinate 47,877 of CAZJAG010000003.1, read as the reverse complement.
CGCCAGCAACAGCTGATTGACATGGGTGGCGATGACCGTGCTGGCATCCACTGTAAGAAAACCTTCGGCAATTGCGTGGTCGCGCTGGCTTTCCTCGATCCACAATGCGGGGCAGCCAAAGCTGGGATCGACAGCCGCCTCGCCCTTGATGGCATGGCCTGCGATGACATCGCCTGAATCAATCGCCAGAATGCGCCCAGTGCGCACCTGATCCGCGCCCAGCGTGACCCCGCCCATGACCACTCGGTAATCATTGGCAGCAAGCTCCATTGCATCGCGAATGCGAAACTGCGGCAGGACAAAACCGAAATCGCGGCTGAGCTGTTTGCGAATGCCGGTGATGCGCGCGAGCAGCGGCGCGCCCTTGGCCTCATCAACCAAATGAACGAGGCCAAAGCCCAGCTCGACTGTGACGAGTGTCTGATCGGAAACCTCGTCCACCTCGATCCGGTCGGGCGGAGTTTCGTCCTGCGGCTCTTCGACCACTTCAGCTTCCGAAGCGCGATTGCGCAATTGCCACCAGATCGCGCCTGCAATCGCAGCTGCGGGCAGGAAGATCGTTTGCGGCATATCAGGAACAAGCCCGATTGCGCCAAGGATCATAGCAACCGGCAACCAGCCGCGCGGGTCTGCGAACTGGCCCGATATCTGCCCGACCAGATCGCGCGTATCGCTAACCCTTGTGACAATCGCGGCGGCAGCGATAGAAAGCAGCAGGGCGGGAACCTGCGCCACCAAAGCATCGCCCACAGCCAAAGTGACATAGCGCGACGCGGCTTCGCTGGCGCTTAGGTCATGGCTGAGCATGCCCAGAGTAAATCCGGCGATCACATTGACGCCAAGGATCAGCAATGCAGCAATCGCATCGCCTTTGACGAATTTGCTCGCGCCATCCATCGAACCGTAGAAATCCGCCTCGACCGTCACTTCGCTGCGGCGTTTGCGCGCTTCGTCAGGGTCGATCACGCCTGCGGCAATGTCGGCATCGATTGCCATCTGCTTGCCGGGCAAGGCATCGAGCACAAAGCGGGCGGAGACTTCCGAGACGCGGCCTGCGCCTTTGGTAATCACGATCATATTGATGATCAAAAGGATCGCGAAAACGAACAGGCCAACGGCGAAATTCCCGCCGACCAGAAATGCGCCAAAACTGTCAATTACAGCGCCCGCTGCCGCGCCGCCCTCGTGCCCGTTGACCAGTACGATGCGGGTCGAAGCGACATTCAGCGCCAGCCTGAGCAAAGTTGCGAAGAGCAAAACGGTGGGGAAGGCGGAAAAGTCCAATGGCTTGCGCGAATTCAAGGCCACCATCAAAATCGCCACCGACATTGCGATGTTGAAGACCAGCAATATGTCGAGCAGCAGCGTGGGGATGGGCAGCACCATCAACACGAACAGCACCAAAATGCCCATGGGAACAGCAAGCGCGATCGGCGCTTTCGACCAATTGAAGATCACAGGCCAAGCGCTTTCATTTTGTCATAGGCGCGGCGCATCTGCTCTTGCGCGCCTTCGCTCGGCCCGTATCCGCGCGGAGTGAAAGTCTGGCGCAGCATTTCGGACAAGGGCGGCGGGGGCGGTTCGGGCAATCGCGGTGCGGGCGGTAGCTCGTTCGGCAAGGCAACGCCGCCATATGAGGGACGAGACGCTGGCGGGATCGAGCGCGCTGCCTGCCTTGGATAGTCTCCCTCGCCGCGCACACCCATGACGGCATCGATCTGCGGCTCAATCCAGGGCTGGCGCTGAAGCTGGGGTGCAGGTTGAGCATAGCGCGCTGGCTGAGGGCTGGTTTGTTGGAGAGGTTGTTGAAGGGGTTGAGGCATCCGGTCATTGGCGGCAATCGCCCGGTTCATCTTGCGCTGCATCAGACCCAGAACCTCGCCCAGATTGCGCTCTGCGCCATTGCGCTGGAAGAAGATCGACTGATTGGCAGAGGCAGGGCGGGGGAACAGCGCGGGCGCTGATTGCGTGGGATTGCGGTGAAGCTCGGAGAAGAAGCGGCGCGCATCGCCTGCACCCAGAAAATGCGCCATGTAGAGTTCTGTGGGTTGCGGCTCGCGCCCCAGCACAGGCAACAAGGCCTCGCGATTGTCCTGCGCCAGAGCGCCTGCCATCAGCGATGCGATTTGCGGGTCTTTGCGCAGGTTGAGAATGTTGCGGCGCTGCCCGGGATCAGCCACGTAAAAGCGATTGCCCGATTGCTTGATTGACGCAGCGACATCGCCAAACCCGAGCGAGGGGCCATGCCGTTTCATCGTCGCCAGCCATGTGCTCTCGATGAACTGGAACAATCCCGTCGCGCTTGATGTGCGGGCCTTGGCATTGGGCCGCAGACCGGATTCAAGCCGCGCCTGTGCCAGCAGGAAATCGAAATCGATCGAGGTTCGTTGTGCCGCCTGATGAACCGCGCTTTGCACATTGGAGCGCGCGCGCGCTGCGGCAGAGAGCTGGTTCGTTTCGGTCATGGTAGGGCGCTTTCGGCACGAGGTTACATGCCCTTGCGCTTTGCAACACCCATGCCAGAACGCGCGCCCTACGCATTGATCCTAGGCTGCCTTTTAGGCGCGGGCGGCCAGCCTTTGCACACGGTAGCTGGGCTGCGGAACGCCCAATGCCTCAAGCCGGTTGGCGACATTTGCGGCCAGCAGATTGCGCACACGCTGGTTGATCTCATTGAGCTGCCTTGCAGCGGCGAGCAGAGGACGCGTTTCGGCATCCAGCGCATCTGCGCCATATCCGTCGAGCGCATTGCACAAGGTCTCTTTTGCCTGAACCGCTTCGTTGAGCTGATCAAGATCGAGCGTGGCAAGCGCTTGCCGCTCATCTTCCAAAGCGGCAATCATTTGCCGCAAATGGCCGACCAGATTATTGTCCATTATGATTTCACCCCGGTAAGCGATAATTGCGCGGCGATCATTGCGTCACCGATTTGGGTCGGGATGATCGGATAGCTGCCATCTTGCAAGGCGCTGCGGATTTCTGCCACGCGTTCCGAAGCGATAGGCGGCTCGCCCGCGCTGACACGACCGGCAATTTCAACCGCGATGCCGCCGTCGCTTGTTCCAGCTTTAGCAGCAGGCACGGCAGGCTTTGTACCAGCGGAGGCTGCGCCTGCATGACTGGAGAGGCCGCGCGCAGCTGCGCTCCCTTGCAGTTTTGAAATGTTCTCAATCGACATGAGCGTGATCCTGTATCTCGGCTTCAATAACCAGAACGGCCCTTCGTCAGGCTGTTTAAGGGCGCGCGGAAAATTGTTGAGCAGCGCGCGGTGATTGGGCGCTTGCCAAAGTGATTGCGGCAAGGCCCGGGCGGATGATCTTCGCGCTGACCGAAGGGCCCTTGCGCTCCATCCGCACCGCGATCCATTCGCCAATTGCACCTGCCTCGGCGGCAATTGCCGGGCGGCGAATGGAAAAGCCTGCGCCTTGAACAGCCACTGTCAATTGGTCTCCGCGTTTGATCGCATCGGGCGCTTTGCTGGCGCGGGGCTGAGGGTTCACAGCGACAAAGATCTGCCAAGGCTTCGCGCTGTTTGCGCATGCCACTTTCGCTGTGCGTCCGGGCGTCCCATGCCAGCTGACGGCGAGCGGTTTGGCACATGCAGCCAGCTTGAGGCGCGGGTCGGCCGCACGCCGCGCTCCGCCAATCGCACCAGCGGCTTTGCCAGTGAAACGCTCCACCGCGCGGTCAATTGCGGCAGGCTCGATATAGGGTGATTGCGCGAGCGATGCGGCTGGAATGGCGGCGCAGGCAAGGCCGATCAGGCAGCGGGCAGGCAAGAGATGCATGGCAGGTGGCTCCAATGGTGGATGGCTCGATATTTCGCATCCATATTGAGCAAGAGCTGTGCCAACATCCGGCCTCTCGCCCCCGCAAGGCCCCTTAGGTAGTTTGCCTAGGGTGGGGTTTCGCCAAATCGCTCACTTCTGCCCGCTAGGCCATCTTGGCAGCAATGAAGAAGGCAAGGCCTGACGTGTATAAAGAAGGCGGAAAACGGCGCATTCATCGCGCTCCGGCAATGTTTGGAAAAGCGCCCGCCCGGCGCCGCCATGATCCAAACGCAAACACAGACGAGTCCCCTTCTGAGGAAGAGCTATCCGCAGCCACTCAAAAGGCATCGGGCGCTCCTTTGATGCAGGCCGTTGCCGAGTTTGTGACGCGCCACCGCTTACGAGTTGAAGGGCGCATTCTTGCCCATGTCTGTGACGCGCTTTCGGGTGAGAACCCCAAGGCTGCCAAGGTCATCGCGCAAAGAGAGAAGTCTGGTCAAGGGATCGACCAGCGCTGGCTCAGCCAGTTCTGTGCGCAGCGCAAGCAGGAGCAGGAACGAATTGATCAGATGGAGGAAATGATGGGTCTGATGGGAAAGACGATTGAAGAGTTTCAATCGACAACGCGCAACGCTCGTGAAGCGACGGGTGCGTACAACAAGGCTGTGTCTGACCGCCTGGGCGGAATCGGCGAAGGGGCAAGAAAGGATGCTTCGTCAGAGCTGCAATCGCTGATCGATCTTTCGCGCGCTATGCTGGGTCAGCTCAGGTCGATCGAGGCAGAAATTGAGCGCAATCATGCAGAGGCTGAGCATTTGCGTGAAAGCCTGGCCAAAGCGAAAGCGGAAGCCGAGCTCGACTTTCTCACAGGATTGCCCAATCGGCGCGCTTTTGAACGTTATCTGACCGAGCACTCAGACCAGGCCCTCGCCGAAGGTTCACCGCTGTCCATCGCCTTTGCCGATGTCGATCATTTCAAGCAGGTCAATGACGTGCATGGGCATGAGGCCGGTGACCGCGTTCTCAAGACGATTGCGGAGGCACTGTCGGCAACATCACGCGACGGATGTTTTGTTGCGCGCCATGGCGGGGAAGAATTTGCGATTGTTTTCCCTGAAACAGACAGTGCGAAAGCGTTCGAGCTGCTCGATGGAGCGCGCGCGAAACTGGCCAGTCGGCGGTTGATGAACCGCGAGACGGGCAAACCCTTTGGCCAGATCACCTTCTCTGCCGGCATTGCACAAATGGGTTCGGACGGCGATGCTCGCGCGGCTTTGGCACGCGCTGATGACGCACTCTATCGAGCCAAGAAAGAAGGCCGTAACCGGGTGCTGATCGCCTAGGGCGTGCTGACCAACTGGGCTGTGCTTAGCGCGCTTTAGTGGCTGCGATCAAACGCCAGTTCAGCCATGATTGCACTTTCCTCTACGTTCTCAACCAGCACCGTATGCACTGGCAATCCGCGCCTCGTAGCCTCGCCCGCCATGGCCGCAGCCCTTGCCAATGACGCCGCCTTCGATGCGCCGGAATACTCTACCCGAATAGTCAGCGTCAGCCGCGGATCGAGCATCTGGCTATCGAGCCATTCACCCAATTGCGGCGCGCCAGCGACATTGCGGTAGATCGCTTGGCTCGGCGCGTCATTATCCGATGGACTGGGCGGCCCTGCTTGAGAATTGGCATGCGTCTCGGCAGTCGCAAGCCCTGCCAGTGAGACAATGAACAAGATCAGCGACAAATCCGCCAGCAGCAATTCCCAGCGCGTCGAACTGGAGCGGATCATCCCGCATCAACCCTGTTTTTCGCAGCCACTGTGCCCGTCTCGGTAAAAGATTGCGGCAAATGCGCGGGGCTGGGCATGACCAGCTCGGCTTCGGGCAAAGGTCTGCGTAAGGGTTCGAGCATCGCGATTTGCGCATCGACCCAGCTGTTAACGTCGCTGCGTGCTTCTTCTTCTGCCTTGCCGCGCCGCTCGACCGCGCGGGCCAATGGGCTGTAGACAAAGTGCGCCATCAGCAACCCGTAAAGTGTCGAGAGGATCGCCACGGAAATCGCGGCAAGCATGTCTTGCGGGCTGACAAGAATGTCAGGGTCAAGCTGGCTCAAGGCAAGCAGAGTTCCAGCGAGGCCCAGAACGGGCGCAAGCTCGGTCGCGGAATCGAGCGTATCGACTGCGCGGAAACGGCGATTGACACGGGTTTCGCGAAAGATGGACTGGCTGCGCTGGAAGGCGCGGGGATCGCGCCTGTGCACTATCTCCTCAAGCCCTGATTGCAGCGCCGGATCGGGCAGTTTGGGAACAGCCGCGCGCAGCAAGCCGCTTTGCTGGATATCGCGCAGGACAGGCGCAATCGCAGCGCGCTGCCGAGCTGCATCGAAGCGCGGTCTGGCCAGTGATAGCACAGCTGCGCCGGTGTCCCGCGATGCGCTCCAGCCGCATTTGATCATCGCAGCCGCAGCGCTGCCTCCGACAACAATCGATCCTGCAACCGGATCCATCAGATAGGCCAAAGCGCTCATGATAAAAAGAACGGCTGGGCCGGGCGGGGCTTAAGCGCGGTCGGCATCTTCGCGATCAAGCGGAGGCAGCTTGCCGCCCATCCGGCAGGGAATTGCCGATCTTGCCCAGAAAGCCTGTCAAAATGCGCCGATTTGGCGCGATTTGGGGGCTTGCTGCGCAATTGGCACGCGCGTTGCAAACACATGCGGGCAAGCAATTGAAACGGCAGGAGCCTTGTCCCTTGAACGAGCGGATTTTTGGAATTCATGGCGCGGCATTGGAGCTGCGCTCGCAAAGGATGGGATTGCTTACCAGCAATATCGCCAATGCTGCGACACCTGGATACAAGGCGCGCGATCTGGACTTCGCGAGTGCGCTGGCGGACCGCACTTCGGGCGCCTCACAGGCCAAGACGCTCGCCGACAATACGCTCTACCGCGTGCCTGTGATGCCTTCGATGGATGGCAATACGGTCGAGCTCGCCAATGAGCAGATCGCCTTTGCCGAAAACGCCATCGCTTACAGCGCCACGCTCAGCTTCGTGCAGGGCAAGGTCGATAATATCAAACGCGCGCTGAAGGGTGAGTGATCATGCCTGCTGAACCGATGAACCTGTTCCGTCTCGCCCAGCGCGGCATGTCTGCCCAGATGGTGCGGATGAATACGGCGGCTTCCAATCTCGCCAATGCAGGCGCTGTCGCGCGCAGCGAAGAGGAAGCGTATCGCGCGGTGCGCCCTGTCTTCCAGTCAGAGCTGGATCGCGCATCGGGCCTTTCCACTGTGCGCGTGACCGGAACCGAGCTGAGCAATGCCGCGCCCACCAAACGCCATGACCCTGACCACCCGCTCGCCGATGACAATGGCGATGTGTGGGAAGCGAGCGTCAATGAAAGCGCCGAGATGGTCGAGATCATGGAAAGCGCGCGCCAATATCAAAATCTGGTCGAAGCCTTGCAGACTGCCAAGCAGCTGATGCTCGACACCTTAAGGAGCAAATGACGATGGATATCTCCCCAATCGATAGCGATCTGCGCCAGACGCTGAACGCGATCAACCAACCAGCGGCAGCGAACCAATCGGGCAACCCCAACAATGCGCTGGGCCAAGCCGATTTTCTGCGACTGCTGACCACGCAATTGCAGCAGCAAGACCCGCTCGAGCCGGTCGATAATAAGGAAATGATTGCGCAAATGGCGCAGTTTTCTGGCCTCGCCAACACAGCGGCGACCAATGACACGCTGGAGCAGATTGTCGGGCGGCTTGATGCGCTGATCGCAATGCAAGCTGAACCGCAATCTCCTGCTTTGGAGCAAGAGCAACCAGACGCAACCTAGCTCTCCCTCAAACCCTCTCCTCCCCGAACCTCCCAAAAGGATACCTCTACAATGAGTTCGATCTACACCTCGCTTAATGGTCTCAAGAATGCCGAGACTGATTTGCGCACTATCGCGCATAATATTGCCAACACCGAAACGGTGGGTTTCAAGAAATCCTCCGCGCAATTTTCCGATGTGATTGCAGGCGGCTCCAGCCTTGATCCGCGCCTTTCGGTCGGGATTGGCGCAACGGTTTCTTCGATTGACCAGAATTTCCAGCTTGGCCCGATTGAGCAGACCGGGCGCACGCTTGATCTTGCGATCAATGGCGATGGCTTTTTCGCCACTCGCAATACCGAAAACGGCGAGTTTTCCTTCACTCGCAATGGCAATTTCCAGCTCGATGCGGGCGGCAATCTGCTCGATTCAGCGGGCCAAGCGGTGCAGGTCTATGCAACCGATACAAATGGCGCTTTGACATCGACAACGCCGGCAGATGCAGTCGTGCCCACCACCAATGGTGCAGGCTCGCGGATTACCGGCCTGACGCTGGAGGCCAATGGTGTGATGTTCGCATCCTATGCCGATGGCACGAGTGATGCAGTGGGCCGGATTGCCTTGGCGAACTTTGCAGCGCTTGATGGACTGCGCTCTATCGGACAGACCAAATGGGCCGCAACCGGCGCGTCAGGAGACGCCCTATATGGCACGCCGGGCAATGAAGGTCTGGGCACAATGCTGACCGGATCGCTTGAGCGTTCGAATGTCGATCTTGCCGAAGAAATGGTCGCACTGATCACAGCGCAGCGCAATTTCCAGGCGAATGCGCGAGCGATTGATACCTCCACCCAGATCACCCAGACCGTGATCAACCTGCAGAGCTAAGCGCGATGGATCGGCTGATCTATACAGCATTCACAGCGATGGATGCGGCGATGAACCGGCAGCGGGCCGTGGCGAACAATCTCGCCAATGTCTCAACGCCGGGCTTTCGCGCCGAGGAATTTGCAGTGACGCCCGCTACGCTCAAGGGCGAGAGCCACGAAGTGCGTGCAATGGCGCAAGGGGCGGTGCGCGGCGCGGATATGCAGGCGGGCGCTGTCATCCCGACAGGGCGCGCGCTCGACATTGCTGTGCGCGGCGAGGCGCTGATCGCGCTTCAGGCCGCAGATGGCAGCGAAGTTTACTCGCGGCGCGGCGATCTCACCATCACGCCCACGGGTGTCCTGCAAAATGGCGATGGTCTGCCCGTTATGGGCGAGGGCGGCGCGATTACAGTGCCAGCGGGCGCGAAAGTCTCTTTCGGCGGCGATGGCACAGTCTACGCAGCTGACCTGGATGCGGGCGAGGGCGAACCTCCGCTCGAAATCGGCCAGATCAAGCTGGCCAGCGCTGAAGGCAGCGCGATTGCCAAGGGGCTCGACGGATTGCTGCGGGTGCGCGGCGGCGGGGTCTTGCCCGTTGATCCCACTGCCCAAATCGACAGCGGCAAGCTGGAAGGATCAAACGTCAATACCGCCACAACTCTCACACAAATGATCGAGGCCCAGCGCGCCTTTGAAGCGCGCGCCAAGCTGATCGCGAAGGCTGGCGAACTGGATACATCCAGCGCGCGGCTGATGTCGCTCAGCAGCTAATCGAAATTCACAAGAAGGAACTGACACATGCCCACATCCGCACTTCATATCGCTCGCACAGGGCTGGACGCGCAAGACACGCGGATGCGCGTGATAGCCAACAATCTGGCGAATATCGGGACGACCGGTTTCAAGCGCGACCGCCCCGATTTTGCAACGCTTGCCTATCAAGATGCGCGGGTCGCAGGCCAGCAATCCTCGGGCGAGACGACTTATGCGATTGGCCTTAATCTGGGCACAGGCGTGTCCGTGATGGGCACGAGCCGGATCAACACCCAAGGCTCTCTCACAACGACCGGAAATGCGCTCGATCTGGCGATGGAAGGCGATGGCTATTTCGAGGTTCAATTGCCCGGTGGCCAGCTGGGCTACACGCGGGCTGGCAATTTCAGCCGCTCGGCTGATGGCCAATTGGTGACAGCGCAAGGCTATGCCGTGCAGCCCGGTATCCAGATCCCGGAAGGCGCATCCTCGATCACAGTGGGACGCGATGGCACGGTCAGCGCGACGACAACCGAAGATGCCGCCGCGGTTGAGATTGGCCAGATCACTATTGCCAGCTTCGTCAATCCGTCAGGCTTGCGTGCGAGAGGCGACAATTTCCTGCTCGAGACTGCTGCCAGCGGCGCTGCTGAAGTTGGCCCGCCCGGTGATAACGGGCGCGGCAATATCCGCCAAGGGATGCTTGAGGCGTCCAATGTCAATGTGGTCGAGGAACTGGTCGGCATGATCGAGGCGCAGCGCGCTTACGAGATTAACTCGCGGATGGTCAGCGCAGTCGACCAGATGCTCCAGAACGCGAACCAGACCTTGTGAGGCGGCCCATGACCCATTCAAAAACTTTCGTGCGCGGCGTGGTTCTTGCGCTGGCTTGCGCTTCGCTTGGCGCGTGCGGTCTGGGTGGCAACAAACCCGCGCCCGGCTTTGCACCTCCACCGCCCCAGCAAATGCCTGCGCCCGATTTGCTGCCGAGCAAGGGCGCGATCTTCAAAGTCAATTCCGGCTATGCTGGTTTGCACCAAGGGCTGCGTGCGCGCGCAGTTGGCGATCTTGTCACAATTGTGCTGGTCGAGGCGATCCGCACCAACAAAAGCACATCGGCCAATACCGACCGGGCTGGCTCTTTCGGCATTACACCCCCGACAGCTGGCCCGTTGAGCTTCCTCAACCCCAATGCCCTTAATCCTTCCGCTTCCGGGTCGTTCAATGGGTCAGGAGATGCATCGCAGCGCAGCTCCCTTAATGGCACCATCGCTGTGACCATCGCGGCGGTGCATCCCAATGGAACTGCTACAATTGTCGGAGAAAAGCAGATGTCGCTCAGCCAAGGAGATGAATGGGTGCAGTTCGCTGGCACTGTTCGGCTGGCTGATATCAATGGCGATAATCAAGTGGCGTCAAGCCAGATCGCCAATGCGCGCATCATCTACACCGGACGCGGAGCGATCCAGACCGCATCGCGCCCGGGCTGGCTCTCGCGCTTCTTTAACAAAATCTCGCCGTTTTGATGGGTTTGCCGATGTCTTTCCTTCACCGCGCGATCGTGGTCTTGCTGGCAGTGGTCGCATTGTCTCTGCCTGCAACCGCAGCGGCTGAGCGTGTGCGCGATATCGGCGCCTTTGAAGGGCAGCGTGCCAACCAGCTGACAGGCTATGGCGTGGTGGTCGGCTTGCAAGGCACAGGCGATGACAATTTCCAATATCTGACCGAAGCGATGAAAGGCGTGTCGGGCCGTCTGGGCCTGCCATTGCCGCCCGGTGTCTCGCCCGGATTGAAGAATGCCGCCGCGGTGATTGTGACAGCGGAATTGCCCGCCTTTGCAAAGCCGGGACAGCGGATTGACATCACTGTTGCGACCATGGGCCGCGCGAAAAGCCTGCGTGGCGGAGCGCTGATCCTCACTCCGCTTTACGGAGCAGACGGACAGATTTACGCCATGGCGCAAGGTAATGTAGCGGTCGGCGGTCTGGGCGTTAGCGGCAAGGATGGCTCACAGCTCACTGTCAATGTCGCAACCGTTGGCCGCATCCCCGATGGTGCCTCTGTCGAGCGCGAAGTTGCCAGCGGTTTCGATAGCGGCGACAGCGTTCGCTTCAATCTGCATCAGGCCGATTTTCTGACGGCCAAGCGCGTTCGCAATGCGATCAATGATATCTATCCCGCATCCGCGCGGATTGTTGACGGGGTCAGCATCGAAGTTGATTTGCCCCCAACGCCGGACAGCCGAGCTGCGATGCTGGCCAATGTCGAAATGCTGCCCGTTACCCCTGCTCCCCAACGCGCACGAGTGATTGTGAACAGCCGCACGGGAACGGTGGTGATCAACCAGTCGGTGCGGCTCTCGCCCGCTGCAATCAGCCATGGCAAGCTGACGATCCGGATTGATGAAAGCCCGCGCATTGTCCAGCCAGAACCTTTCACAGACGGCGTTACTGCGGTTGAAGAAGCGAGCGAGATCACTGTCACACAGGAAAGCGCTAATGTCGCGCTGATGCCGGGGGCAGCCTCGCTCAACGAGCTGGTCGATGCACTCAATCTGCTGGGCGTTGGCGCAGCTGATCTGGTGGTGATTTTGGAATCGCTCAAGCAGGCGGGCGCATTGCAAGCTGAAATGGTGGTCTTGTGATGACCGGTCTTTCACCTCTTAACGCGAGCACTTCGCTCACGTCTGCCAATCCCATCTCGCCTGAGCGGATGGAATTGCGCGAGGCGGCGCAAGCTTTCGAAGCGATCTTCCTGCGCCAAATGCTCGCCAGCGCGCGCAATAGCGAGCTGGGCGGCGAAGGGCTGTTTTCCGGCCCCGGTATGAAAGAGTTTTCCGCGATGCGCGATGAACATTTTGCCGATCTGGCAGCGCAAGGCGGCGGGCTGGGTCTGGCGCGCTCTATCGAAGAACAATTGGCCGCCCATCTCGGCCCCCACGCTTCCAATGGAGGCGGATAGGCCATGTCCAGTGCGCTCATCAATATCGGTGCCACAGGGGCAAAGGCTGCGCGCATTTCGCTCGAAGTGACAGCGCAGAATATCGCCAATGCCGAGACCGAAGGCTATGTCCGGCGCCGCGCCAATGTCGAAGAAATGGCAGCAACAGGCTCTGCCAGCGGGTCAGGCACGGCATTCAACGGCGTGCGCTATGTCGGCATAACGCGGCCCGAAAACGAATTCCTGCAAGCCGAGGCACGCCGCAGCGGATCAAGCCTTGCCCGCGCGGATGCGGAATTGGCGGGATTGAAAGCAGCGGAAAGCGCGGTCGAGCAATCGGGGCTTTACAATGGCCTTGTCGAGCTGGAAGCGGCGATGGCGCGGCTCGAATCCGATCCGCTCGATCCGGCCTTGCGCGCGAATGCTTTGGAGCAAGGGCGCGTGCTGGCGGGCAGTTTCGGGATTGCCAGCGAAGCAGTAGAGGCCGCCTCGCGCTCCACTCTCTTTCAGGCGGAAACAGGGGTGAGCGAAGTCAACCGGCTAAGCGCGCAATTGGCCAAGCTCAATGAAAGCTTGCTGCGTTCTGACACGACATCTTCGGGGCATTCCAGCCTGCTTGACCAGCGCGATGTGATCCTGCGCGATTTGTCCGAGCATATTGGTATCTCGGCTGAATTCACGCCAACTGGCGCTGCCAATGTGCGAGTGAATGATGGCAGCGGCGCAGCTTTGGTGAGCGGTGACACAGCCGCCACCCTCACCCTCGGCCAGAATTCGGATGGATCGCTGGCGTTCGCAGTGGGCGGCAATGTTGTAAGCCCGGGAGCAGGAAGCCTCGCCGGCGATTCCAGCGCCCTTGCTGCGCAAGCCGATTTGCGCGTTGAGCTCGATAATTTGGCAAGCTCCGTCATCACTTCATTCAATGCGAGCCAAGCCAATGGTACAGCTCAAGATGGCAGCGCTGGACAGCCCTTCTTCGCTGGCAGCGGCGCTGGTGATATAGCGCTTGCCCTCATCAGCGGCGACAAAATCGCAACCGCGCCCGCAGGCGCTCCAGCGCAAAGCGTGGATGTCAGCAATTTGCAAAGCTTGCGCGCAGTGCTCGCCAACAATGGCCCCGCCAGCCAGGCCGATGCGCTGCTGTTTGATGTGTCGAGCAATGTGCGCAGCCGTTCGATCACGCGCGATGCGCTTTCAACATTAGCGAGCAATGCGCAAGGCGCGCTCGCCACCGCTACCGAAGTCGATCTGGAAGCGGAAGCGGCCAATCTGGTGCGTTATCAGCAGGCGTTCCAGGCCTCTGGCCGAGTGATGCAAATCGCTGGCGAGATCTTTGAAACCATACTGGGTATCCGGTGATGGATAGTGTGACCGGCACGACGGCGAGCTTTTACAAAGGGTCGCTGACGCAAATGGCGTCTTTGCGCGAAAGCGCAGGGCGGTTGCAGACGCAGATTGCCACTGGCGAGAAGCTGGAGCGCGGTTCGGATGATCCTGTCGCGGCTGCTCGGCTGCGCTCGCTCGCGCGCGAAGGACGGCTTGCCGAGATTGACAATGCCAATGCGGACAGCGTCTCGCAAAGCCTCACCTCGGCCTCGCAAGCGCTTGATGACATGACCCAGATCATGCTGCGCGCGCGCGATCTCGCACTTGTCGGGGCCAATGCCGCAACCGGCGCTGAAGCGCGTGAGGCTTTGGCGGTCGAGATTGATGAGCTGCGCGCCTCGCTGTTCGATTTCGCCAATTTGACCGACAGCACGGGGCAGGCCTTGTTCGGCGGGGAGGGCGCGGATGCAGCCTATGCGCAAGATGCCAACGGCGCGATCACTTATGTGGGCACAGCGAGCGCTGCTTCGGTGGAAATCGGGCGCGGCATATCGCTGGAGCGCGGCGTCACTGGCCCTGCGGCTTTCGAATTTGAAGCGGGCGGGGTTACCACTGATGCCTTTGCTTTCCTTGCCGATCTGTCCACCGCATTGCGCAGCAATACGGGCGATCCGGCGGCCACAGCGCGTGACAGCCTTGCCGGATTTGACGCAGCGATTGACAATCTGGGCCGCTCGCAAACCGTGCTGGGTTCTCGCACGGCGTGGCTAGATGCTGTCCAGTTCAGCCAGGTGCAGCTTTCCGAAGCGCGCGCCGAGGAAGAAGGCGAGCTGGGCGGGGTCGATCTGGCAGAAACCATATCCGAGCTTCAACAGGTTCTGAACGTCTTGGAGGCAAGCCAGTTGAGCTTCGTTCGGCTGACTTCGCTTTCGCTGTTTGACGCGCTTTGAGCAGGCTCGCCTGCCCCCGTTTTGAAGGAATAGAGATCACACCATGTTCGCCGCGATAGGCATCATTATCCTGCTCGTCATGGTGTTTGGCGGCTTTATGATTGCCGGCGGCAATATGATGCCGATTCTGGCTGCATTACCGATTGAGATGATGATCATTGGCGGCGCGGCAGTGGGCGCATTGGTGATCGGCAACACCACTCATGAGCTCAAAGCGATTGGCGGCGGATTTGGCAAAGTCTTCAAGGGGCCGAAATATTCCGATCAGGATCATATTGACGCAATCGCGCTAACCAGCAAGCTTATGAAGATGCTGCGCACCGAAGGCGCTGTGGCGCTGGAATCGCATGTGACAGAGCCGGATAGCTCATCGATATTTGCCGAATATCCAACTCTCTTGGCCGATGATGCGGTGCGTGATCTGATCTGTGATGCATTGACCTTGATGGTCGTCTCCAGCGGCACACTCGACACCCATGCGGTGGAAGATGTGATCGACAATGCGATCAAGACCCAGCTGCATGAAATGGAAGAGCCAGCGCACTCGATGCAGTCCATGGCCGATGCGCTGCCCGCGCTCGGGATTGTTGCCGCCGTGCTCGGTGTGATCAAGACAATGGGTTCGATTGACCAACCTCCCGAAGTGCTGGGCGGAATGATCGGCGCAGCGCTGGTCGGAACTTTTCTGGGCGTGCTTTTGGCCTATGGCTTTGTCGGCCCGATGACCGGCAGGCTCAACCAGATCAACAAGCATGACCAGCAAATCTTCCACTCGGTCAAGCAAGTGATCATCGCCTCGTTGCATGGTTATCCGCAGCCGCTGGTGCTCGAAGCGGCGCGTTCCGGCCTCCCGCCGCATCATCGCCCCAAGCTGACCGATTTGCTTGATATGATGCGCGGCGGCTGACCATGGCGAGCGCTCCTCCAACTGCTGGCCCAACTGCCGGTGATGCGCCCGAGGCGTTGCCGCCGATCATTGTGAAAAAGATCACAATTCAAGAGGCTGGCCATCATGGCGGCGCTTGGAAAGTCGCCTATGCCGATTTCGTCACCGCGATGATGGCGTTCTTCCTGTTGATGTGGCTATTGGGCGCGACAACCGAGGATCAGCGTAAAGGTCTTGCCGATTTCTTCACGCCGACCTTGGTGAAGATCAAAGAGAAAAGCGCAGGCTCGGACGGGTTCATGAACGGCAGTTCGCTCACCGATGTTGACAATTACCCCAACCGGCAGGGGCAGACCGGCAACCGGTCGATAACCATTCCGCGCTCGGCTGTGGGCGGACCTGTGGAAGGCAATGGCGTTGAGCGCACTACTGAGGACATGCGCAAGGAGCTTGAGAAGCAGATTGAGGAAAAGCTGAAGAAGAAGAGCGAGATCCGCCATCTTGCGAAACAGGTCAAGGTGTCGCAAACCGAACTGGGCGTGCGGATTGATCTGGTCGATGATGCCGACTTCTCGATGTTCGCGCTGGGCACTACCGTGCTGGTCGGCGAGGCGCGTGAGCTGCTGCAAATTGTGGCAGAGACGCTGGCGGAAAAGCCGGTCAGCGTGACGGTGCGCGGCCATACCGATGCGCTGCCTTGGCGCGCAGGTGTCGAGGCGAACAATTGGTCGCTATCGGCGGGCAGGGCCGAGGCAACGCGGCAGGCTCTCTTGCAAGGCGGGCTTGACGAGGACCGGTTTGACCGGATCGAAGGCGTGGCTGCGCGCGAGCCCTTGATCGCCGATGATCCTGCTGATCCGCGCAATCGCCGGATGTCGATCACCGTTAAGTGAAACGCGTACCGCGTAACATTGCCTAGCCTCTGGGTAAGCGCGCGCTCACCATGATTGCATAGCTCATCGCCCGATCGCAGCGGATCGGGAGCGGCCCTGTTCGTGCGTCCATGACGAGAGGCCGAGTATGACCGACACCATTCTTCCCCATGAATTGCCCCAAGCTTTGGAGCGCGCGCCCCAAGCCAAGGTGCTCTCGCTCGATTGCTTTGATACACTCTTATGGCGCGATACCCACAAGCCTAGCGGCGTCTTTGGCGATCTTGCCGCTATTTCGCCCGGCCAGCGGATTGTGGGGGAGAGCCGCGCGCGCAAAAGGATGGGCGCTTTGCGGTCGCGCACCGAAGTTTCGCTCAGCGACATTTATGCGCAAGTGCTGCCCAATGGCGATGCGAAAACGCGCAAGGCCGCGATTGCGGCAGAATTGGAAGCAGAGGCGCGCTGTTGCTTCGCCTTTGCGCCTACGGTCGAATTGATGCGCGCAGCCAAGGCGAAAGGGATGAAGATTGTAATCGCGTCCGACACCTATCTCGATGCGGGCGAGCTGGGCCAATTAATCGAGCGGGCCGGCGGCAGGCATGTGCGCGATTTGATCGACACTATCTTCTGCTCCTCGCAAATTGGCCGCTCCAAGACGCAAGGTATGCTGGGCGATGTGCTTGCCAAGCTAAAGTGCAATCCTTCGCAATTTCTGCACATTGGCGACAATCGCAAGGCGGATTTCGATGCGGCAAGAGCGCTGGGCATTCCCGCGCTGCATCTCAAACAATTCTCGCCAGAGGTAGCGCAGCGTTTGCGGTTGGAAGCGGCGCTGGACGCAATGCTGACGCCTCGATCAGATGGCCCGCAGCATTTGCAGCCGCATCGCGCGGTGATGGCTTTGGGCGAGCCGCAGATTTCCAATCCGGCGCAAAGGTTGGGCTTTGGTGTGCTCGGCCCGCTGTTCCACGCATTTCACACATGGCTGGAGGGTGAAGCGCGCGCTCTGGACGCGGCGAGTAAAGGCCAAGTGCACTGGCTCTTCATGCTGCGCGACGGATTTCTGCCGCGTGAGGTCGGACGCGTGCTCGATCAACGCACAGGCTTCACCACGGTTGAGATCAGCCGCTATGCCGCCACTGCTGCCTCGCTCACCAATCGCGCCGCCATTGAAGAACATGCGGCCCAAGAGCTGGGCCTTAAACCGGAAACGCTTGCTCGCCAAATGCTGTTCGAAGAGGGTGAGATTGCGCGTTATGATGAGGCGGATAGCCACACGGATGCGGCGAGAAAGCTCCACGCAGAATTGCGCAGCGGCACACGTCAAAAGACGATCCAGCGCCGCTCGCGCGAATATGCGGGGCGGCTGATCGCGCATATCCGCGATGCTTGCGATCCCCAGCCAGGCGATACGCTGATGCTGATTGATCTGGGCTATAATGGCTCGGCGCAAAACCGGATTGATGCCTTGTTGCAAGAGGAGCTGGGCGTGCATGTCGCGGGCCGGTATCTGCTGCTGCGTGAGATGGAGGCAACCGGACTTGATAAGCGCGGCTTGATCGACGCGGAGCATTTCTCGCCCGAAGCGCTTGAGGCGATGTGCGCCAATGTTGCGGTGCTGGAACAGCTTTGCACCACGGCAATGGGATCGGCGGTTGATTATAGCGAGGATGGCAAGCCTATCCGCAGCAAGAACAGCGTGAAGGGGCGGCAAAGCGCTGTGCGCGAGCAAGTGCAGGCGGGATGCCTCGCCTTTGCGCGCGCAGCTGGCGAGGGTGCTACAATTCGCTGCACAAATGCCAATGCGCAGATGGCTCGAAGCCGTTCGGCAGCAGCAGTGCTCGCGCGGCTAATGTATTTGCCTTTGCCAAGCGAGCTCGCCGTAGTCCAAGCTTTCGAGCATGACGTTAATCTGGGCAGCGAGCGGATGGTTGCGCTGTTTGATCCTGAAGAGGCGCGCGAAGGGCTCAAGCGGCGCGGGCTGTTCTATATGAAGGGCTCTTCACGGATGTATCTGCCAGCTGAACTGGCGGGTGAGGATATGTCCTTGCGCCTGTCCCTGCTCTCGCAAAAGCTGCTGGGCCTCAGCCTCACCTATGATGATTTTGCAAGCGGCGCGATTGAGCTGCCGGTGATCTATCTCGATGGAGACAATGCCTCGCAGCGCACGCTCAACGCGTCTGCGACGTATGAGGGGCATTTTGCTCTGCGCCTGCCCATCGGTGCATCGCGCTATTCCATCGCTGTCCAGTTTGGCGCGCAGTTTGACTGGCTGGAAATTGCTGCAATCACTGCATCCCCTTTGGCGAGTTTGAAAGATGGCGAGGCCCCGGCGGCAACGGAAATACCCCTGCCGGTATTTTGCGATGGCATCGAAGAAAGCTCGCCCGGCCTTTTCCGCTGCACGCGCGAAGATGGCATTTTGCTCGTCCACCCACCCAAGACGAGCGGCAGCTCCGCCGAGCCAGCTGAAGAGCTGATGGTCGAGATAGTTTTCCGGCCGCTCGCTTATCGCGGTCGGCCGCGCGCTCGGCTCACCACGGCCAACCCCTTGCGGAACGAGCCAAAAAAAGAGCTCCGGATGAGCCGTTGAAACCCATCCGGAGCCAAGGGGCGGGGCCAGCGGTTGAGAAGCTGGCCACCGGTGCGACCTTTAACGAAGCAGCGAGAGGACGTTTTGCTGCGACTGGTTGGCCTGCGCCAACATAGCGGTCGAGGCCTGCGACAGGATCTGGGCCTTGGCGAGCGCGGTGGTCTCTGCCGAATAATCGGTATCCTCGATCCGCGAACGGGCGTCTGCCAGATTGGTCGAGTTTGAGGTCAGGTTGCTGATCGCCGATTCGAGGCGGTTTTGACCTGCACCCAGCGAAGCGCGGGTTGCGTTCACATCATCCAGAGCATTGTCGACATTGGTGATGGTCGTGCCGGCCAAAGTGGCTGTGGTCACATCCAGCGCCGTGGTGCTGATGTTTGTGCCGTCAATCGCAGTGCTGGTCAGATCAACCGTGTTGGTTGCATCGAGCGCGATGGTTACGCTGACATCGCTGCCGCTTGTGGTCGAGAACAGGTCAACGCCGTTGAACTCAGTATTGGCGAGAATGTCAGAAATCTGGGCCTGAAGCTCGTCCACCTCAATGTCCATATATCCGCGGCTTTCCGCATTGTAAGTGCCGGTGCTGGACTGCACGGCCAGTTCGCGAACACGCTGGAGCATGTTGCTGACCTCGTCGAGCGCGCCTTCTGCGGTTTGTGCCAGTGCGATACCGTCATTCGCGTTACGAATGCCCTGGTTCATTGCGCGGATGTCTGAAGTCATGCCGGTCGCAATCGCGAGGCCCGCTGCATCGTCTTTCGCGCCATTGATGCGCTTACCGCTAGAGAGGCGTTCCATCGCTTGGCCCAGCATCTTGTTGGCTTCCGAGCTAGAGTTAGACGCCCGCAGGGCCGAGATATTCGTATTGATAACAGTCATTTGTAAGTCTCCTGAATATTGCCACAGCCAGTCCGAAACCGTGGCTGTCACCTAGGAAGACCGACCATCCGCAAAGTTCTTTAAGGCCTGATCCAAAATTGGTCCGCAATCCGCAGCACAAAAGGCACCGTGGAACTACGCAGGCTTAAATTTGTGAAGTCTTGTCCGTCTCTGGGCCATTTACCTCGTGTCGCAACCGCAAACGAAAGACCCATGATGAAGCCGATTATCCGCATCTCAGATGGCGCGAAAAAGTTTTCTTCCCTGCTTGACGGGACGCTTCCGGTGCTCGCTTCTGCCAAGCGTGAGGCTGCGCTCAACATTGTGGCGGCCGGTTGCAATGAAGCGATTAGCCCCCTGACCCGGCGCAGCGACGAGCCGCGCGCAGAGGCGCTAACGATTGAGCTTGGTCATGGTGAGACATGCGCGCTGGAATATATCAATTCTCGCAAGATTCGTTTGCATTATGCGCCTTCGCAGCTTGGAGCGGCAATGGCTGCTTTGCTTGCCGCTGGTGTTGGCAGCAATGCGCCGATTTCGGGCGACAATCAGACCCATGCGCTGCTCACATTGACCGAGCGGCTTGGCTCAAGCGATATTCCGGTGCTGATCGGCGGGCCTTCGGGCACGGGCAAGGAAGTCTTCGCCCGCTATCTCCACAATTCAAGCGAGCGCGCTGGCGAGCCGTTTGTCGCTGTCAATTGCGCGGCCATGCCCGAAGCGATGCTTGAAGCATTGCTGTTCGGTCACAAGAAGGGCGCGTTTACTGGCGCTAGCGAAGCAGCCGAGGGGTTGTTTCGCGCAGCTGACAAGGGCACTTTGCTGCTCGACGAGATTGGCGAATTGCCGCTCGCGCTTCAGGCGAAATTGCTGCGCACTTTGCAAGAGGGCGAAGTCCTTCCGCTGGGCGCGACCAAGCCGGTTCCCATTGATGTGCGGATTGTTGCTTGCACCAATCGCGAGCTGGCGCTTGAGGTTGAGGAAGGGCGTTTTCGCGAAGATCTGTTCTACCGCCTCAGCGTCTTTCCCATGCGCCTGCCCGCTTTGCGCGACCGGCCCGATGATCTGGCGCCGCTCGCTTTCGGGATGCTGCTGCGCCATGGCTGCCGCCACGGTTTGCCGAGCTGGATTTCCGCTGCGGCTTTGGCTCGCCTTTCGCGCCATCCATGGCCGGGCAATGTGCGCGAGCTGGAAAATGTGATCCGCCGCGCGATCCTGCTCGCCCATGACACTACTGTGATCGAGCCTGAGCATATCCAGTTCGACAGCGCTGTGCGGGCTGTGCACGAGGATGAACGCGTGCCATTGATGCCGGTGGCTAACACTTCCGATAGAGGCGCGCCTTCGCTATCCGATGTCGCGCGCCAGTCCGAAGCGCAGGCGATCCTTGACGCGCTTGAGCAATGCAATGGCCATCGCGGCAATACGGCCAAGCAGCTGGGCATTTCGGAGCGCACTTTGCGCTATCGTCTCGCCTCGATGCGCGAAGATGGCGTGCTTGAAGCTGGTGCTGCGCGATGAGCAGCGTCGGGGGCCCCAGCGGCATTGGCGATATCCTCGCCATGCGCGAACAGATTGTGGCGCGCAGTTCGGCGCTCAAACAGATATCCGCGCCCGAAACCCAAACAACGCAGACTACCCAAGCAACGCAGACCACCCATCCAGATGCAACCGCACCGCTCGACCGCCAGCAAGGCGTCGCCAGCTTCGCTCAGACATTGTCCGATGCAGCTGGCGAAGTGAGCGCCATTCAGAAGCGTTCGAGCGACATGGCTGCCGCCTATGAACGCGGCGAAGTGACCGATATCTCGCAAGTGATGCTGGCGCGGCAGGAATCCGGCGTCGCCTTTGAAGCGACCCTGCAAGTGCGCAACCATCTCTTGAAAGCATACCAAGACATCATGCGGATGGGGGGCTAGTGCGTGGTTGACACTGCCCTCACCGTAGCACCTGCCGCAGCGCAGACTGGATCGGACAGTCAGTTCGTTCCCGGGCCTGGCAGCTGGGGAGAACGTATAACGCAAATGGCAGGATCCCCCTCTGCCAAACGCGTTCTGCCTGCGGCAGGTGCCTTTCTTTTCATTGTGTTGGCGGGGCTTGCCTATCTGGCTTTGGCCGCAGGGCCTGAGCGCACGCTTTACACCGATCTCAACGACGCCGAACGGGCCGAAGTGGTCGAAGCGCTGGAAGCAGGCGGGATCGGCTATGCCATTGATAGCGCGACAGGCCGCATCAGCGTGGCAGAAGATGATCTCTACCGCGCGCGAATGCTGGTCGCGAGCAGCACGGGTCTGGCCGCGCCGCCCAGTGCGACCGACATGCTCGACAATATTCCGATGGGCGCAAGCCGCACCATGGAAGGCGAGCGATTGCGATTGGCACGCGAGCGCGAGCTGATGATGACCATCATGGAGATAGACGGGATTTCTTCAGTCCGGGTGCATTTGGCCACTCCGGAACGATCCGTTTTTGTCCGCCAGAACAATCCGCCCACCGCCTCTGTCATGGTGCGGCTCAAGCGTGGCCGCACGCTGGGTCAGGATCAGGTGGCAGCGATTGTCAATCTGGTGGCGGGCTCTGTGCCCGGCCTTTCCAGCGATGCTGTGCGCGTGGTTGACCAGAACGGGCGGCTGTTGTCAGAGGAAAGCAATGGCCCGCTCGACGCGCTTGTCCTGCAGCGCGAGTTCGAAACGAAACTGCGTGACCAAATCGCGCAATTGCTTACCCCGATGTTGGGCGAGGGCAATTTCTCTAGCGAAGTGCAGGTCGCACTTGAGCAATCCGAAGTCACCTCTGCGCGCGAAAGCTATGAACCTGAAGGCAAAGTGCGCAGCGAGAATATCGCCAGTGCCACCCGCCGTGCTGGCCAGCAGGCAGGCGGCGTTCCTGGAGTCTTGGCGAACACGCCGCCGCCGCCCGCTGACTTGGAAGAGGGCGCTCCGGAAGCTGACAATGCCAATGCCGCAGCAGCTGATCCGCCGACCGACACAGAAGAAAGCGCGCAGCGCCGCTTCGAACTTGATCGTGAAGTGTCTGTTACAACATCGCCATCGGGCCGTTTGCAGCGCCTCTCGGTTGCGGTTGCTGTGGATGAGGAAGCGCTCGAAGCGATAGCGCCTGCGACAGCGGAAAGCTTGCAAGAACTGATCGCGGCAGCTGTGGGCGCCGATGAGGAACGCGGCGATAATGTCGCGGTTATTCCCAGCGCTTTTGAAGAAGTGGTCGAGGAAGAACCTGCCTTTTATGAGAACCAATGGTTTGATCTGGGCCTTCGTTATGGCGGTGCATTCCTCGCGCTGATCCTGTTGCTGTTCTTCGGCGTGCGCCCGCTCCTCAAACGGTTGAAGCCGCCTGCAGGGAGTGAGGATGAGGACGAGGAAAGCGAAGATGACGAGGAGGCTGACAGCTCGCGAGACAACGAACCAAGCGAGCCAGTGGATGTTGCAACCCAAGTAGAGCTGGCGCGCCAGCTTGCTATTGCCCAGCCCGAGCGCGCAGTTGCCGCCTTGCAGCGGATGCTGGCTGCTCCCCGCAAAGAAGGCGAGGGCGCAAATTGAGCGAGCTTGCCGAAGAAGGCGCTGACGAGAACAAGCGCGATGACATGACCGGAGCGAAAGCGGCCGCGGTCTTCCTTACCTTGTTGGCGCAGGAAGACGCAGCCGGATTGCTGGGCGCGATGGAGCCTGACGAGCTGGAGCAAATCGGCGAAAGCATGTGCGCGCTGGGCGATGTCGAAGGCGAGGCCATTCGCGAAGCGATTGCCAGCTTTATCAGCGAAGCGGAACGCGAAGTTATCTCCGCCAAGGATCGCAGTGCGCATTTGCGCGGAATCCTTGGTTCGGCTTTGGGTGATGTGAAAGCGCAAAGCATGATGCAGCGGATCGATGCCGATGAACGCCCGCGCTCGCTCGAGATTGCGCGCTGGCTGGTGCCTTCTGTCACAGCGCGCCTGATCGAGGGGGAGCATCCGCAAGTGATCGCTGTTCTGCTGCTCAATCTGGATCCTGAAAATGCCGCGCAAATCCTCTCTCTGATGGACGAGGCGATGCAGCCCATGATTGTCGAGCGGATTGCCCGAATGGGGCCGGTTTCCGCCGATGCCATCGCTATGCTCGACCATTTACTCTCAGCGCAAATCGGCAGCCAGTTTGGCTCCGCAGCGCTGGAAATGGGCGGGCCGAAGGAAGCGGCCAATCTGATCAATCTCGCCTCGGGCGATATTGCCCGCAAGGTCATTCCGCTGATTGAGGAGCGCGATGCCGAACTTTCCGCCAAGATCGAGGCGGAGATGTTCACTTTCGAAATGCTGCTTGATCTGGAACCGCTGGAGATGGGCCGCTTGCTGCGCGATGTGGAGAGTGATGCGCTGGTCGATGCGCTCAAAGGCTTGCCTGAAGAGCAACGCGAACCGTTCTTCGCTTCGATGTCCAGCCGCGCGGCTGATGGCGTGCGCGATGACATCGAGATGCGCGGACGGGTGAAGAAGGATGAAGTGAAAGCAGCACAGAAATCCATCGTCGAGATTGCCCGCAAGCTGGCGGATGATGGCGAGATTTCGGTTGGCGCAGGCGGCGGCGACGGAGGCGACTTTGTCTGATACAGCCGGCGTTGAGTCCGGTCATGAATCCGGCCATGAATCGGCACTGACCGCCAGCTGGCTGGAGCATTTGCAACCGAGCAAGGGATTTGCAGCGGGCATTGCGCATTGGCACCGCACAGCTGAAGAGGAAGCGGAAGGGGCCGCGCCGGACCCTGCTGTGACCGAAGCGTTTAACGCGGGCTTTGCAGCGGGGCGAGAAGCCGAGCGCGAATTGTCCGATGCGCGTGAAAGCTCCTACCGCCGCTTGCAATTGCGGTTTGGCGAGATGGACAAGGCCGCGCTCGAAGCGGTTGAACAAGCGCTGATGCGCACGGTGCAAAGCCTGTGCGAGGAGACAATGGCGCCCTTTGCGATTGATCCTGAGGCTTTGTCGCAGCGGTGCCGCAAAGCAGCCGAAATGCTGGGCGCGTCTGCAAAAGATTGCGCGCTTCATTTGCATCCCGATGATGCGGAGTTTCTTGATCAGGATTGGGCCAAGCAATGGCGTATCATGCCCGATCCTGAAATGGAGCGGGGCAGCATTCTGTTCGAAAGCGCAGATGGAGCAGTGAGCGACGGGCCGGAAGAATGGCGCGCTGCGATTGCCAGCGCGATTGGACACCCAATATAATGCTAGCCGAAATCGAGCTGGAACTGCACCGCATGGCAAGCTGTGCACCTGATATTGGCCCTGTTCAAACAGGCCGCGTGGTCAGCTGCGATGGCGGGCTGGTTGAAGTGTCCGGTCTGCCTGTTCCGATTGGCACGCTGTGCCGGATCGAGCCTGACAATGTGATGGCCGAAGTGATCGGATTTCGCAGTGGCCATTCGCTGATGCTGGTGCTGGGCGATATGGTGATGCTGCGCCCGGGTGCGCGCGTTCGGGCCCAAGGTGAGCCTGGGTCAGTGATGGTCGGGCCTGCTTTGCTGGGCCGCGCAGTTGATGCGACCGGCGCTGCGATTGATGGCGGCCCGCCGCCCGATGTGCGCGAAAGCTGGCCCTTGGGCGGAATGCGCGAGGCCGCGCTCGAACGCAGCAGCGTGATCGAGCCGTTTGATTGCGGAGTGCGCGCGATCAATGCGCTCACCACGATGGGTGTGGGCCAGCGTATCGGCGTGATGGCGGGATCAGGCGTCGGCAAATCCGTGCTGATCGACATGATTGCAGGCTTTGCCGATTGCGATGTCGCTGTGATCGGCCTTGTCGGAGAGCGCGCGCGCGAAGTATCCGATTTTGTTGCTCGCCATATGAGCGGCGCGCAATTGGCGCGCACTGTCCTAGTCGCTGTGCCAGCTGATCATGCACCCAGCCTGCGCCTGCGCGGGGCGCAATATGCAGCCGCGCTGGCGGAATATTTCCGCGCGCAAGGCAAGCGCGTTTTGCTGATGCTCGACAGCCTTACTCGTGTCGCTCATGCAGCGCGCGAGATCGGCTTGTTGCTGGGCGAACCGGGCGCTGCGCGTGGCTATCCCCCTTCCGCGCTTGCAGCGATTACCAAGCTTGTCGAGCGGGCAGGCAATTCGCAAACCAGCGGAGGCGCGGTCACAGGCGTTTATACAGTGCTTGCCGATGGTGATGATCCCAATGATCCGGTTGTCGATACGGCGCGGGCGATCTTGGATGGACATATCGTTTTGTCGCGCGATCTGGCGCAAAGCGGGCACTATCCCGCGATCGATATACCGCGCTCGCTCAGCCGGGTGATGGATCAAATTGTCACACCCCAGCGCCGTGATCAGGCGCGCGAGCTGCGCGCGCTCATCGCAGCGGAGCAAAGCAATCGTGATCTGGTCATGCTGGGCGCTTATCGGGAGGGAACCGACCCTCAGCTTGACCGCGCTTTGGCGCTCAAGCCCGCTTGCCAGACATTCTTGCAGCAATCCGCCGATGATCCAGAGACGCTCGCCGGGAGTTTCGCTGCTCTGGGAGAGCTGATGGGCGGCGCGGGCAACAATGCAAGCGAATAACAAACGCGAAGGTCTGCTGCGCCTCATGAAGCGCGTGCGCGCGATTGCCGCCATTGATGCCAAACGCGCGCTGGCCGAGGCGCATGACGAAGAAATGCGGTTAATGCAGCTTGCCCAGCGGAGCGAAGATTTGGCGCGCCAATATTCGCATCCTCGGCAAGCCAGCGATGCCTCTCAGTTGCAAGCAAGCCTTTCCATGTCTGGCTCGCTCGCCACGCTTGCGATGCAGACGCGCGGGCAGGAATTCGAAGCTGCGGCGCGTTCGCAAACAGCGGCGCACAATCTTGCGCGGATTGATGCGCAGGCAGAGGCGATTGGCGAGCAATTGGAAACTCTCGAGGCGGAACAAGAGCGTGCCCAGCTGGCTAGGCTCTGTTGACAAACCCTGTCTGGATCACGGTTTGAGGTAAAATTGGCATCTCAAAAGGCGCGATCACGCGGGAAGTGCAGGGCACTTTCAAGTGGTCGCAACGCCTTGAAGGCCAATTTTGGCCAAATCCCTTCGGGACGCCCCGAGAAATGGCCAGCTACACGTCGCTCGTCCTTGAATATGCTCTGCATGTCCATTCGTCCTCGCTCCTCTATCTGACCATTTCTCGGGGCGCCGTGACCTGAAAGAGTCTGTCAACAGAGCCTAGGGAACACCCCTTATCCGCGCGAACTGGCACGCGCATTGCAGAGTAATTGCTGACCAATCACGCATCGCTGCCCTGTGTTCCAAGGGCGCGGTGACCAGACAAGAAAGCCGCCGATGCACCTGCTGCCACCTGCCATTCCAGCTTCGCCAGCAATCGATGCAATGCCACCGGGCAAAACCGGCGCGCAGGCGGGGTTTTCGCCTTCAATGGCCCCCGTGAAGGCCCCTGTGCTGGCTGAACCTGATGCGCAGCCTATTATGGGCGAAATGGGCGATGATGTGTTCGCAGCTTTGTTGTCAGCCGAGGAGCTGCCCCAGCTTGATCTCGCTAGCGCACCGCCTTTTGCCGAAAGCGGCAGTCGTTTGCCGGTATCCACGGCACAAGGCGGCAATTCCTTGCCGCTGGGTTTGGGCGATGAAGATGCTTCGTTAGAACATGCAATAATCGACCCTCAACTTGCCGAGCTTGAAAATGTGGCGCAAACGCCGCGCGAAACAGCAAAGTCTGCCATGCCTGATGAGCGAGCGCTTCCATCACCGCCAGCGCTTGCTGTCCCGATTGCGCATCTGCCCCATCCTCATCCCAATCCGTTAAAGGTCAAGCTTGAGCAAGCCAGCGATCTGACAAACCAGAAGCTCCCCACAACCACTGTGCGTGAAGAGGCGAGCGCGCGCGCTGCGATCCATCAGATCCCGCCCGCTCCCGTGCCGATCCAGACGCAATTGCATCGTCAGATCGAGGCAGCGCTTGTTCCAGCGCCAGACCCTGCATTGGCGGCGAGCAGTGATGCGGCTGAAAGCTCGCCGCGCGATGGCGCTGCAGCAATGCAAGCTCCGGGGGCGGCACGGGCGGTTGAAACGGCCTCCCCGTCATCACCTGTGCCTACTCAAGCAACGCCGACCCAAGCAGCGCACGCTCCGGCACAGCCGATCCAGCCCGCGCCCACAACGGCTGAAGCTCTCGCTCCCGCAGTGCGCGACAGCCAGCCAATCGAGCGCTTGGTCGAGACTATCTCCACCCTGCGCGAGGCCGGGCAAAGCGCGCGCGGTGACATGCACATTCGCCATGGCGAATTTGGCATGGTGCATATGCGCATCGCAGCGGACAATGATGATGTGCAAGCGCGCCTCACCAGCCGCGATCCCGCCTTCTCGCTTGCAGCGCAATCAGCCTTGGCAGAGCGCGTTGTTGTCGCGGCCAGCGATAGTTCCGCTGCGAACCAGCGCCAGACATCGGATGATCCGTCCCAAAACAATTCGGCGCAAAACTCTGCGAACAATGCGGCGCGTCACAATGGCTCAGAGGCGCGCGGCGAGGGCAGGCAGGATCACCCGCACGGCCAATCGGAGAGCGATAGCGGCTCGTCAGGCCAGCGCGATGCGCACGCTGGAGCGCGTGATGCCCGGGCCGTCACAAGCACCCTATCAACCCGTTCCGGCGAGCTGTTCGCCTGATCCACTCGACCCCGTTTTTGAGGACACTTTCATTCCATGGCCAAAGGTAAAGACAAAAACAAAGACGCAGATGGCGAGGCAAAGCCGAAGGGCGGCGCGCTCAAAATGATTCTCTTTGCCCTTGTCCTGCTGGGTGCGGGCGCGGGCGGTGCCTATGGCGCGTTTGCTGCCGGATTGCTCGGCGATACGGGCGAGGGCAAGCAGGATAACGCACCCAAATTTGTCTATAAGGGCGAGGATGATCCCTATGCCCCGCCATCAGACGGAAAGGACAAGGATGCGGGCGATTTTGTGCATGGCGAGGGCGGGAGCGAATATCGCACCGCCTATTACAGCTTCACCGAACCTTTCACTTCCAACCTCAACAATTCGGCTGCGCTGATCCAGCTGGAGATAGCCGCCTCGACCCATCGTGACGGGCGCATCCTGCAATGGTTGGCGCAGCATGAGCTGGCGGTGCGCTCTGCCATTCTGGCCGAGCTTGCGATGACCGAGGAAGAGAAGCTCAATTCGGTCGATGGCAAAGAGGAATTGCAAGAGCGGCTGACCGCCGCGATCAATCGCACGCTGGAGGAGAAAGAGGGCTTTGGCGGCGTCAATGCCGTCCATTTCAAGGCGTTTCTCATCCAATGATGCCGCAGCATTCTTTTGAGGCGGAACGCCCCATTGCCCAGCATTGCGCAGAGCTGTTCACGCTTGAGGTTTCAAACGAGGACCGCGATGCAGAACTGGCCGCTTTCGCCAGTGCAATGGAGCGGGTTTTTGCAAGCTCTCTCGCGCCCGGTTTGGGCAAGGGTCTGGCGGTGACTTGCGGCGGGGCGGAGGCGTTAATGCCCTCTGCGCTCAACAAACAGATTGGCAAGCGCGCTGCCAATTTCCTGCTGGAATGCGGGGAAGAGCCAATGCCGCTTCAGCTCTCGCTCGATTTTCCTTCCGCGCTGCTTTTGACCGAACGCGCTTTTGGCGGGGATGCGAAAACCAAAGAGATGAAAGTCGAGGCATTGCCGCCATCATGCTGGCTGGTGCTGGAGCAAATGTCCGCGCAGCTTGCTCAAGTCTTTGCTGCGGCAGCCGAGCTTGGCGGAGAAGCGCGGTTTGTGCGGCGGCATGAGAATGCTTCGCGCCTCTCAGCCTTCGGCAAGGGCGAGGAGTGCCTTCAATGGCCGGTCACAATCACGCTCGACAGCAAGGCAGCCGAGCCGGTTGAAATCGCCTTGACAATCGCTGTTCCAGCCGAGCGGTTCGAGAGCGCTTTTACGGCCAATGTGGCGAGTGCAAACAGCACCGAAGAGGCAAGCGCGCAAAGCGGTGCGGCGGCGTTTCTGCCCCTGCCGATTTGCGCGGTCCTTGCCAATCTGTCGCTCCCCGTGGCGCGGCTGGCCAATCTCAAACCCGGCGATTGCATCCCGCTTGCTCCCAATCGCGAAGTTCCGCTGATGGTGGGCGATGTGGCGATTGCGCGCGGTGCTGTCGGCACTCTTGATGAGCGGGTCGCGCTCAATCTCACACAGGTTAGCTGAAGGAAATTCGCGATGACAATCGATATGGGTGCATTGGGCCGATTGGGCGATGTGCAGGTCAATCTCGCGGTTGAGCTGGGGCGTACGCAATTGCCCTTGAAACAAGTGATCGGCCTTGCCGAGGGCAGCGTCGTCGCGCTTGAGCGGTTAACGGATGAATTGCTCGATGTGACAGCCAATGGCGAGCTGATCGCGAAGGCTGAAGTGATTGCGCGCGATGGGCGCTTTGCTTTGCGGATTGTCGAGCTGGCCGGTGATCGCAGGCGCAGCGAGGCGGATGAGTGGCAAACCGATGCGCCGGTTGCTGCGCCCCCGCAAACCGCACCCAATCCTGCGGCGCAAACCCCGCCGGAAATGCCTGACCCCAATGTGCCAATGCGGCCCGATGGTGAGGGTAATGTCCCATGATGGCGAGCTATTTCCTCAAGCTCGCTGTGATGCTGCCGCTGCTTGCGCTGTTGATCTGGGGCAGTTTGAAACTGACCAAAGTGGTGCAATCGCGGCTTCATCCGGCTCCTGAAGAGGGACGGCGGATCAGGCTGGCGGAGAGCGTCTTTCTGGGGCCGGGGATGCGGCTGGCAGTGATCGAGTTTCGCGGACGCGAGGTGCTGATCGGCTGCACACGGCAGGGGCTAACACGTCTAGCCGATGTACCAATTGATCCTCGTGATGATCCGGTGAAATGCGCGCGCGACCCCATCGCCAGCGCCGCGCCGGAAGGCGGCGAATAATGCGCCTCTTCTCGCTCCACACTATGATCATCATCGCCTTTGCAGCGATGTTGTTCGGATTGGCTGACCCGCTCGCCGCGCAGCCCTCCGTGCCCGCCTCTGCCAATCCGGCGCAAGGCATAGGCGCGGCGATGGAGAAGGCGCTGGGCAGCGACGCCGCTGACCAGTCCCAGCCG
The DNA here is from genome assembly GCA_964543735.1 of uncultured Porphyrobacter sp. Taxonomy (GTDB): domain Bacteria; phylum Pseudomonadota; class Alphaproteobacteria; order Sphingomonadales; family Sphingomonadaceae; genus Erythrobacter. The sequence continues at coordinate 17,160 of CAZJAG010000003.1, read as the reverse complement.
CTCTCCTTCTCGCTCCAATTGCTGCTGGTGATGAGCTTGCTCACGGTGTTGCCAGGGCTTGTGCTGATGATGACGAGCTTCACCCGCATTCTGATTGTTTTGGCGATTTTGCGCCAAGCGCTGGGATTGCAGCAAAGCCCGCCCAATCAGGTTCTGGCGGGCCTTGCGCTGTTTCTCTCGCTGTTTGTGATGGGGCCAACTTTGAGCGCTGTGAACACTGTCGCAATCGAGCCCTATGTCGCCGGAACCCTTTCAGCCGATGCAGCTATTGCAGCAGCAGCCGAGCCGTTTCGCGAATTTATGCTGCGCCAGACGCGCGAGGCGAACCTCACCATGTTTGCCGATATTGCAGGCGTTGAAGGCTTTGCATCGCCAGCCGACATCCCCTTCTCGATTCTGATGCCGGCCTTTGTGACAAGCGAGCTGGAGACTGCCTTTCAAATCGGCTTCATGCTGTTTCTGCCGTTTCTGGTGATCGATATTGTGGTCGCCAGCGTGCTGATGTCGCTGGGTATGATGATGCTTTCACCCACAATCATCTCGCTCCCCTTTAAGCTGCTTTTGTTCGTCGTTGTCGATGGCTGGGCGCTCTTGATGGGCTCGCTTGTGATGAGCTTTGCATGAGCGAAAGGCGCGGACAATGAATGACGAGAACTCGCTTCTGGCACTGGCCGAACAGACGATTTGGGTTGCAGCTTTGATCGCAGGGCCGGTGCTGATTGCCGCGCTGGCGATTGGTCTGGCAGTGGGCATTGTCCAAGCGGCGACTTCGATCAATGAGCAAACGCTCACCTTCGTGCCAAAGCTGGCGATTGTCGCAGGGGTGATGGTGGTGATGGGCGGCGCGATGCTGGGCCTGCTGTCCGATTTCACGCGCGAGATTTTGGCGCAAATTGCCACCGTCACCGCATGATCTTCGATGACCTTGAGCTAGCGCAGACCTTCGACCAGCTGTGGATGCTGCTGTTCCTTTCCATACGGGTAGGGGCCGCGATGATGGCTGCGCCCTTGTTCGGCGGGGTCAGCGTGCCAATGCAATTGCGCATTGTCCTTAGCATGGCGATTGGCCTGTTCATTGTCAGCTGGGTTCCGCTGCCTGCGCCGCCTGACCCTTTGAGCATGGATGCGGTTTTCGCAGTGATGCAAGAGGCGGTCATCGGGCTGGCATTGGGCTTTGTCCTGCAAGTGGGCTTTGCTGTGCCCTATATCGCTGCCGAGCAAATTTCCGGCACAATGGGCCTCGCGATTGCAACCTCGATTGACCCCAATAGCGGTTCGCAATCAGGCGCGATTGGCCAGCTGTTCAGCTTTTTGTTGGCATTGCTGTTTCTGACTTTGGGCGCGCATTTGCTGTGGTTCGAGCTGATCATTGAAAGCTACCGATTGTTCCCTGCGGGCGAGGCTGGCTTTGGCGCAGCGCAGGGCGAGGCAATGGGCCGCTTTGCCGGATTGGCTTTTGCCACTGCTGCTGCGATTGCCTTGCCCATCGTGCTGGTGCTGCTGTTGGTGCAATTGGTGACAGGGATCATCAGCCGCTCTGCCCCCTCGCTCAATCTCTTCGCGCTTGGCTTGCCTGCAGGATTGCTGGCTGGTCTTGCCGCGATCATCATCACTATGCCGATCATCTTCGAGCAATTTGAAAACCTGACCGAGATGATGCTTGGCTGGGCCGCTGAACTGGTGACGCGATGAGCGAGCAACCGGCAGGCGAGAAGAGTTTTGATCCAACTCCCAAGCGCAAGAAGGATGCAGCGAAAAAGGGCGATGTGCTGCGCTCGAAAGAGCTGGCGACAGCCGTCGCGACGATCACGGGTGCTGCATGGCTGATGGCAGGCGGGCCGTGGCTGCTGGGCAATGTACAGGAGATTGCGCGCAGTGCCTTCCGCTTTGATCGCGGCGAATTTGAAAACTTTGCGCCCGGCGTGATGTTTACCACTGCCTTGGAAGCGCTTTTGCCGCCGATCCTGTTTCTGGGTGTGACCGTGATTGCCATGACCAGCATCGCGCAATTGCTGAGCGATGACGGGCGCTTTGTGCCGTCCAATATCAAGCCCAAGGGCTCTCGCATCAATCCGCTCTCAGGCCTTAAACGCATGTTCGGCAAGCAGGGCATGATCGAGCTGTTCAAAGGCGTGCTCAAGCTGATTTTGCTCGCGGGCATTGCGCTGTATTGGGCGCGCGCCAATGCGCCGCTGATCTTGGGGCTGGGCAAGGGAACACTGCAAGGTCAGCTCACCGCAGCATGGGAAGCGGCGATTGTCCTGATTGGTCTCTTGTGCCTTGGCCTAGTGGTGATTGCGATGATCGACTGGCCGATCCAGCTGATGCAGCGGATGGGCCGGCTCAAGATGACGCATCAGGAAGTGCGCGACGAGACCAAGCAAACAGAAGGTTCGCCTGAAATGCGTGCGGCCCGAAAGCAGCGCCAGCGTGACATGGCGCGCGGCGGGGTGGCAAAGGCGATGCAGGAAGCGCAGTTTCTGCTGACCAATCCCAGCCATTTCTCTGTCGCATTGACGTATGACCCGCAGCTTGCCGCAGCGCCCGTTGTGCTCGCCAAAGGCCGCGATGCACAAGCGCTGGCAATGCGCGATCTTGCGCGTGAGAATGATGTGCCGGTGCTGGAATATCCGGCGCTTGCCCGCTCGGTCTATTTCACCACCCGCACCGATCAGATGATCCGCGAGGAGCTCTATGTCGCGATTGCAGCTTTGGTTTCCTTCGTCTTTTCGCTGAAGCGCGGCGAGCATCCTGTGCCGCCCAAGGTCGACGTCCCGCTCGAATTGCGGTTTGATGCACAAGGAAAGCTGATTGCGGCTTAAAGCGCCTCTGGCCGAGCCGTTCTAAGCGGTATGGATGAGACCACTTCCTCAATTGTCACGCGGCTGGGCGCGGGCAGCGGCATCAATATGGCGCAGCTCGCGACCGATCTGGCAGAAGCGCGTTTCGGCTTTCGCCGCGAACAATTGGAAAGCCGCAATGAAACGCTGGAGACGCGCATTTCCGGCGTCTCGCAATTGCGCAGCCAGCTGCTTGGTCTCTCGAGCGCTTTGGGCGATCGTATCCGCAATGGTGATCTTGCTCCTGCTGCGCAGCTTAGCGATAACTCGATTGCGGACGTTTCGGTTACCAGCGGGTTCAGTCCATCGGGGAGCTATTCGCTTGAAGTGAGCCAGTTAGCCCAGAACCAGCTGCTAGCGCTTGATAGCTACACCAGCGGTGATGATCTGGTGGGCGAGGGCACATTGCGCATTCGCTTTGGCGAAGTTGCCGGCGCTGGCTTTACCGAAGACACAACCGCCAACCCGCTCGAAATCGCAGTTACCGAAGACGACACGCTGTTAACACTGGCTGGCAAGATAAATGCAAGCGGCTCAGGCGAGATCACAGCCTATGTCGCCAATGGCGAAAACGGAGCGCAATTGGTGATCAAGGGAGAGACAGGTGACCAGAACGGCTTTACTATCGAGGGGGAAAGCTCTGCCCTATTGCCGCTTAGCCAGCCAGGCGACCTGAGCTATCTTTCCTGGCAACCATCAAGCGATGCAGGCCAGCTGCGCCAAAGCGCGCAGGATGCGGTGTTCTCGCTCGATACGATTGAGCAGCGCAGCGAAAGCAACACGATCACCGATTTGCCCGAGGGCATGATTTTCGATCTGAAGGCGACCAATGTCGGCGCGCCTGCAACGCTGGAATTTCCAAGCAATATCGGTGCGATTTCCAATGTGATGAACGATCTGGTCGCAGCCCTCAATGACATAACCGGCGAAGTGCGCGATCTGGCTGCACCGCTGGGCGGAGTGCTGGGCAATGATCCGGGTGCGCGGGCTTTGAAGAGAGCCTTGTCGGGTCTGACCAGCGAAGTCGTCGCGCCCACAGCTAGTGAAGGTGAGCCGCGCACGCTGGCTGATTTGGGCCTGACTATCAATCGCGATGGCTCATTCGGTCTTGATAATGACCGGTTGTCCGACACGCTGGCAAATTCGCCCGATCAGGCCGCCGCCATGTTCACAACCGGTGTCTTTGGCGTGTTCTCGACGATTGACAATCTGGTTCGCGATACGACGGCTACGGGTGATCCGGCGTCATTGGGCGGTTCGATCACGCGCTACGAGGCACAGATCGAGCGCAATGACGAAAAGCTGGAAAAGATCGCCGAGCAACAGGAAAATCTTCGCGCAAGATTGTCTCGCAGCTTCACCGCCGCTGATCAGAATATCTCCGCTTCGCAATCCACCCTCAGCTTCATCCAGCAGCAAATCGCGCTGTTCTCGCAGGATAATTAGGACAGATCATGCGCGCGCCCCTCAACGCCTTTGAAACCTATTCGCGGATCGATCTGCAAGCCCGCATCGAAGGCTCGCAAGGCAGCGATCTGACGCGCATCTGCTTTGATGCCCTGTGCCTTGCTCTGGGCACAGCGGCACTGGCGCGCTCGCGCAATGACCGTTTGAGCGCATCGCAGGCAATCTCGCGCGCGCTGGCGATCCTTGCCGGATTGCAATCATCGGTTGATGCAGAGGCACCAATGGCATCGACGCTGGCTGATTTCTATGCCTCGATATCCTTGCGGCTGCGCCAGCTCACCCGAACGGGGTCGGGCGAGGATATCTTGGCGGTGCGTGATGATCTGGCCGATGTCGCAGGGGTCTTGGTTCCTGATCCAGACACCAAGACCCGCAAAGAGAGCGTGCCATAATGAGCTCGGCGCGACCTCCGACACGGCGGCTTGTTCCTTCGAAATATGCGGCAGCGCTGGCGCTTTTGCTGGCGCTTTCGGCGTTTGTGCAAATAGATTTCTCCAATCTCTCGATCAGCAGTCCAGAGGAGATACAATTGCTCGTGCCATTGCTGCTGCTGGGCTGGCTGGCGCTGCGTGATGACCGCCTCAGCAAACAAATCGCGGGCGAGCACCGCACCGATCTGGCCAAGTTGAAAGAAGCCCGACAGGCTGAACGCGAAGCCCATGAAGCGCGCAAGGAAGCCGATGCCAGCGCGGCTGCCAAGTCCAGCCTTCTGGCGAATTTGAGCCACGAGATTCGCACCCCCATGAACGGAGTGATCGGCTTTGCGCAATTGCTCCAGTCGACCCAGCTTGACAACGAGCAGCGCCGCTACACCGAATTGATCATGGAATCGGGCACTTCGATGGTCGCTTTGCTCAATGACATTCTCGACCTTGCCAAGATTGAATCGGGCAAGATGGAGATGAGCGTCGAACGCACGCGGCTGCGCGATCTGGTGATCAGTGCCAGCAGCCTGATGAAGGTCAGCGCGCGCCGCAAGGGGTTGGTGCTGAACCACGAGATTGCTGCCGACCTGCCAGACGAGCTGATGCTCGACGGGCTGCGCGTGAAGCAGGTGCTTTCCAACCTCTTGGGCAATGCTGTGAAGTTCACCAATGAAGGCTCGATCATCCTCAAGGTGTCGCGCAGCCATTGCTGCGGCGGGCCTGCGGTCGAGTTTTGCGTGATCGACACGGGCATCGGTATCCCAAGCGAGCAGCACAATGCCGTGTTCGAACAATTTGTGCAGGTCGACGGATCGAGCAGCCGCGCCCATGGCGGCTCGGGCCTGGGTCTGCCGATCAGCAGGCGGCTGGCCGAATTGATGGGGGGCTGCATGTCCTTGGAAAGCACAATGGGCAAGGGCACGAAAGTCTGCTTGCGTATCCCGCTGGTCAAGCCCGAAGTGCGCCGGGCGAAGACTTCTCCTGCCGCTGCGCCTGAGCCACCTGCCCGGATCGAGCGGTTTGCTGCGCGCACGGGCCGCGTTCTGGTGGCCGAAGACAGCGATGTGAACCAGATCCTGATGCAAGAGCTGTTGGGCTCGTTCGGATTGCATGTTGCGATTGCCGATGATGGCGACAAGGCGGTTGAGATGATCGAGCAGGCACAAGACGCTGGCGAGCCCTTCGATCTGGTATTGATGGACGTCAACATGCCCAATACCGACGGGCTGGAAGCCACCCGCCAATTGCGCGCTGCCGGATATGACGGAGTGCGCCTGCCGATCATCGCGCTAACGGGAAGCGCCTATGCCTCGGAAGTGGAGGAGTGCTTTGCCGTGGGAATGCAGCAACATCTCACCAAGCCGGTCGAGCAGCGCGATCTGATCGAGGCGCTTGACCGCTGGCTCAATCCCGCCGCGCTGGACGAGGAAATATAAAGGCCTAGCTGGGCCGTTTCATCATCAATGCGCCGCGCTGCGTCGTGCAGACAATCTCATCGCGCTGGTTCAGCCCGATATGTTCAAAGCTGACGATCCCTTGCGTGGGCCGCGACCGGCTTTCCCGCAGGTCGAGCACTTTGGTCTGCGCGCGGATTGTGTCCCCTGCGAACACGGGCTTGGGAAATTTCGTCTCGCTCATCCCGAGATTGCCCACCGTTGTTCCCAAAGTCGTATCCTGCACCGACAGGCCAATCACCAACCCCAACGTGAAAAGCGAATTGACCAGCGGCTTGCCGAACTCGGTCTCGCTTGCATAATCGTGATCGATGTGAAGCTGGGCGGGGTTATAGGTCATCGCGGAGAACCACATATTGTCGGCTTCCAGCACAGTGCGGCGCACTTCATGCTCGAATGTCTGTCCGACAGAAAATTCCTCAAACCACAAACCGGCCATTGCCTGCCCCCTAACTGACGATTGCGCGCTTCTCTATCGTTCTATGAGCATCTTGAACAAGTCACAATTATGCGAGAGTATTGCACCCGAGATGGCGATTCAGGCGGAAATAAAGACCGGCAAGAGGCGGATTATCCAATATCTGCTCTCGCCTATCGCCCAAGCGCTCGATGAAGCGGGGAGAGAGCGGTGATGTCGACTTTAACTTCTTGCAGAGATAACGGTTTCGTGTGCCCGTGAGAATGCATTCCGTGAGCGATCAACGGGCGGCCCTCCTAGCTCTCTTGGGTTTCATTCTTGGTGCTTTTGCGGCCTTTGGTTTTTCTGATGAGATCGACGACTTTTTCATCGAACGGCAACAACCACCCAATTTGCAAATTGCGCTAGATGAGTTCGAGCAATCCACAAGGTCATGCTACCAAACCATTTGCGCAAAACCATTCCATTTGAATGAGTTTTGCAGACGCTCACTCGATCAAGGTTCGACAATTTTCTTGGAAGAGCATGATCGTGATTATCACATGACGGTCGGGCAAGAGCGCTCGCTACTCTTGGCGGAATTGTTGCAGCGCCGCGCTTACATTCGGAGCTTTGAGCACCAAGCTGGGTATTCGGTCTACGGTAATAATCTCTGCGGAAAAGAGGTTGAGAATGCCTTGGGACCAAACTTTCAAGGGAAGAAGTAAATGCCTAACGTTGTTACAAGGAAGGAGATAGCACTACGCTGGAAGCCTAGAGGAAGGCTGTATCCGGTAAAGTTCTCATGTTTCAATTCTTTCCAAAAAGAGTATCTGCAAAGATTTGACAAGAGTACTCGCAGTGAGTGAAGGCCTCCGCCTGCAGCAGCGTTTCTCGCGTAAGCCGTGAACGAATTGCGAGGGGCCACCCCATCAGCCCCCACATTTGCCCTGAAGCCGTCGTCGCATTAGGCTGCTCAAGGTTTGAGTGCCCGTTATGCTGAACTTCTCAGGCAAGATCGTCATTTCAAACATTTTTTCAGCCGCGCTTTTTGCGGCTGTCTTGCTCCTGTCCGACTCCTGGTTTTTCTCGCTCTATTTTGTTTTCTTGTCACCTTAGCAATTGCTCTTGTCTTATGCTTTACACAAAATCGGACAGGCAATCTCCACAGATATGCGGGCTGCTCATCGAGCATTGCCGTGATATTCTTCTTATCAGGAAGTTGGATGCATTACCCCTTCATCGCACTCTACCTTTTTAGAGTGGGCAAGCTCCTGCGCGAAGAGCTACGGGCATCGTGATTGCCTCTAGGGGGGCGATCTGTTGTCCCACAAAGAGAGCGGAAGCCGGGTGAGTGCGAGAAACGAAAACATCAGCGCTCCGTAGACCGCCTAGGACATCGGCGCTTGCTTCATCGCAAGCTAGCCGCCTAAAAACACATCAACCAGATGAGACCAAACACCGGCTAAGCCAAAACCTTTGCGTGTCGCAATTTATCTGACGACGGACAAGACATTCAGCCAAGCCTGTAACCTTAGCGCAGTGATCAGCGAATTTCCTATGGGATATCTCGGGGAAATCGAAGCTCAAGTGAGAACAAAAAGCCATCAAATAGAAACCGGGCAAGAAGGCAAAGCTCCAGAACCGCGTTCAGCGCTGAGGTTTGTACTTCTGTTTGGCTTGTTGCTTGTCTTGGCCGAAGGAATTTTACGCGGCGTTGGCTGGGTCCAAGAAGAGATTGGCTGGGCCATATTGAGTGCTGACTTGCCGTTGCTATGGGCGCGCCTTGGCTCAGCACTCGCAAATGGTGTCCTATCGTTTTCAGGGTTGGTGGCCTTGTTCGCCTTTTTTGAATGGCGGCAATTGGGTTTTGCAAATTTTAAGGAGCGTTACTCCGAAGCGCTTAGTTACGGAGTGATTGCAATTGGAATCGCAGTGGCGCTGCAAATCATTGCATTTTCCTTGTTGGAGCCGCTCGACATACAGCCATTGTTTAGTGCTGATGACCTTGGACCTGCCCTTGTTCTTTTTCCTATCGCTTACATGGTTATGATTGGCTTTTTCGAATATTGGCTGCACCGCGCGCTGCATGAAGTGCCGATCCTATGGAGGCTGCATGCGATCCACCATCAGATCGAGCATATGAATGCAGCCCGCAGCTACTCTCACTGGGCGCAAGACGCTGTGTATCTAGCATTGATAACGGTCCCCCTGATTTTTATCTTCGAAAGTCCGCAGCAGTATGTGGCGTTGCTTTCCACGTTCTATCTGATCTCGAATTACTACATGCACAGCGATAATCCGGCTTTGTCGTTTCCCCCGTTCATGCGCCACATCCTAGCCGACAATATCTACCACCATTACCATCACTCGCGTGCGATTGAGCATTGGGGACGAAATTATTGTTCCTTTTTCTCCTTTTACGACAGGATGTTCGGCACTCAGCATATGCCAAAGGATGAAGTCTTCCATCCGACCGGAATAGACGGCTATCGCCCGCTTAACGGCATTCGCGACTACCTTGTAAGACCGTTTACCAAGGATGGCGTAACGTGATGAGGAGTTCTATGCGCGGCATTGCCATATCGACATTTTCGGCAGGTACCTTGGCGCTTGCAGCCTTAGCATTCTTTGGGAATTCTCCAGATGCGCTGGAGGATGTTCATGCCACAATTGTGGGAGGCTACCCCAATGTATCCCATATCTCTCCAGCCGAGTATGCAGTGTTGGATGATACGGATTTGCTTGTTTTCGACACCCGAGAAAAAGATGAATTCGCAGTCAGCCATTTGCGCGGCGCTATCCAAGTTGCGCCCGATATGTCTGCTGAAGATTTCTTCAGACATTACGGAGACAAGGCCCAAGGCAAGATAGTCGTTTTTTATTGCTCGGTTGGCGTCCGCTCGAGCAAATTTGCCGAAAAAACTCAGTCTCAGTTAAAGGCAAGCGGCGCCATTCGTGTGGTCAATTTGGAGCGCGGTCTATTCGGCTGGCACAATGACAAGCGCCCGCTTATCTCCAATGGAACAGGCAGCACTGAGGCGATCCATCCTTATGACGAATTTTGGGGCCGCTTGATAGAGCGCAAGCAGTTGACATCTTACGCGCCATAATTCTCAAAGAATTTTGTAACCAAATACGGTCTCAAGGCGAACACTCCCATGATAGTAGCCGTTTGCAGACGGCATGCACGCGAAAAATAGGGAATTCTAATATGCGCCATTTTGTAATCTCAGCTGCCCTTTTGAGCCTAGCCCTCGCATCAGCCCCTGCCGCTGCATCCGGAACCGGCGGAGGCGGCGGTTTCGGTGGCGGGTTCGGTAGCGGGTCAGCTTCCAGCTCGCGAATTTCCGAAGCTGATCGGCTTGCGAACCGCGGTAGGTCGCAAGTGCGCAAACGCATTACTTGCAAGAAATGCCAATATCACAAGAGATTGAACCAACAAACAGCGCCAGAAGTGGCAAGGGCTGTCCGGGAAGGCAAATTCAAACTGAGCGAGAGAAATCGCACTGCTGTTCTGTTTTTCCTGCGTCAGCGCTACGGTGTTTGACCTCTGCTGAAAAGTTGTGATTGACACGAACAATAATTCCTAAAACGTTGGAGCTTTCGATGCCTCGCTTTCTTACGATTGGCGGGGCATCGGCTTTTTTGGCGAGCGTGCTGGCGTTGGTTCTACTATCGCGCACGCCAGCGCCACCCATCGCTATTTATGCGTCTGTCCTGGTGGTTGGCGGCGGCATGGTAAGCGCACTGCTTTGGCGTGGTGCGACGATCAGCGCGCCTGTTGTCCTCGCGATTGCCGGAGCCGCGCACACCTGCGCATTGTTTGGCTATACCGTCTTTGAGGACGATTTTTACCGCTTCATTTGGGATGGCTGGCGATTGCTGGAAACTGGAACGCCTTACGGAGCGGCACCCCTAGAATTTCAAGATGACCCCAATGTCCCCGAGGAGATGCGTAGCATTCTGGAATGGGTGAATTACCCCCAATTCCCCACCATATATGGCCCCGTGCTTCAGGCGGTTTTTGCGGTTACAGTGTTTCTTGCAGGGGCTGATGAGCAAGGGCTTCGGATCGTATTCGCGGCAGCATCGCTGCTGACCACTGCTTTGCTGTTGCGCAGATTCACGGGCAAACAAGTGGCACTATTTGCTTGGAACCCACTTGTCGTGGCAGAGACGACATTGCATCTTCATCCCGACATTTTTCTGGGCCTTGCTTTGGTCGCAGCCATACTCTCGGGCGCACGTCACCCGATCATTGCCGGCGCATTTTTTGCGATTGCAGCGTGCATCAAGCTGGTCGCACTTGCAGCCTGGCCGATGCTTTTAAGATTGCGGCCATCAGCGATGACCGCAGCCCTTGTTGTCATGACTATGCTTTATGGCGTTTTTGCCATCCAAGGAATGGGAGTGGGGCTCGATTCCACCGAAACCTTTGCAAAAATTTGGCATTTCAACCCGCTGGCTTACGAGGCGCTTTACCTGCTGATCGGGCCGACATGGGGGCGCATTGCCGCCCTTGCTGTAGCGGGCGCATTCGTCGTTTGGTTCCACGCCCGGTCTCAAAGTTTTGATGAAGTCCCCTTGGCGGCAATATTCGGGATCATCTTGCTATTCGCGCCGGCCGTAAACGCATGGTATCTGCTGTGGCTTTTGCCGCTCGCTGTGGGGCGCAAGGAAGTGTGGCCTTATGTTGCAAGCGCTGTTTTACCACTTTCCTATCTTACCGGGATAAATCTGGAAGACTTTGCGCTGGAGGACTTTGAAGTTCATCCCCTTGCCCGCCTCGCCCAATGGAGCGCACTTGCGGGCGCAATAGCCTATGATGTTTGGCGGGCGAGTTCGCGCCAATGCAAACAGCACCCACAGCCGACCCCAATCGCACAGCCGCGGGTCTCTGTCGTTATTCCAGCGCTCAACGAAGAAGGCTCAGTCGGAGAAACCGTGCGCGGAATTATCGCTTCAAATCCGCCCGGCTTGGTCGAAGTGATTGTTGCCGACAATGGCTCCAAAGATCGGACCGCTCAAGTCGCGAAAGGTGCGGGAGCGCGCGTGATCTGCCAACCTGAAAAAGGATATGGGGCGGCGTGTTTGGCAGCATTGGAAGAGCTGGATCCATGCACGAATATTGTGCTGTTTATGGATGCAGACCTGTCCGATAAACCTGAAGAGGCGGCTGCGTTGCTTGAGCCTATCACGGCAGGAAAAGCTGACTTGGTTATAGGCTCTCGGGTGTTGGGCCATACAGAACCAGGAGCAATGAGCGTGCCGCAACGTTTTGGAAATTGGCTGGCAACAAGGTTGATGCGAGTAATTTGGGGCGTTCGCTATACCGATTTAGGGCCATTTAGAGCGGTCAGACGAGATGCTTTAGATCAGCTAGCGATGGCTGATCGAGACTTTGGCTGGACAATCGAGATGCAGGTGCGCGCCGCTAAGCGAGGTATGCGGGTTGCGGAGCGGCCTGCTGACTATCGCAGGCGCATCGGCGTATCAAAGATATCGGGCACCATGCGCGGGGTCTTGGCCGCCGGCTCGAAAATTTTATTTGTTATCGGGCGCGAGGCTTTTGGCGATTTTGGTCGATCGGCCAACTCGCCTGTAACCAACTCAGTTCTCCCAGCGAAAGAACGTTAGACCGTTATTCATGCACAAGGAACTACCATTGCTTGGCACTACCAATTCTCGTTCGTTTGCCAATTCCGGGATGTCGCGCCGCACCATTCTGAGTGCAATCCCTGCCACAGCGCTGCTGGCGGCATGCGGTGCACCTACCTCAGGCGACCTTGGCGAAGACAGCTTTTCAGCAAACGATGGATCCACCGAGATGATTGACCACTCAGCCTGGAATACTTTGCTGCAGGAATATGTGACGGAAGGCCCAAACAAGGTCAATCTGTTCGACTATGCCCGCTTCAAAGACGAAGCTTGGGACACGCTCAAAGCCTATCTTGCGGCCATGCAAGCGATCGCGATTGAAGACTTTTCGCTCGATGAGCAATTCGCCTTTTGGGTCAATCTCTACAACGCGGCGACAGTGGATGTGATGGTCAGGAACTGGCCACTTGATTCCATAAGAGACATTGGTCTTTTGGGCGCTGGGCCGTGGGATGACAAAATCGTTACTGTGTCAGGTCGCAAACTGAGCTTGAACAATATCGAGCATGATATTCTGCGGCCGGACTGGGGTGATGTGCGTATTCACTATGCCGTCAATTGTGCCTCTATCGGCTGCCCAAATCTGGCGACAAAGGCTTACACTAGCGATAACTTAGAGCCGATGCTGGAGGCTGCAACCAAAGCCTTTATCAATCATCCGCGCGGGTTTGGCGGAAAAGAAGGTGCAATCATCGCCTCCAGTATTTTTGATTGGTATCAGGACGATTGGGGCTCGGTTGAGGACGTTCTGGAACACGCGCGTGAATATGCTGAAGGGCCCACAGCCCAATTGTTAGAGGGTGCAACCGAAATTGACAGCTATGATTATGACTGGGCCGTCAACAATGGCTAATTCCTTGTTGGATGCAATCTTGGAATGAGTAAGTCCTGCGTCATGCCAAAACCGTTTTCAAGCGGGTCTTAACGGGTGCCGCGCGTCCGCCTTGTCCTCTTTTGTCGTTACCCTGCAGCAGGGGAATGCAAAACGCGACTCATCCCCGCGCTTGGTGCAAATGGTTCCGCCGCTATCCATCGAAATTTGTCCGAGCGCACAGTGGCAACTTTGACGCGCACTTCGGCGCCTGTCACAGTCGCTTACACCGGGGAATCTTTGGAGCAATTTGCGCAATGGCTTGGCCCCGCTCTCGAATATGAACGGCAGACAGATGGCGGTTTGGGCGAACGGCTTGCTGCTTTCGCGCAGCGTGCTCCAGTGGTGCTCTTGGGTTCTGACACGCCTGATTTGTCCGAACACCATGTTGCAGATGCGATAGCAGCGCTTGCCACACATGACGTTGTCATCGGGCCTGCTCAAGATGGCGGATACTACCTTATTGGAATGCGCAAACCACTGCCCGAAATCTTCACCGAGATAGCGTGGGGCACGGACCAAGTTCTACCTGAAACACTTCGGCGGCTTGAGCGCCATGGGATAAAACCAGCGCTGCTTGAAACATTGCCTGATTGCGACCGGCCCGAGGACTTGAAACTCTGGCCCGAATTGGCCGAACTTACCGAGTTGTAGAAAGATGCAAGACCAGTCCCCGTTCAAGCTGAAAAATCCGCGGTCCCTTTCGCCAGAAAAATTTTGCGACCCCTTGCACACAGCCAAGGGCGAAGTTCGGGCCTCTGTTGATCTGAGAGATCTCAAGACGCTCTGGTTCAATACCGGTACGTTATGCAACCTTGCCTGCAAGTCTTGTTACATTGAAAGTTCGCCAAAGAACGATGCATTGGCCTATATCACTTTGAACGAGGTACGAACATATCTCGATGAGATAGTCGCCAAGCGCCTGCCCACAGAAGAGATCGCGTTCACAGGTGGCGAGCCCTTCATGAACCCGCATATCATACCTATTCTAAAACTCTGTTTGGAACGCGGCTTTAAATTGCTCGTCCTTAGCAATGCAATGCGTCCGATGCAGCGCTTCGAGCAACAATTGTTAGCTTTGGAACCTCGCGACCGACTGACAATTCGCGTTAGCTTGGATCACCATAGCCCCGCGGTTCACGAAGCAGAGCGTGGCGCGAGCTGGGAAATCGCAACTAGCGGTATCGACTGGCTAGCCCAAAATGCCTTCAATATCGCTATTGCCGGACGCCGCTTAGCAGATGAAAGCGAAGCGGCAACTCGAGCAGGCTTTGGCCAGCTATTTTCTAAGCGAGATTGGCCATTAGACGCAGGCAATGCGGAACATTTGGTCATATTTCCTGAAATGGATGAGACAGCAGACGTCCCTGAAATCTCGAACACATGCTGGAGTGTGCTTGATGCCGATCCTGCCAGCGTGATGTGCGCATCCAGCAGGATGGTTGTTAAGCGCAAAGGCGAAGCCACACCGCGGGTGGCGGCATGCACTCTGCTGCCTTATGAGCGCGGCTTCGATCTAGGACAAACTTTAACCGAGGCCCTCCAATCGGTGAAGCTCAACCATCCGCATTGCGCCCGGTTCTGTGTGCTGGGAGGAGCTAGCTGCTCGGCCTGAGGCTGTAGATTTGTGCTTGCATCACAATTTGTCTCAAAACCGCTCTGTCCCAATCACTGCGCAAGAGCGATTGCTTCAGAACGCATTTTTTGAATGCAAGTACCGGCGGCCCTTGCGTCTGTAACGGATTGCATTTGCTGCCCGAACTAACCTGGAAGAGGAGCGGGTTGTCTGCTTGCTCAATCGGATGCGCTTGCTCTTGCCGCAATGCAAAGCACCAATCCTGCAAAGAGGTTATGATGAACAATACGCTAAAAGCACTTATCATGCTCAGTACTTTGCCAGCCCTTGCCAGCTGCGCAACCATTGAGCGTCTCGCTATTCCAAAGTCGGAGATCATCTCATCTGACCTTCAAAAATTCGGTACCCAAAGCCAAATATCAAATCAAATTTGGGACGATTTTCTGCAAAAGCATACTGCTCTTGGCGATGACAATATTGTGCGGGTAAATTATGCCGCGGTTAGCGCGGAGGAGAAGCAGC
This sequence comes from uncultured Porphyrobacter sp., assembly GCA_964543735.1. Lineage (GTDB taxonomy): Bacteria > Pseudomonadota > Alphaproteobacteria > Sphingomonadales > Sphingomonadaceae > Erythrobacter. The sequence continues at coordinate 1,947 of CAZJAG010000003.1, read as the reverse complement.
AACTGGACACCTACATATCAAATTTGGAAGCGTTGAATATCTCCGAGTTCAATCGAGATGCTCAGCTCGCATATTGGATCAACCTTTACAATGCCGTCACAGTTTCAGTCATCCTGGACAACTATCCAGTGGACTCCATAAGGGATATTACATCAGGGCTTGTCGATCCTGGGCCATGGAATGAAGATCGCATTTCAGTCAACGGACGCCAACTTAGCCTGAATGATATTGAGCACGGGATTGTTAGGCCCCTTTGGCCGGATGAGCCACGTATTCATTATGCCTTTAATTGCGCCGCTATTGGTTGCCCGAACCTGGCTCAAACAGCCTATACCGCAGACAATGTTGAACAGCGCCTTCAAGAAAACGCTGTTCTCTACGTGAATGACCCGCGCGGCGTATCGATAGCGGATAATGGCAGTTTGACAGTTTCAAAAATCTTCAGCTGGTACAGGGACGATTTTGGTCGTTCAGATGATGCTGTCATTGCTCATCTGCGACTGTTTGCTAAGCCTGAACTCAAGCAGGCATTGGAGCAAGCGACGAAGATTAATCGTTACGTTTATGATTGGTCGCTAAATGATATGGCCACGGTGACTGAATTGAATACCCCCTAGGCGGCATGTCCTGCGTCCTCACTCCTCGAAACATAACTTTCTCGTCCAACCTTGACCGCACGGAATTTCTCCACGCCGCCTCGTGTTTGTTCGTTCAAGCACAATTCGAACGATAGGCCCTTCAATGGCAGGCATTCATTCGGAAAATTTGGTGCGGTGTGCAGTCCTGAGCGAACTCGTCTCAGCGCCATTTTCCCGTGGAAACGCGATTTTCACGGGAAAATGGATCCAAAGTCCATTCAAAACGCAATTGGCTGCTTACAGGGTTCTGAAATATAGAGATTTTTTGGACGTTTCCCGTTGTTGAGCAAACGGGAACTCATAATACTCGATCGGGAATTCGGGATCGGCTAACGGGAATACTAGACCCATCGATCAGCAGCAAAAATTGCCCTCTTTCTAGCGGAGACAATTTGCAGAGTGGTGATCTGCGCAACAATTGATTTGTTGCCACTTGTCGCTCGCATGATATTGCTTGGTGTTTGAAAAAATGATTCTTTTCGGGGCGAACAGTGTCGACTACGTCAATTGACGGCGAAAAGCCGACCGGTTTTTCTGACTCAGCACTCGAAAGTTTCATACTGTTTTGCCAGTTTCTTGGCACGCCGGCAGAAGCTTCTCAAATTCATCATGATAGAGGGCAGGGTTGTCCGTCGTCAGAACATTTGGCACAAGTTACGGCTTAGATTGGCGGAGCGTTTTCCTCGTCTTGTTGTTTGATATTATGCGGCTAGCTTGCGATGTTGCAAGCGCCGATGCTCGATTGTCTTTCGTTTGGTCCTTTCTCGCTGCTTGATGATGGCTTCAGCTCTACCGAAGTAGGCATCGGCAGGCGTCACGTTTTCCAAGCTCTCGTGATAGCGCTGGTGGTTGTAGTGTTCGACGAACGCTTCGATCTGGTTTTCTAGATCACCGGGCAGGAAGTAGTTCTCCAGCAGCACACGGTTCTTGAGCGTTTGATGCCCCAGGTCATTCTGGCGTTCGATCTTGCCCTGCGTTTGCGGATGGAACGGCGCGCCGCGAACGTGGCTCATCTTCTTGGCGCTGATGTAATCAGCCAGTTCTTCGGCGATGTAGCTGGGGCCGTTATCGCTCAGCAGTCTGGGTCTGTGCTTGACGCTGGCAGACGCGCAGCCAGAGGCCTCCAGCGCCATATCTAGCGTCTCGGTCACATCCTCAGCCCGCATCGTTGAGCACAGCTTGGCCTTTGGCCGTCTTCGACTCCCAGCTGATGATGTAGCGCGAGTAATCATCCAGCACGGTCGATAAATAGACCCAGCCCCATCCGATAATCTTGAAGTAGGTAAAGTGTCCTCCGGCTTCGCCTCCG
>CAZJAG010000002.1:51963-61199 GCA_964543735.1 uncultured Porphyrobacter sp. | reverse complement strand
TCTCGCGAATTGTATTGTACGCTGTGTCGGATGCTCTCGACATGAATCACTCTTTGAAGCTTGACTGATCAAATTTGTATACAATAAGGGCACAGCAACGCAACGCCTGTTTGTTCGCACAGCGAGATTCGGGGAAAAGAACAAGGAGCTTCTTTCAATGACCTCAACAAAGACAATGCTGCTCGTATCAGGGCCGGCAATCGCCTTGTTCTCATCTCCTGCCATGGCGCAGCAAGGCGCTGTGGGAGATGCTGCAGACGAAGCTGATGAAGGCGCAATCATTGTAACAGCGCGACGCCAGAACGAGACGCTCGCCGAAGTGCCTGCATCTGTGACGGTGCTTTCGTCCGAGACAATCCAGCAAGCAGGGATCGAACGGGCTGACCAGTTCGTCCAGCTCACCCCTGGCGTCACGATTGTGACGGGCACTGCGGAGGCGGGCGACACGCAAATCAACATTCGCGGTATTAACGGCGCGCGCGATGCGGAAAGCTCGGTCGCGCTGGTTGTTGACGGCATCCTCAAGACCAACACCGCTCAGCTCAACCAAGACCAAGGCACGCTGCGCCAGATCGAAATCCTCAAAGGGCCGCAAGGCGCGCTCTATGGCCGCAATGCCGCGGCCGGAGCGATTGTGATCCAGACGCTTAAGCCGGGCGATTTCCTTGAGGGCGGTTTGACGGTGAGCGTTGCCGAGGATGATACCTATTCGGGCAATGCCTATATCTCGACCCCGCTGGGTGACAGTGCGGGTCTGGTTGTGTCCGGCAGCTATGCGACCACCGATGGCTTTTATCGCAATGTATTTCTGAACTCGAATACGATTGATGATCAGGAGACATGGTCGATTGACGGGCGCTTTGTCGCCGAATTGGGCGATGCGACAGAGCTGGACGTCAAGGCGCGCTATGCCGATCTTTCAGGCGCGTCGATCAACTTTAATGCAGCCTTCCATCTGCCCAACTTTGCCGGCGCAAATCCAGCATTCTTTGAAGATGTGAATGATCATCCCTTCGGCTTTTACTCCAACATTCGCCCGACAAACGATCAGGAGACTTTCGAAGTTTCTGCCAAGATTGAGCATGATCTCAACGGATTAATGCTGACCGCATGGGCGCTTTACAGCGATGTGGATCAGATCCTCACAGCAGACGGCACCTCGGCTGATTTTGCCCGCTTCACTTTCCCCGGTGCGACACCGGATTCGGTTGCAGCCTCCAACTCGTGTTTTGCAACGACTGCTTCGCTCAGCGGCTTCCCAGTGAACCAGCCCGGCTTTATTGGCGCGACACCTGTGCCCTTTATCTTCGCGCCTGCAACTGGCTCGACCTTTGGCCCTTACAGCCCGACGACATGCGACGGCACGCAATTGCAAACCCGCTCGCAGAAAGACATCAGTGCGGAAATCCGACTGGCATCGGATGGTTCAGGCCCGATCGAATGGCAGCTGGGCGCATATTATCTGCATATCGACCGCGAAACCGGCGTCAGCCTTGGCGCGGATTTGGGCAATGGTGTGAGCACCACGCTCTACAACGCGCCGGGTTCAGCCAACCCCACCACCCTGCTCTACAATGATGACTTCTCAACCGACGTCTATGCCATTTTCGGCTCGGCCGAATGGGAAGCAAGCGATGCGCTGAATATTGGCCTCGCCTTGCGCTATGACATTGAAGACCGTTCGGTCACCAACCTTGTACCGACAGTGCTCGATCCGTTCACAGGCGGGCCGATCAATCCGGGTCAGCAAGTGGTCGGCGGCGTTGTCCAGCCGATCCCGGACCAGTCGCAAAGCTTCAAGCAGATCCAGCCCAAATTGTCGCTGCGATATGCTCTGGCCGAAGACATCAATTTCTACGCCAACTGGGGGATCGGCTTTAAGTCCGGCGGGTTCAACAATCAGGGCTCGGCTGCGATTGTGAACAACAATTTCAACCTCTTCATCGGAACGAATGTCCTGATCAACGATGTGTTTGACAAGGAAACCTCGAGCGCATTTGAGGCAGGTCTGAAAGGCTCGCTCTTCGATGACCGGATCACGTTCGATCTGGCGGGCTATTACACCGATATCGACGACATGCAGTTCTTCGAGTTCTTCGTCGGCGGCTTTGGCCTCTTGCGGGTTGTCTCGAACATTGACGAGGTCGAGGTCTATGGCGCCGAGTTCAATCTCAATGCAGAGCTGGTCGATGGCTGGGATGTCTTCGGGTCGGTCAATCTGACCGAGAGCGAGATCAAGGCCAATTCCTCGCGCCCTGTCACGGTTGGCAATGAAAGCCCATACACAGCGGAATATACGATCAATCTGGGCACGCAATTGAACCTGCCTGTGACCACTGATGTGAATTTCCTCGCGCGGGCAGATTACCGGATCACCGGGCCGACGTGGTTCCACACAGTGCAAGAGAACACCAGCCCAACGCTGTTTAGCGGATTGCTGCCGGGTTCTGCGCTCGCATTGCCAGCCTTCGTGGGTGATGCGGATTATTCGATTACCCAGCGCGACACATTCTCGATCCTCGATGTGCGGGTTGGCATTGAATATGACTATGTCACGATCACAGCCTTTGCCGACAATCTCACCAATGAGCGTTATCTCAACGAGGTGATCCCGGCGATTGAATTTGGCGGTTCGTTTATTTCACCGGGTGGTCTGCGCCGCTTCGGGGTGGAAGTCGGCTACAAATTCTGATTGTTAGAACGGGATGAGCAATCTCGATGACAATTACGCCAAGGCTTACGGGCAAAAGGCGGGGTTCGGCAAAAGCCCCGCCCTCATCCTGATCGACTTTGTCGAAGGCTATTTTGACAAGGATTGCGATCTTTATGCCGGTGTCGAGGATACGCTTGCATCGGCATTGAGAGTTCGCGAGGCTGCGCATTCTGCGGGCATTCCGGTGATCCTCACCAATGTCGTCTATCATCCCACGGCGATGGATGGCGGGCGCTTTTACGAGAAGGCCAAGCCGCTGCGCCATTTTCTGCAAGGCAGCGCGATGGGTGCATGGCCCAAGGGGCTGGAGCCGCGCGATGACGAACTGATCATTTCCAAGCAATACCCCAGCGCATTTTTCGGAACCTCGCTCGCTGCAACGCTGACGAGCCTTGGCGTTGATAATGCAATTCTCACCGGCCTCACCACCAGCGGATGTGTGCGTGCAAGCTGTGTCGATGCGATGTCGCACGGTTTCATCACCACGGTCGTGCGCGAAGCTGTCGGGGACAGGCACTCAGACCCGCACGAGGCCAATCTGTTCGACATGGAAGCGAAATATGCCGATGTCGTCTCTGAGGAAGAGATCATCGCGCATCTGGGCACAATTAGCGGTTAGACGCTCGCCAATTCCTCGCAAAAGCGCGCCGTCCACGCGTTCACATTATCATCGCGAATTGTGCCGATCATCGCCTCGTAGCGCGATTTGCGCTCCGCTAAAGGCATATCGAGCGCGGTCAGGATTGCGTGGCTCAAATCATCGGGGCTATGCGGATTGACCAGCACCGCGCCCTTGCCATCGCATCCCAATTGCGCGGCGGCCCCTGCGAATTGCGAGAGGATCAGGACGCCCGGATCTTGCGGGTCTTGCGCCGCAACATATTCCTTTGCGACCAAATTCATTCCGTCGCGCAAGGGCGTAACAAGACCGATTTTTGACGCGCGGAAAAAGCCGTAAAGCTCACCATGAGAATAACCACGGTTCACATAGCGGATCGGAACCAGATCAACTTCGCTGCGTGCGCCATTGATTTGCCCCGTCTTTTGCTCAAGGAGCGTGCGGATTTGCTGATAGCTCTCAACATCCTCGCGGCTGGGCGGCGCGACCTGAATATAGACGAGATCACGCACGCGCTCTGCATGCTGATCGAAAAAGCGGCCAATGCCGTCGATGCGCTCTGGCAGACCTTTGGAATAATCAAGCCGGTCGACCCCGATCATGGCGGTGCGGTTGCGCGTTGAGTTGATAAGCCGCTGCTCGCCCGTTGCCGCGTCCTCGCTTTGGCCGGCCTTCTGGAAATGATCCCAATCAATCCCAATCGGATAGGCGCGCGCGACTGACTTGCGCCCTTCAAAGCGAATCTCGCCGCTGTCCTCGTCAACCTCGGCGCCCAATTCCTTGCGGCAATAATGCAAGAAACTTTCAAGCCATTCCTCGGTCTGGAAGCCAATCAGATCATATTCGAGCATCGTGCGCACCAGCCGCTCGTGAAAGGGCAGCGAGACGAACAGGCGCGCGGGCGGCCACGGGATATGCAGGAAGAAGCCGATGCGGTTTTTCAATCCCCTCGCCCGCAAGCGCTCGCCCAGGGGCAGCAGATGATAATCATGCACCCAGACCAGATCGTCTTCCTCGATCAAGGGCTGGACGCATTCGGCAAAGCGTTCGTTTACCCGTTCATAGCCTTTGCCCGTCTCACGCTCGTATTCGGTCAGATCGAGCCGATAATGGAACAGCGGCCACAGTGTCGAATTGGCATAGCCATTGTAATATTCGTCAATATCGCGGGATGACAGATCAATCGTCGCGGTGGTGACACCGTCAGAGCGTTGGAGATTGATATTGCCCGTGCGGTCCTCGCTCTCCTGTCCAGACCAGCCGAACCAGATGCCTCCGCGTTCTTTCAAAGCGGAATTGAGCGCGCCCGCCAGCCCGCCTTGCGCGCCAGCAACGCCGCGCGCTTTGGGCACGGCCACTCGGTTCGAGATGACAACAAGACGTCCTATCGCACTTCACTCCATGGCTTGGACAGCAAGCCCGCGCAGTTGATTACCCCTACTAGCGAGTAAGTCTGCGGAAAGTTCCCCCACAGCTCGCCTGTCTCGTAGTCAAGGTCTTCGCTCAGCAAACCCGAACGGGTGGTATGGCTGAGCATTGTCTCAAACAAAGTGCGCGCTTCTTCATCGCGGCCCGCAAGATGCAAAGCCTCGATCAGCCAGAAGGTGCAGACATTGAACGCGGTCTCTGGCGCGCCGAAATCATCCTCTGCGGCATAGCGCAGCATATGATCACCGCGCCGCAATTGTTTCTCGATCGCGGCAAATGTGGATTGGAAGCGCGGATTGTCGGGCGAAAGGAAGCGCAGCTCGACCATTTGCAACAGGCTGGCATCGAGATAGTCGCTTTCAAAGCTGGCGCCGTAATGGCCGCCCTCCTCCTCACCTTCCGCGCCATTTTCTTTCCAAGCCTTGTCTTCGATGGTCGCGCGGATCGTGTCCGCACGCTCGGACCAGAACTTGGCGCGGTCATCCTTGCCCAGCATGCCCGCCGTGCTGGCCAGCCGGTCACATGCCGCCCAACTCATGACAGCGGAATAGGTGTGCACTTCTTGCCGGGTGCGAAATTCCCACAAGCCGGCATCAGGTTGGTCGTGCATAGCCCAGGCCATTTCCCCCACCGCTTCAAGGCTTTCGAAGTCTTGGCTGTCAGCGATCCTAAGCAAGCGCTTGTCGATGAAGCTCTGCACCGTCGGTAAGACAATCTGACCATAGCAATCATGCTGGATTTGTTTGTAGGCCGCATTGCCGCGCCGCACCGGCCCCATCTCGCGATATCCCGCCAGATGCGCTGCAGTCGTCTCATCCAGCTCGCTTTCGCCCATCACCGAATAGAGCGGCTGGATCTGCCCACCCTTCGCGCTGTCCACGATATTGCGCAGATAGGCGAGATATTTCTCCAGCACATCAAGCGCGCCCAGCCGATTGAGCGCCTGCACTGTGTAATAGCTGTCCCTGATCCAGCAATAGCGGTAATCCCAGTTCCGCTCTGAATGCGCAGCTTCGGGGATAGAGGTGGTGAGCGCGGCGACAATCGCGCCCGTTTCCTCGTGCTGGCACAGCTTGAGGACGATTGCGCAGCGGATCACCTCGTCCTGCCATTCAAGCGGGATATGCAGGCCGCGCGTCCACAGCTTCCAATATTTCTCTGTCTGCGCTTCCATCCGCCGCACTTCTGAACGGACATTGCCGACAAAGGGCTCATCCGGGCCGAGGAAGAAATGCTGATCGCTTTCGAGCCGGAAGGCGCGGCTCTCCAAGATATAGCCGACCGGTGCATCAGTGCTGAGCCTGAGCGCCTGCGGCCCCACCAGATAGCGGATGTGGTTGGTGCCATTGGTCGTCTCGGCCAATTGCGCGCCATAGTTCTTCATTGGCCGCAAGACGACTTTGAGGCGCGGCGTGCCGGCAACTGGCCTCACAACACGCGTGAATGCGACGGGGCGATACATCCGCCCCGAACGCTCGAAACGCGGGCAGAAATCGTGGATCTCGACCGCTGATCCGTCCTCTGCCTCAAGCCGAGTGACAAGAATGGGTGTATTGCCGCGATAATGCTGGCTCGCGCTGACTTGCCCTTCCAGCTCGAACCGCCAAACCCCGGCGTCTTGCGACTTGCCATTGAGCAACGCGCAGAACACCGGATCGCCATCAACCCGCGGCACGCAGCCCCAGACCAGTCCGGCGCGCTCGTCAATCAGGCCGGAGACCTGACAATTGCCAATCGGCCATAATTCTAAATTGGGAGTGTGGGTCACGATCAAAAAAGCTCCAGCCATTTATGCACCGCTGCCACATCGGGCAGGCTGCATTGTGCCTTGGTCGCTTCTCGCTCTCCCACAAGAATGCCAAGCCCCCCTAGCGCGCTTGCAGCGGCAAAGCCATCCTCATCTGTCATATCATCGCCGATAAAGACGGGAGTAGCGCCTGCAAAGGGAGCCTGCGCCATGAAGGCGCGAACGGCCTTGTTCTTGCTCGCCCCCTCTTGAACGAGTTCAACCACGCATTTCCCGTGTTTGATGGCGAGGCCAAATTCGCTCGCGATTGTGGCCGCAAATGCCCGCGCGCACTCTTCGTGCTGAGGGGCGTTGCGGTAATGCAAGGCCGCGCCGTGGGATTTGGCTTCATAGCCGAGCGCGTTTTCTTCAGCGAAGGCTTTCAATTGTGCAGAGGCGGTGTCGGGCACGGTCAAAGCGCCCGCGCCCAAGCCGCTGCCATCAGCGCGCTGACAATCTGCGCCATGCGAGCCCGCCATGGAAATCGCGGGCCGCCCGATATGCGAGGCGATATCTGCAATCGAACGCCCGCTTACCACGGCCATCCGCCCGCCCAATCTATCGCTCAACTTCTCCAAAGCTTGAGCCATATGCTCTGTCGGTTCAATCGCATCGGGAGTTTCGGCAAGCTCGACCAGCGTTCCGTCAAAATCGCAGAAGACTGCCACACGCCCGCGCCCGAGCATTTCGGGCAAAGACAAAGGCCGCGGCAAATTCTGGAGAGAGCCCATGAATGATCGCCTTACTCACTGCCAGTGCCCCGTCAACGCAGTTCAGCTTTCAGGCGAGCAAGCAGACGCGCCAATCGTCCGTTTATGGGCCCTGTTCGAATGCGAGGTTTACTTTCCCCGAATGTCTGGGCAAGTTGACGACAGGTTAGATTGACAGGAGCAAGCGGTCTTGGGGTTCCCCTTCTCTGCCATTGTCGGACAGGACGAGATGAAGCAGGCGTTGCTGATTGCGGCGGTTGATCCTTCGATCGGCGGTGTGATGGTCTTTGGCGATCGTGGCACCGGAAAATCGACGGCAGCACGCGCGCTTGCGGGCCTGCTACCTCCTATCTCAGCGATAGAAAACTGCCGCTATGGTTGCTTGCCGCAAGAGGCTGGCTCTTGCCCTGATCCCTGCCAATCCAAACGCGCACGCAAACGGCCCGTCCCGTTCATCGATTTGCCTTTGGGCGCGACCGAGGACCGAGTGGTGGGCGCGCTCGATCTGGAACGCGCATTGCGGGCTGGCGAGAAAGCGTTTGAGCCCGGATTGCTGGCCAAGGCGCATCGCGGCTTCCTCTATATCGACGAGATCAATCTGCTCGAAGATCATCTGGTCGATCTGCTGCTTGATGTGGCCGCATCGGGCGAGAATGTGGTCGAGCGCGAGGGGCTTTCAGTGCGTCACCGCGCCAAGTTCGTCCTCATCGGTAGCGGCAATCCGGAAGAAGGCGAGCTGCGCCCGCAATTGCTCGACCGCTTCGGCTTGTCTGTCGAGGTACGCACGCCTGATGCAATCGATGATCGGGTCGAGATCATGCGGCGCTGCACTGCACAAGATCGTGATCCTTCCGCTTTTGCAGAGGCTTGGGCGAAAGAGGATGCAAAAATTCTCAAGCAGATTGCGCGCGGACAAAAGCGGATTGCCTCGCTTGAAGCGGGTGACGATGTTCTCACCGATGCTGCTGAATTGTGCCTTGCCGTTGGCGCGGACGGGCTGCGCGGAGAGCTGACTTTGATAAGGGCCGCGCGCGCGCAGGCTGCGCTGGCTGGTGCGCGCGACATTCGCCGCGAGCATGTGATCGCGGTTGCGCCCATGGCCTTGCGCCACCGCTTGCGCCGTGATGTGCTCGACGAGACAGGCTCCACCACGCGGATCGAGCGGGCGCTGGCCGAGCTTTTCGGATGAGCGTATTCGGATGATCCGGGGCCGCGACCCAGCCAATGCCTTCCACAATGCCGCTATGGCGCTTGAAATGTTTTGCAAGGCACCTGCGCATTTCGGCGGCATATGCCTGCGCGGCGGCGGCCCTGCGCGCGATGCGTTGATCGAGCGGTTCAAACAGAGCATGCCCACCGAGGCACTCCACCGCCTACCCCCTCGTATCGATGATGAACAATTGCTGGGCGGAGTGGATGTAGCGGCCAGCCTTGCAGCCGCTCGCACGGTCACACGCGGCGGATTTCTCAAGCGCGCGGCAGGCGGCATCATCCTCGTGCCCATGGCCGAACGAGTCTCTGCCGAAATTGCGGGCCGTTTGGCGCAAGCGATGGACAATGCCAGCGGCGATGAACGCTTTGCGCTGGTTCTGCTCGATGACGGCATTGAAGCAGAAGAACGGCCTCCATCCTCGCTGCTCGAACGGATCGCGTTCCATTGCGATTTGCGTGAAGTGCGCTCGCTCGAATTGCCCGCAAAAAGCAGCGCTATGTTTGGCGCGCCTGTTGAAGCCACTCCAGACGATGCCTTTCATCTTGCCGAGATTGCCCGCGCCCTTGGCATCTCTTCTGTGCGTCCGCTGATATTCGCTGAAAGGGCCGCTTGCGCTCATGCAGCGATGCAAGGCCGCTCGCAGATTGAAACCGATGATCTGGCACTGGCTGCGCGCCTTGTGCTGGCGCCGCGTGCCACGCAACTGCCGCCAGACCCTGAGCCTGAGCCTGAACCGCAAGAGCCTCCCCCGCCGGAAGACCAATCAT
>CAZJAG010000002.1:42666-51863 GCA_964543735.1 uncultured Porphyrobacter sp. | reverse complement strand
GACCCTGAGCCTGAGCCTGAACCGCAAGAGCCTCCCCCGCCGGAAGACCAATCATCTGACAGCGCAGAAGACGATAGCCAGACGCCTGATCCCGAAGATTTGCAAGAATTGCTGCTCGACGCGGTCGCAGCTTCGATCCCGCCCGACCTGCTTGACCAATTGCGCGAAGGCAAAGCGCTGCGCTCTGCCAGCGGACATGGCTCTGGCAAAAAGCGCAAAAGCAAGGCACGCGGCAAGCCGCTCGCAGCGCGCCCTGGAATGCCAGATGGCGGGGCAAGGCTCGCGCTGATTGATACTTTGAGAGCCGCCGTTCCCTGGCAAGCTGTCCGCCGCAAGGAGGCCGGATCGGGCACTGCAAATGCGATACTCATTCGCAAGGATGATCTGCGTGTCCGGCTGTTCGAGGAACGTTCGGCAACTGTCACGATCTTTGCCGTCGATGCGTCCGGCTCGGCAGCATTGGCGCGGCTTGCAGAAGCAAAAGGCGCAGTCGAACTGATGCTGGCCCAGGCCTATGTCACGCGCAGCGAAGTCGCGCTGATTGCCTTTCGCGGCGACAGGGCGGAAACCTTGCTTCCGCCAACCCGCTCGCTCACGCGCGCCAAAAAAGCCTTGTCGAGCCTGCCTGGTGGCGGCGGAACACCGCTAGCCTTGGGGATCAATGAAACACTGGCTTTGGCCGAGCGGATACGGTCGCAAGGCAGCACGCCATTTTGCGTTTTTTTGACCGATGGACGTGCAAATATTGACGAAAATGGCTCAAGTGGGCGCGAAAAAGCGCAAAAAGACGCCAAAAAAGCGGCAAAACTGGTCGCTTTTGCGGCTTTTGATGCGCTGGTGATCGACATTTCACCCCGCCCTAGTGCTGATGCGCGCACTTTGTCTGAAGAAATGCAGGCGCGTTTTATCACATTGCCGATGGCCGATGCGAAGGCGTTGCATAAAGCAGTCGAGCAAGCACGCCCTGCACCTCAAACCGCATGAGAGCGCCGCTCAACTGGATGCGCAGCGGCCAAGACTGGCCCAACCGGAGCGCGAGCTGCTTTGTCACTGTCGCAGGTTTTCAATGGCACGTGCAAAAGATGGGCGAAGGCCCTGCCATATTGCTGCTCCACGGAACAGGTGCGAGCGCGCATAGCTGGCGCGATGTCATGCCCTTGCTGGCCGAGAATTTCACTGTCATTGCCCCCGACCTGCCTGGCCATGCCTTCTCGGGAAGCGCGGCTGGCCGAAGCGACACTTTGCAAGGCATGGCGCGCGCGCTTGGCGAGATGCTGGAGGCATTGGATTGCCAGCCGGTTCTTTTGGCGGGCCATTCTGCCGGAGCTGCTCTCGCGTTCGAGCTGAGCCTACGAGGCCATTGCCAAGCGCCCATTATCGGCTTTGGGCCTGCCCTTGTGCCTTTCTCTGGCCTAAGTGAATATGGGCTACCTCTTCTTGCCAAGCTCTTGTTTGTAAACCCGTTCGTTCCGCGTCTATTCTCGCGCGTGGCGCGCGGATCGGGCCGCACGGACAAGTTCCTGCAAGATGCAACGGGGTCAAAAATCGATTCCCTAGGAGAGCGCTGCTATACTCGACTTTTCGAAGACCACCGGCATTGCAGAGGTGCATTGTCGATGATGGCAAGCTGGGATTTGAGCGGGCTGAAAGCTCGGCTTCCGCAGTTTTCTAGTGCCTGCGAATTGATCCATGGGACAAAGGACAAGGCGATCAAACGCGAAGCGGTGGAAGAGGCGGCGCAGCTCATCCCCAATTGCAGCGCCCGATATTGGGAGGGGCTGGGACATCTTGCTCATGAAGAAGATCCGCAAAGAGCCGCCGATGCCATTCGCGCATTCGCAGCCGCACATGCTATGCAAGACGCAAGCGGATAGGAGGCGGCGAACCGATGGAGAATTTCTTCGACAATTTCGGCTGGATCGAAATCGCCTTCACCTATTCGGTCGCCTTCGCTTTCGGCTTCTACCAATTGTGGTCAGTCAATCGCGAGATCGCGAAAGATAAAGCGAAAAAGGCCGAGACCGAGGCTGAGAAGGAAGCGCTAGACGGTGACGCTTCGCGGCATGCGGTAAGGGAGCATGAACTGGACGACAGGTGAGGCGAAGCGGTCAAGATCAAGGCTCTCCTGCACGGCCATCACCGATTGACCAAGCAGCCGCGTCTCGAGCGTGGAACGCGCATAAAAAGGCGCATCCTCCCACGTCTTGCGAACGCTGGCATAGCCGTGATCTGCCCGCCCCCGCCGCTCGACCTGCCACAAAGTGCGCGGCAAAGGCGCGACCATCGGCAGCTCAACCTCATGCGGACTGCCATAGGCATCAAACCGAATGGCGCTGGCAAAATGCGAGCCATTGCGCCGCACGCCCTCATAGCTGACCAGCGCTTCTGATCCGCAATGCGCGCGCGACCAGTGCCAATGCTTGAACCCTTCCTCGAGCGATTCTGACCCGCGATTGTGATCAAGATAAGCATGGCCTTTCCAGCTCAGCGAAGGGTCTTGCATATCCACCTCGATCCGCGCTTTGGGCGCAAGGCAATGCCAGATATGCTTGCCTTCGGGATCGAGCGCGAAGCCGGTGGGATTGAGCATCTCGGGCATCACCTTGATGCAGCCGCGCACGGGCCTGCGCCATGGAATACCCAGCCGTTTGTCACGCTCGACAATATCGATCACCAGCGCATTGCCATCCCAACGCATGCTCGATGGGCCAATCGAAAGCACCTCCGCATCGCGTTGCACATCCTTGTTCCCACGCTCAGTCATCGCCCAACGGGCCTTGGGGCCATAAAGCGCGACATTGAGCGAGCAGTGATCGAGCGGATCGCCACGCCCGCTCGCCTTGTAATAGGAGGAAAAGACGCTTCCCAAGAAGCCGATAATAGTCAGCCCGTGGCGCCCGTCCTCGCTGATCGCATCGACATACCACCAGGAATAGCCACCGGAAGGAACCGGCGCGTCGAAGCGCGGTCCTGCAAAACGGTGTTTGCTGCCAGTTGCCCTGACAAGGCGGCCATCGGCACCCCTGCCCCTGGATGGGTGCTCCCGCCCGCGCAATAGAGCCCAGGGATCCGTGTGCGTGTCCCCTGCCGCTGGAAGGACGCCGCCCACCCGTGCGAGGCCCGTCCATAAAGGGCTCCACCCGTCGAGGGGAACAGCCGCTCGAACTCCTGTGGGGTGACGAGCTGGCGGGGAAAGCTTTGCTCCAGCTCCAGCCCGCATCGGCTCAGCGTCTCCTGCATGGCTTGTGTGCATTGTTCCTGCTCCTGTTGTGAAAAGGGATGAGTGTCGCCGCGCGCAGGCGCGTTGACGATGATCTGCAACCGTTCGCGAGCGCCGGGCTTTAGAGCCTTGCCTTCACGGTCGAGCGCACAGACATAAACGGACGGATCAGACGGCGTTTGCCCGCTTGTAATCTCGCTGAATTCTCGCGCATAGTCGGGTGAAAAGAAGACGTTATGCCGCTTGAGCGAAAAGCCATTTGTCTTTGCATTCGCGAGCCAGACGAAGGCCGAAAGCGAGCGCTTAGTAGGTTTGTAAGTGCTCACAGCCTTGGAAGCGGCATCACCGAAATGACCGTTTGCCAAGGCAGCGGGATCGGCATTGCAGATGACATTTCGGGCGGCGATGCGTTCGCCATTGGACAGCACAATTCCGCTTACCCGGCCGCGGTCGGTTTCGATCTGCGCAACCGTGGTTCCAAGGCGGAACCGCGCGCCGTTTCGCTCTGCAAGTTTTCTCAAGGCATCGGCCAGAGCGCTCATCCCGCCTTCAATCAGCCAGACACCTTGCGCCTCAACATGAGCGATCAACATCAGTGTGGCAGGCGTGGCAAAGGGTGAGGACCCGCAATAGGTCGAATAGCGCGCGAACAATTGGCGAAGGCGCTGGTCTTCGAAATATTCGCCCAGCACTTTCCAAAGGCTCTCATAGGGGCGCATCGCGTGCAGATCACCCACGCGCCACAAGCCAATCCGCCACATGAGAGGCATTGGCCAGCTGACCTTGCTGCCTCGCAACATAGGAGTGTTGAGGACGCTATATATTCGGGCTGATGCAGCGCGGAAGTCGCGATAGCCCTGTGCCGCCTTCAGGCCAGCAAAGTCTGCAATGGCTTCCTCGCTGCGCAAAGGATCAGCGAACAGGTCTAGCCTTTCATCCTCGCCCCAAGCGTGCCGCGCGATCACCGATGCGCGCCGCGCTGTGACATAATCATCCAAACGAGCGCCGCATTGGCGGAAAATGTCGTCGAAAACGTCGCGCAATGTGAAAACCGTTGGGCCAGCGTCGATAGAAGCGCCTTTAACCGAGACCTGCCGCGCCTTGCCCCCGACCCAGCGCTCTTTCTCGATCACGGTAACATCTTCACCTCGAGCAGCAAGCAGCGCAGCTGCCGCCAGCCCGCCAATTCCTGCCCCGATGATGATCGTAGAATCGTTCAGCGCCTTGCCCCTTCCAACAAGCAATTGACCTTTACATATCACACGTCCAAACTTTTGGACATATGGAAGATCAAGCGCGATCCACATCACAGATGCCACCCCTGAAGCAGCGCTGGGCCGGGCTGCGCAATCGTGTTTTGGCGAGCCCGCGCTTCCAGCAATGGATGGAAGCACTGCCCTTCACGCGCCCAGTCGCACGGCGCAAGGCTACCCAGATGTTCGATCTGCTCGCCGGGTTTACTTACACGCAGACGCTCTTTGCCTTTGTGGAAAGCGGGTTGATCGACTGGATTGCGCAAGAAGCGGCGACCACGAGTGATGTGGCCAAGCGGGCAGGCTTTTCGCAAGATGCTGCATTGCGCCTGCTTCGTGCATCAGCTGCGCTTGAACTGGCCGAGGAAGTCGCGCCTGATCGCTGGATGCTGGGCCAGCAAGGCGCGGCATTGCTCCACAATTACGGTGCACGCGCAATGATCCGTCACCATCGCTTGCTGTATCGCGACCTCGTCGATCCTCTCGCGCTGCTGCGCGACGATAGACGCAGCCCGACCGAACTTTCCCAGTTCTGGAGCTATGCGGCCAGCACCAGTGATGACCCCAATGCGATTGCGGAAACTGCCGAATACTCGCGACTTATGGCTGCTTCCCACCATTTGATTTCAAGCCAGGCCCTCGCCGCGTACAATTTTGGTAGGCACAAGGCCGTGCTGGACATTGGCGGAGGCCATGGAGCATTTCTCGATGCATTGGCCGATAGCCATCCAGACCTCAAACTTGGCCTATTCGACCTTCCCGAGGTCGCTGCAAATGCCGATGCGACTCGCTTCGAATGCCATAGCGGCAACTTCTTCAGCGATTCGCTGCCGCAAGGCTATGATTGCATCACGCTGAGCCGGATTGTGCATGATCATGATGATGAGCCTGTGATGAAACTGCTCACCAATCTCCGCAGTTCGATGGATGCCGCAGCGCGGCTGATAATTGTTGAGCCCATGTCGCAAACGCGCGGCGCGCAAGCGATGGGCGATGCCTATTTTGGCTTATATTTGTGGGCGATGCGTTCGGGAAGGCCGCGTTCAGCGCAAGAGATTCGTCAGCTGCTTAAAGCTGCAGGCTTTTCCAAAACGCGATTGGTCAGAACCCGCCAACCCGTCATCACACAGATAATTGTCTGTGAGATTTGACAATAAACTTGTCCATAAAATTTGACACTATTGACCGTTCGTTTAAGTAGACAGGTAAGCGAAGGCAGTTTTCTGTCTGTTCAGTGGGAACGCGAAAGGGGGACATTCGGGGTATGCATTCGAGGGCGGTCATTCTTGAGGCGCCGAAGACGATAGCTCTTCGGCAACTGGAATTGACGCCGCTTGGCATGGCCGATGTCGCCGTAGAAGTGGAATGGAGCGGGATCAGCTCTGGCACTGAAAAGCTCTTGTGGGATGGCTCAATGCCACGCTTCCCAGGAATGGGTTATCCGCTTGTCCCGGGGTATGAATCGATCGGCCGGATTGTTGATGCGGGCGACGAGGCGCAAGCGCGGCTTGGTGAATGGGTCTTTGTGCCGGGCGCCAGCTGTTACACCGAAGCGCGCGGACTGTTTGGCGGCAATGCCAAAACGCTCATCGTGCCATCTGCACGGGCGCTGACTGTTCCTGAAAGACTTGGTCAAGACGGCATTCTTTTCGCGCTCGCCGCGACCGCGCTGCATGCTTTGAGCGGCGGCGAACCGCCCGAATTGATTGTCGGGCACGGCGTCCTTGGACGTTTGCTGGCAAGGCTCACTATCGCAACCGGAGCGCCCGCTCCTACGGTGTGGGACAATAAAGCAAATCGGCGCAGCGGGTCGGCTGGCTATGAGGTGATCGCTCCCAAAGACGATGACCGCAAGGACTACACAAGTATTATCGACGCCAGCGGCAGCAGCGATGTACTCGACCTTTTGATGCAGAGGCTTGCGCGCGGCGGAGAGATCGCGCTGGCGGGCTTCTACAATAATCCGGTCAGCTTCGCCTTCCCGCCCGCTTTCCAGCGTGAAGCCCGTTTGCGAATTGCGGCCGAATGGCAGCCGGAAGACTTAAGCGAAACGCTGGCTCTCATCGAAGCGGGTTCGCTCGATCTAACCGGCCTTATCTCACACGAACGCCCCGCCGATGAAGCGGATGAGGCGTATCCCACGGCATTCCTCGACACGGATTGCTTGAAAATGGTTCTCGATTGGAGGGGCACCGCATGACCATGCTCGAAACACAGGCCGATGCGCTGCGCGATGAAGCCGCGATTGAGCCGGATCCGGTTCACACCGGCGAAGTGACCAAGGAAACACAGATCATCGCGATCTATGGCAAGGGCGGATCGGGCAAGAGCTTTGCCCTGTCCAACCTCAGCTACATGATGGCGCAGCAAGGCAAGCGCGTGCTGCTGATCGGGTGCGATCCCAAATCGGACACCACCAGCCTGCTGTTTGGCGGCAAGAGCTGCCCCACCATCATCGAAACCAGCTCCAAGAAGAAGCTCGCTGGCGAAGAAGTCACGATCGAAGACGTTTGTTTTCAACGTGATGGCGTCTTCGCAATGGAATTGGGCGGGCCTGAAGTGGGTCGCGGCTGCGGCGGGCGCGGCATCATCCACGGTTTTGAGCTGATGGAAAAGCTGGGCTTCCACGAATGGGGCTTTGACTACGTATTGCTCGATTTTCTGGGCGATGTTGTGTGCGGCGGCTTCGGCCTGCCGATTGCGCGCGACATGTGCCAGAAAGTGATTGTGGTTGGCTCGAATGATTTGCAATCGCTCTATGTCGCCAACAATGTCTGCCATGCGGTTGAATACTTCCGCAAAATGGGCGGAAATGTCGGTGTGGCCGGCATGATCGTGAATAAGGATGACGGCACGGGCGAAGCGCAAGCCTTTGCCGATGCGGTCGACATTCCGGTGCTCACCGCCATTCCGGCTGATGAGGACATTCGGCGCAAGAGCGCAAATTACCAGATTATCGGCAAGCCCGGCGGTGAATGGAGCACGCTCTTTGAAGAGCTGGCCTCAAACGTCGCCAAGGCTCCGCCGCGCCAGCCCGCTCCCCTCGATCAGGACGGGTTGCTCGGCCTTTTCTCCCCTGAAGACACCGGCGGCGATATCAAGCTCGTCCCGGCGACCCAGGCCGACATGCGCGGCGGCACCTTTGAACCCAAGCCCTCGCTTGAGGTGATCTATGACGAGGTTTGATGGATGACTGATCTTGCCGCCTCTGATGCGCGTATGCGCGACCGGATTGATCTTGATCCCGGCGCAGACGGTACCTCTGCGGCTTCGCAAGAAGCTGGCGGCTGCCATGGCGGCAAGGATCGAATGCAAGAAGCTGCGCGCAAAGCGGGCAAGAGCGAAATCCTCGATCAATACGCGGCCGATTATCCGGTTGATGCGAGCAAGGGCCCGCATGATCAGCCGCAAAGCATGTGTCCCGCATTTGGCAGCTTGCGCGTGGGATTGCGGATGCGGCGGACGGCAACCGTGCTGTCCGGTTCGGCCTGCTGCGTCTATGGCCTCACTTTTACCTCGCATTTTTACGGCGCGCGGCGAACCGTGGGCTACGTTCCTTTCAGTTCGGAGACCTTGGTCACCGGCAAGCTGTTTGAAGATATCAAGGAAGCGGTCGAAGACCTTGCAGACCCTGCACAATATGACGCCATAGTTGTCACCAATCTATGCGTTCCAACCGCTAGCGGAGTGCCGCTAAGACTGCTGCCGGATCAAATTGACGGCGTGCGGATTATCGGGATCGATGTGCCCGGATTTGGCATCCCTACTCATGCGGAAGCCAAAGATGTGCTGGCTGGCGCAATGCTGCAATATGCACGCAAAGAGGTTGAAAGCGGGCCGGTTGCAGCGCCCAAAGACCGCTCTGACAAGCCGACGATCACCTTGCTGGGCGAAATGTTCCCGGCTGATCCTGTAGGCATCGGGCAAATGCTTGAGCCGCTTGGCTTGGCGGCTGGGCCAGTTGTGCCCACACGCGAATGGCGCGAGCTCTATTCGGCGCTGGATTGCGCAGCTGTTGCAGCGATCCACCCCTTCTACACTGCCAGCATCCGCGAATTTGAAGCGGCCGGGCGCGGGATTGTCGGCTCTGCTCCGGTGGGGGTTGATGGCACGGCCGCATGGCTTGATGGAATAGGCGCTGCTTGCGGTATTGCTCAGGCAAAAGTTGATGCAGCGAAGAACGCGTTCCTGCCCGCAATTACTGGCGCGCTTGGCGCAATGCCCGTCAATGGTCGGATTACGGTTTCAGGCTATGAAGGCTCTGAATTGCTGGTCGCGCGTCTGCTTATCGAAAGCGGAGCGGACGTTCCTTATGTCGGCACTGCCTGCCCGCAAACGCCTTGGTCTGATCCAGACCGCGAATGGCTGGAAGCAAAAGGCGTGCGCGTCAATTATCGCGCCAGTCTTGAAGAAGATATCGCAGCAGTTGAGGAGTTCGGCCCTGACCTTGCGATTGGCACCACACCTGTGGTGCAACATGCCAAGCAAAAGGCGATCCCCGCCCTCTATTTCACCAATCTAATCTCGGCCCGGCCCTTGATGGGGCCAGCAGGTGCCGGAAGCCTCGCGCAAGTTGTGAACGCAGCGCTTGCCAATAAGGCGCGTTTCGACACGATGCGAGAATTCTTCGAAGGTGTCGGAAGCGATACCAGCGCCGGCATCTGGGAAGACACGCCGCAAGACCGCCCCAAGTTCAAGAAAAAGTTCGCAGCCCAAACCGCAGC
>CAZJAG010000002.1:14934-42566 GCA_964543735.1 uncultured Porphyrobacter sp. | reverse complement strand
GGCGGCTATTGGGGCGCGGTCTATGTCTTCACTGCAATCAAGGGATTGCAAGTGGTCATCGACGGGCCGGTTGGCTGCGAGAACCTGCCCGTTACCTCGGTCTTGCATTACACTGACGGTCTTCCCCCGCATGAATTGCCGATCGTGGTGACGGGTCTAGGTGAAGAAGAGCTCGGCAAAACAGGCACTGAAGGCGCGATGAAACGAGCTTGGGAGACGCTCGATCCTGAGCTGCCGAGTGTGGTTGTGACCGGCTCTATTGCAGAGATGATTGGCGGCGGCGTGACGCCTGAAGGCACCACTCTCAAGCGCTTTTTGCCGCGCACAATTGACGAGGATCAATGGGAAAGCGCGGACCGCGCGCTGAGCTGGCTTTGGACCGAGTTCGGGCCGAAGAAAATGCCCAAATTGCGCGAGCGCAAGGAAGGCGCAAAGCCCAAGGTCAATATAATTGGCCCCGCTTATGGCATGTTCAACATGGCCTCTGATCTTGCCGAAATTCGCCGCCTGATCGAAGGTATCGGGGCGGAGGTCAATATGGCTTTCCCGCTGGGTTCGCATCTGGCTGATATCAGGCAATTGGCCAATGCAGAGGCGAATGTCTGCATGTATCGCGAATATGGCCGCAATCTGTGCGAGCTTTTGGAAAGGCCTTACTTTCAAGCGCCTGTGGGGCTTAGCTCGACAACGAAATTCCTTCGCTCGCTAGGCGAAGAGCTCGGGCTTGATCCTGAACCGTTTATTGAGCGCGA
Source organism: uncultured Porphyrobacter sp. (assembly GCA_964543735.1). Classification (GTDB taxonomy): domain Bacteria; phylum Pseudomonadota; class Alphaproteobacteria; order Sphingomonadales; family Sphingomonadaceae; genus Erythrobacter. Next base: position 41,814 of record CAZJAG010000002.1, on the reverse strand, counting down.
GAAGCACACGACGATCAAACCGCTGTGGGATTTGTGGCGCTCGGTCACCCAAGATTTCTTCGGCACTGCGAATTTCGGCATTTGCGCGAATGAAACCTATGCCCGCGGCATCCGTCATTTCCTCGAAGGCGATCTCGGTCTGCCCTGTTCATTCGCCTTTTCGCGCAGCGCGGGCGTAAAACCCAAGAACGAGGATGTTCGCGCAGCAATCCACGCCAATCCGCCGCTCGTCCTGTTCGGCTCTTACAACGAACGCATGTATCAGGCCGAAGTCGGCGGCGCTGGCCACGGGCCGAGCGGACAGTTCATTGCCGCCAGCTTCCCGGGCGCTGCTATCCGGCGGCACACCGGCACGCCCTTTATGGGATATTCGGGGGCGACCTATCTGGTCCAGGAAGTGTGCAATGCGCTGTTTGATGCATTGTTCCATATTCTTCCGTTGGGCGCCGATCTCGACAAGGCTGATCCCACGCTCGCCAAAGAGGCCGAGCAAATAGGCTGGGACAGCGATGCCAAAGCCAAGCTGGATGCATTGGTCGAGGCGCAGCCTGTGCTGGTGCGCATTTCTGCCGCCAAGAGGTTGCGCGATGCGGCCGAGCGTGCAGCGCGGGCCGCTGGCGAAACCCAAGTTACAGCCGACCGGCTGGCCGATGTCCTGTTGATGGAAGGACAGCTGCAATGACCGGTTTTCACAAGATTGCCCTCAAACCGGGCTCAACCCATCCTGCCGGAGCAATCCGTCTGGATACGCTGGGGGGACAAGTGCCTCTCGTACATAAATGCAAAATTGGAGAGTAAGCTATGAACGATCCGACACCTGGTGACGATCGCTTCAGCCTGCGGACTTATCTGACGCCTGAAGAGGCCAAGGAATTCCACAAGCTGTTCATCACCACCTTCATTGGTTTTACCGGGATCGCCGTGGTCGCACACCTTCTGGTGTGGGTCTGGAGACCCTGGTTCTAAACCAAAGTTGATGAACCCGCTGGCGCGCATTTTCGCGTCGGCACAACACACTCAATTACACAAGGATAAACGCTATGTGGAGATCTTGGTTAGTATTTGATCCACGCAGGGCTCTGGTTGGACTTCACGTCTTCCTCGCCGTGCTGGCTTTCACCATCCACTTCATCCTTCTCAGCACCGATACCTATAATTGGCTCGATGGTCCCAATGCGGCCGCGACTGCCCAATTGGCGTCGGAATAACGCTGGAAGGCGAAGTTTAAACAACATTCGACTGTGCGAGAGGTGTCGGCTGGCCCAGCCAGCCGCCCTCCAGCCGGTCAGTAGACAACGCAGATAATCTCGCCGTGATGGGCGGGGGAGGAAGAGGCTATGGCGCTTCTCAGTTTTGAGCGAAAATATCGCGTGCGTGGCGGCACGCTGATCGGCGGAGACCTGTTCGATTTTTGGGTCGGGCCCTTTTACGTCGGCTTCTTCGGAGTGGTAACCGCGATATTCGCGACCCTTGGCACTGCATTGATCTTCTATGCAGCATCGCAAGGGGGCACATGGAACCCCTGGCTCATATCAATCGCGCCGCCAGACCTTAGCTATGGTCTTGGCCTTGCGCCGCTCAAAGAAGGCGGCTTCTGGCAGATCATCACGATCTGCGCGATCATCTCTTTCGTCTCTTGGGCGCTGAGAGAAGTCGAAATATGCCGCAAGCTGGGCATGGGCTATCACGTCCCCTTCGCTTTCGGCGTAGCAATTTTTGCCTATGTGACGCTGGTGGTATTCCGCCCGTTCTTGCTGGGCGCATGGGGACACGGCTTCCCCTATGGCATTTTCAGCCATTTGGACTGGGTATCCAATGTCGGATACCAATATCTCCATTTCCATTATAACCCGGCGCATATGATTGCGGTGTCGTTCTTCTTCACGACGACATTCGCATTGGCGCTGCATGGTTCACTGGTGCTTTCAGCGGTCAACCCTGCCGAGGGCGAGGACGTCAAATCGCCCGAATATGAAGACACCTTCTTCCGCGATCTGATCGGCTATTCGGTTGGCACATTGGGCATCCACCGTGTGGGCCTGTTGCTGGCGCTCAATGCCGGTTTCTGGAGCGCGGTTTGCATCATCATCTCAGGCCCCCTTTGGACCCGCGGTTGGCCCGAATGGTGGACCTGGTGGCTCAACCTGCCGATCTGGTCGTGAGGGGAGAATAATCGATGCCAAGCTATCAAAACATCTTCACACAGGTTCAGGTTCGCACTGCCCCTGAAATGGGCGTTCCGCTCCCCGCTGGGAGCGAAGAGCGGATCGAAGAAGCTGGTTTCAATCACTGGCTCGGCATGATCGGGCAAGCCCAGATCGGGCCGATTTATCTTGGCTGGACAGGCATTGCCGCCCTCGCCTTCGGGTTCTTCTCGATATTCATCATGGGTATGAATATGTGGGCCTCGGTTGGCTGGGACCCGGTGCAATTTGTGCGGCAGCTGCCGTGGCTTGCGCTTGAGCCTCCCGGGCCAGAGCATGGGTTCAGCCCGTTTGTTCCTTTGGCCGAAGGCGGCTGGTGGATACTCTCAGGTGCATTCCTGACGGTATCGGTGCTGCTGTGGTGGGTGCGCACTTACACCCGCGCCAAGGCGCTGGGCATGGGCCTGCATGTAAGCTGGGCATTTGCAGCGGCGATCTGGCTGTTCCTAGTACTCGGTTTTATCCGCCCGATGTTTATGGGGAGCTGGGCAGAGGCGGTACCGTTTGGCATCTTCCCGCATCTCGATTGGACGGCAGCGTTCTCGATCCGATACGGCAACTTGTTCTACAACCCGTTCCACGCGCTTTCGATTGTGTTTCTTTATGGCTCGACCCTGCTCTTCGCGATGCACGGAGCGACCATTCTGGCGGTTGGCCGCTATGGCGGCGAGCGCGAGATCGAGCAGATCACAGATCGCGGCACGGCCTCTGAACGCGCAGCCTTGTTCTGGCGTTGGACGATGGGCTGGAACGCCACAATGGAATCGGTTCACCGCTGGGCCTGGTGGTTTGCGGTTCTGACAACATTGACCGGCGGGATCGGCATCTTGCTGACCGGAACGGTGGTCGACAATTGGTATCTATGGGCGCAGCAGCATGGTTATGCCCCAGCCTATCCCGATACGGGTGTGGTTGATCCGGCGCTGGGCGAAGGAGGCGCATCATGAGAAAAGCACTATCCATCGCTCTTGGGACTGCGGCCACTTTGGCGCTGACAGCTTGCGAGCTTGGGCCCAAGGAAGTCACCCAGAACGGCTATCGCGGCACTGGCATGGCGCAAGCCAAGCTGACGAGCGCATCGGCTGACATTGGCGAGGTTCCTGCCCCGCCCTATGATCTGCCGCCAGCTGGCGCGCAAACAGCGGGTGAGGCTTACGAGAATGTCCAGGTTCTGGCGGATATCAGCCGCGAGGAATTCGACTACACAATGGCGGCGATCACCGCTTGGGTCTCTCCCGATGAGGGCTGCAATTATTGCCACAATCCGGCGAATATGGCGTCTGACGAGGTTTACACCAAGGTCGTCGCGCGCCGGATGATCCAGATGAACCAGAAGGTGAATGCCGAATGGTCGAGCCATGTGCAGGACACAGGTGTCACCTGCTGGACCTGTCACCGCGGCAACCCTGTTCCAGAAAATTACTGGACCTTACCGCAGATGGCCGACGGCAAATCGATGAAGCCGGGTAAGCGCGGTCAGAACACGCCGCTTGCCGTCACTTCATTCAGTTCGCTGCCCAAACATTCCTTCGCCAGCTATCTGTCGAGCGATCTTGGCGAACCGGCTGACATCAAAGTTGGCTCGGCGACGCTGTACCCAACCGATGCGAACACGCTCTCGACGATGGAGACAGAGCGCACCTATGCCTTCATGATGCATTTGTCTGACGGGCTGGGCGTAAACTGTACGCATTGCCACAATACGCAATCTTTCCGCGAATGGTCGCTCTCGACCGAACAGCGGGCGCAATCGTGGCACGGCATCCGGATGGTGCGCGATTTGAACGATGGCTATATCACACCGCTCAAATCGGTATTCCCTGCCAATCGGCTGGGTGATGCAGGTGACCCTTTCAAGGTCAATTGCACAACTTGCCACCAGGGCGTGAACAAGCCGATGGGCGGCGCGAAGATGGCAGCCGATTATCCTGCGCTTCGCAGTTACAAGGAAGCGGTTCAGGTGGCTGAGGCTGATAGCGCGCAAACAAGCGCGGCAGACAATAGCGAGGGCGCAGCAGCCGAATAGGCGGCGTGCGCGCCCCTGCCCCCTCCTTATGAACGAGGGCTAAGCGGCCTGCGCTTCAAATCGATGAGATGTGCGGGGAACGCGGCTGCTACGGGGGCCGCGATCCAGATCCAGTGCATTCCCGTTAACGCTGCGCGCAGGCCCAGCACAATCAGCGCTGCTGGCAACAGGGCCCAGATTGTTTGGCCTAATGGATTGCCGCGCATGATCAGATAGATCGCTTCCAACGTCAGCACGACCAGAACTATGTCAGCCGCGTGGCCGCTATCGAACAGCGCCTGCATCATGGCCTGCAACATGGTATTGTCATCCAAATGGCCCGTTAAGCTCGACCACTTTCCAGTTCAGCGCGCCCGCAAAACTCACCCAAACAATGTAAGGGACCAGCATCAATCCTGCCAAGCGCGAATAGCGCGAGCATACGATGATTAGAGCGGCGATTGAGAGCCATAGAACCGCCAGCTCAATCATCGCCCAGTCAGGGCGCTGCATTCGGAAAAACAGCAAGCTCCACAAGAGATTGAGAAACGCATTGAAGGCGAACAAGCCGATCAACGTCTCGCTTGCACGCGCGCTCGGTGCAGCCCGCCATGCGGTTACACCTGCTAACGCCGTTAGCGAGAAGATCACCGTCCAGCCAATTGCGAAAACCGGATCAGGCGGATTCCAGCTCGGCTTGGCAAGGCTTTGATACCACGGCCCGGTATCGGTAATCGTCGCGCCCAGCATCGCCACTGCAAAGGCAGCAAGCGCCGCGATTGCGACCGGAATGGGCCAGCTACGCTCCATCAATGCGCTCCATCAATGCGCTCCATTAGTGTGCAGGCCTCAATCCCAACAAATGCGCGCAATCTTTCAAGAAGATTTTGATATGCGCCATTGGCTTCGCACGAACCAATTGCTTGTTCATATAGGCTTGCCAGGTGAGCTGCTGCACATCCTTGTCATCACACATCGCTACGAAGCGTTCGCGGCGCTTATCGCTCGAATACCAGAAGTGCTGCATTACACCCAATATCCAGAAGACCTTGCCATGATCACGCATAAAGCGCTTGCGAGCCAGTTTGAGCGCGCTTGCCTCTCCGCTTGCAAGAAACGCTTCAGCGGCTTCTGCTGCATAGCGCCCAGCGGTCATCGCGTAATAGATCCCCTCACCCGAGGCTGGAGCGACCACTCCGGCTGCATCGCCTGCCACAATCACATCGCGGCCATTGTCCCACCGCTTAAGCGGCTTGAGCGGAATCGGGGCGCCTTCAGTGCGCACAGTCTCGCAATCCGCCAGCCCCAAATCTCGGCGCATCTTTGCCACTGATCCTCTTAGCGAGAAACCCTTGTGTGCGCTGCCCACGCCCACGCTGGAGGTTGAACCATGCGGAAAAATCCACGCGTAAAAGTCTGGCGAAAGATCGCCCTGATAGAATACATCACAGCGCGATCCATCAAAGCCGTCACTGGTTTTCTCAGGCGAGTTGATAATCTCGTGATAGGCAAAGACGCATTTCATATTGTCAGCGCCCGCGATATTCTGCTTGGCAACGGCGGAGCGCGCGCCATCTGTACCGATCACCAAATGCGCGCGCACGCGCTCTAAATCGCCCCCTCTTTCGCGGCGATAGCAAACGACAGGCTCTTTCCCATCATCGCGTTCGATCCTCTCAAAAGTGCCCTTGCGCCTTTCGGCCCCGATTTTGCCAGCCCGCTCGCGCAGCCACTCGTCAAACACATCACGGTCGACCATGCCCACAAAGCCGATCTCGCCCACTGGCATGTCGACTGTGCGATCCGATGGAGCGATCATGCGTGCCGAGCGAGCCTTGGCGACGAGCAGGTTTTGCGGGACCTCAAAATCCTTGAGCAGGCGCGGCGGGACGGCGCCTCCGCATGGCTTGATCCGTCCGTCTCTATCGAGGAGCAGGACCTTGCGGCCAGCCAGCGCCAGATCAGCGGCAGCGGTTGCGCCAGACGGGCCCCCTCCAACCACCACTACGTCAAAAATCTCACTGCTCATGCCTTTACCTCCCTCACGCGTTGCTTGCTGCGCCTCTCCGATGCAGCGTGGAGCGCAAGCCCTGCTGCAATCACGAACAATGCCGCCTCAATCCCAAAGATCAGTTGAAAGGCGCTGCCATCTTGGCCCTGCATTTTTCGGGCAAAATCAACGCCAAGCGCGCCGAGCAATCCGCCTGCTCCGAAAGCAATCGCTTGCGATGCTCCCCAAACGCCCATGCGCACACCTTCGCGCGTTTTCGCACCGGCTCCGGCCAGCCCCATCATTGCGCCAATCGCGGCGACCGCAAAAACTCCATTGCAAAAACCGAGGATAAAGACATTGGCTTCAAGCGGCCAACCCGGCCCTGCAACAGAGGCCATTGCCAAGCCGGCGAGCGAGATAGCAGAACCCAAACAGCCCGCCACAATCCAGATCTTGAGCGATGCAAGCTTGCGCCCTGCAAAAGCGCTGCCGCCAACGCCAGCCAAAATCATGCCCAGCAAGACCCCGCCATGCTGCATCCCGGCTAGCTGGGTGGATTGTCCCGGTGTCATTGCGAAGACCAACCCCGCAAACGGCTCGAGGATCAAATCCTGCATCGAATAAGCCAACATCGAGACGAAGATAAACAGCGTGAAACGCCGCGCTTTGTCCTCGGCATAGATCTCTTGCAGAGCGGTTTTGAAATCGGGTGCTGGCTCGTCTCGGGCGATGCCGGTGGCTCGAGATGATGTTTGCTCTTCAAGCCGGTAGATCGCCGCAAGCGTCACAAGCAGCGCTGCAACCACTACCCCGCCTGCAACCAGCGCCAATCGCTGCGATGTAAAGGGGTCAAGCCATGCGCCTGCCATTCCCGCCGACAGGACTATGCCTGCGACCATCATCACCCAAGTCACAGCCGCGGCAGCCGGACGGCGCTGCGGAGCGACAGCAGATGCGAGAAAAGCGAGCATGGATGTTCCCGCTGCGCCAACTCCTGCGCCAATCATGGTGAAAGCGAGGATCGCCACGATGACGCCAGTTGCGCGATAGGTTTCCATCAGGATCGTCGCATTCACAGCCATCAGGGCGCCCAGCCCCAACATCGCCATTCCGGCCAAAATCCAGGGCGTGCGCCGCTTTCCCTGATCAGAGCCATGGCCCCAAAGCGGACGGGAAAGCTGCACTGCGTAATGCCAAGCGACAAGGCCCGCTGGAAGCGCGGCAGCCATCGCAAGCTCGACCACCATCACTCGGTTGAGCAGCGATGTTGCCAACATCACCATTGCGCCAATTGAGGCTTGCACCAGCCCCAATCGAAAAATCGCGAACCATCCCAATCCTTGCATCACAGATATCCCCCCAGACCCAGCGCTGCTGCCAACATTCCCAAAACATAAAGCGAAACGCCGGTCGCATTGTACCAAGGCGCATATTTCGCAGGATCGCCAATCAGGCGCCGCATAAGCACAAGCTGCAATGCCAGAAACACCGCGATCACAGCCGCAGAAATTGTGTGCGCCCAAGCAAACAGTAGCGTGACCACTGCCAGCTGGGCCAATGCCATCACTGCGCAGGCCAGCCATGCAGCCCGCGTCACTCCCAAAGTCACAGGAAGCGAGCGAAGGCCGGTCTGTCTATCGCCTTCAACCGCCTTGAAGTCGTTTAGAGTCATGATCCCATGAGCGCCGATGCTGTAGAGCCCCAAAACAAGCAAGACGCTGAACGATGGCAAAGCTCCCACCATAACGCTGGCGCCAGTGAACCAGCTCAATCCTTCATAACTTAGCGCCACCACAGCAGGGCCCAACCATCCACTCGTCTTAAAACGGAAAGGCGGCGCGCTGTATCCCCAGGCCAATATGAGTCCCACAACAGTAGCTGCCAAAACCCATGGGCCGATCATGAGTGAGATCAAGAGCGACAAAACGCTACCCGCTATTGCAACGCGCAGTCCCCACGAGCCGCCAACCCGTCCCGAGGGGATGGGTCTATCCGGTTCATTGATCGCGTCAACATGACGATCATACCAGTCGTTCACCGCTTGACTTGTCCCGCAAACAAGCGGGCCTGTGAGGATCACACCTGCAAGAAGAAACGGCCAATTTTCAGCAATGGGCGCGCCAGAGGAGACCACCCCGCACATAAAAGCCCACATTGGCGGAAACCAAGTTATCGGCTTTAGCAATTCGACAATATCGGCAACCGCCGGAAATGGCGCATACTGAGTCGATATCGCGGTGCGGGTCATAGGCGAAATGCTATGCTCACCGCCTCTTCACGTCAAACGAATTTGACAGAATTAACCGTCAACCTTGTTGGTCGCTGGGCTCGCCCTCGCGGTTCGCCAAATCAAATTTGTGTAACTTTGAGTAGAGACTCTGTCTACTCAGCCCCAATATCTCAGCGGCTGATGCGCGATTGTTGGACGTGTAGGACAGCGCAGCTTCAATGCACATCTTCTCGATCAAATCGGTGCTTTCGCGGACAATTTCCTTCAGCGACATCCGGCCCACCAGCTCGCTCAATTGATCCATCGAACGTGGCAACTCCTCTGAAGGCGCATTCGTATCGCCAAGCCTGCGACCAATCTGGCGGATCAAGAAGCCAAGCGCTCCGGCACCATTTTCGCCGATCTGGATAGCAGAAACTTCGACCGGCTCGCCCTCACCGCCACCCTCTCGCACGGCGACAGTGTTCACATTGCGAGCGACGCCATACTGCTTGATCTGTTTCTCGATCATTTCCAAATCGATCCCTGGCCGCCCGAGGAATTGCGCCAATGGCTTGGTGCGCATTTGATCGAGGCTGGCCGCTCCAACCAATTCGACAAAGGCCCGATTGGCATGTCTGATAGTCAGATCTGGCCCGGCGAGCACGAAGCTATCTGGCATTTCTTCAATCGCGATTGCCGATTGAGAAATATCCAAGTTTGCACCGCTCTCCAAGCTCGCCAATCGAATGATAGCAAATTGATCGCCGTCCTGCGCGAAACCCGTCCCCGAAATAGACACTGCCGATGTCTTCTCAGCCAGCGAAGCAGAGATCGGCGAAAGATCGTCGGTCGCCATAACCGCGCCGACAAAGGCTAATATTTGCTCCCGCGAGGTCTTATCAAAGAGGCTGGAAAACTTACTTCCCTGCAATGCCCCCTCAGCCGCTCCAAGCAGTGAGTGAGCGGCGGCATTGGCCTCACGTATCCGCAATCCGCTGCCCTCGATCACAAGGACAGGTTCAGCCAGTCTTTCGAAAAGCAGCCGGTAGCGCGTTTCGTATTGACGCAGCCTCACATAGTCGCGCTCAAGCGTTTGTTGAGCGTTGAGCATACGCTGCTGCATTTCAGCCAATTCGCGCATATCGCGGCCAATCGCAATGAAACGGTCATCATGATCTGTTGCCACCACCGCGTAACTTACCGGCACATCACCTGTATCGCTTGTGTGGTTGACCTGCCGCCAACGCTGCGGGCCCCTTTTGCGAGCAGCCGCCAATAACTCCATGACCTTGATCCGGCTTTCAATGGTAACAAGATCGAGCCAGTTCTGCCCAATCCATTGTTCCAAATCAGAAAAATCGGCAGGATCGGCGGTCGCATCCACGATCTTGCCTTGGGTGTCGACCAACAATGAAACATCGCCCGCCAGCATCACCAAATTGGCCGTGCCTTCGTGACCAAGCCAATCATGCAAATCATCGGCATTTGCAAGCGGCCTCTTGCCGTCAATACTGTGCTTTCTGGTGAGCACTTAATATCTCCGAATCATGCGCTAATTGCAGGCATTTCGCCAGATTGTGAAACCAATTGCTTGGCCAGCACCAAAGCGGAATGCGCGTCATCCGCAATCCCATCAGCACCAACCTCAGCCAATATTTCGCGGCATTCGGTTGCCACTCGCCCGCCAAGCAATATCTGAATATTTGGATTGATAGATGCAGCTCGCAAATCACCGATCAATTTGGCGAGGTGCCCGCTGGAACAATCATTGCTGATGGTCAATCCAACGAGGTCGAATGCCTGCTCCTTGACCCTTGCGATCAATTCACTGCTCGTACAATCGAGCATCAATTGAGCCTGCCATCCCGCGCGATCAAAAAACTCATGCACCATCACAGTGCCAAAGCTGTGCTGATCCCCTGGGAGCGGCGCAAATAAGGCTGTGTCAGCGCCTTTGGCTGAAGTGCCATTTGCAGGATCGGCAAGCGAGGCAGCCCGCATGAGCTCCTGCAAACGCCCAATACCTGCCGTTACTTCAACAAAGTCACATTTGTCACTGACCCAGTCTTCACCCAACCGGCGTGCAAGCGGTGCCAGCAAGTCAAGACAAATTGTCTCTGCACTGACGCCGCGCGCCAATTGCTCATCGACCATAGATTGCAATTGGTCGCCCTGACTAGCAACGGCAAGATTGCAAAACTGCTCCACATCATTGGCGGGAATTTGTACATTCTCGATCGAACGCGAAGTGAGCTCTGACGCGTGACCCAGCTGCGGAATGATGACAGACACAATCAGCTGTTCGAGAGCGCTTGGGGCAGTAGGCGGCTTCTTTGGCGCAGGCGAATGTGTCGACCGATCCGGGCGCCTTGTGCCTCTACTTGCTGATTGGCCTAGCCCTTCTGAGCCATCACCATTTCCCAATAACATGTCCCAGACCCCCGGTCTGCTTGCTACAAGGCGAATACCGGAATGTTGGGCAACTTAATGCCCAAAACGACTCGCCTTAGCACGCGTACCCTACGCCTCACCGATCAATAAAACAATGCCGTTCTGTCTATTTTGCTTGTCGTCAATATGCATTGACACTTTGCACACCTAAAGGGTAGGCTTGTACTTCGTGATTGGAGGCAGATTGTCCCGCATGAACAGGGGTGAGCAAACATTCAGGGCCGATCAATTGGCAAGTGGCCTGAGGGAAAATACGAAGATGCTCTACAGCAATGAAGAGCGTCAACGTCGTGACGAGTCTGTCTGGACAATCGTTCAAGGCGTGCTCGCACCGCTTCAGTTCTTAGTCTTTCTGTGCAGCCTGCTGCTCGTTTTGCGCTTTCTGGCAACAGGCGAAGGTATGTGGGTGGCTGACGCCTCTATCGTCGTCAAAACGCTGGTCCTTTATGCGATCATGATCACCGGTTCGATCTGGGAAAAGGTGGTTTTTGGCAAATGGCTGTTCGCGCGCGCCTTCTTCTGGGAGGACGTGTTCTCGATGCTCGTGCTCGCGCTGCACACGGCTTATCTTGTGATGCTGTTTGGCGGCATCGGTTCGGTCGAGGCCCGGATGCTGGTCGCTCTGGCTGCCTATGTCACCTATGTCATCAATGCAGGTCAGTTCTTGCTGAAACTGCGCGTTGCTAGGCTTGAGGCTGAGCAAAGCGGGGTCGCAGCGACATGAACCAGATCACCTCGCCTTCCTCCAAGAACGAAGTTCCTGCCCCCGTTCTGCGCGAACGCGGTCAGCGTGAGGTTTTTTGCGGACTAACCGGAATTGTCTGGCTCCACCGCAAGATGCAAGACGCATTCTTCCTCGTGGTTGGATCGCGCACCTGCGCCCATCTGATCCAGTCGGCAGCCGGAGTGATGATCTTTGCAGAGCCGCGCTTTGCAACCGCGATTATCGAGGAGCGCGATCTGGCTGGAATGGCTGATTGTCATGAAGAGCTTGAGCGCGTGGTGGATCGGCTGCTGACGCGCCGCCCCGATATCAAGACGCTTTTTCTGGTCGGCTCCTGCCCTTCTGAAGTGATCAAGCTGGATCTGGCGAAGGCTGCGCAAACGCTGGGCGGCAAACACGCGCCCAATGTGCGTATCCTCAACTATTCGGGCAGCGGGATCGAGACGACTTTCACCCAAGGCGAAGATGCCTGTCTCGCCTCGCTGGTGCCTGAAATGCCGGTCGCGGCTGGCGATGCACCGCGCAATCTGCTTCTCGTTGGCTCCTTGCCCGATATAGTCGAGGATCAATTCCTGCGCCTGTTCGCTGAATTGGGCATAGACAATGTCGGCTGCCTGCCAGCGCGCAAGGCCAGCGAACTGCCCGCGCTCGGCCCGCAAACGCGCTACCTTCTGGCCCAACCCTTCCTTGCTGAAACAGCGCTCGCACTAGAGGACCGCGGGGCCGAGCGACTTGATGCCCCCTTCCCGCTTGGCGCTCAAGGCACGAGCGAATGGCTGCGTGCGGCAGCGCAAGAGTTTGGCATTGACGAGATGCATTTCAATTCCGTGATCGCCCCTGGCCGCGAGCGGGCTAAACGCGCAATTGAGCACCACCGCGAAGCCTTGGAAGGCAAGCGCATAAGCTTCTTGCCGGATTCGCAGCTCGAAGTCCCGATCGCTCGCTTTCTGGCGTGTGAATTGGGAATGGAGCCGGTTGAGGTCGGCACGCCCTATCTGCACAAGCAGCATCTCGCCCGAGAGCTTGATATGCTTCCACCTGACACCCGCCTTGTCGAAGGCCAGGACGTTGATCGCCAACTTGACCGCGTGCGCGAGGACCGCCCTGATCTGACCGTTTGCGGACTGGGTCTCGCCAATCCTCTGGAGGCAGAGGGGCTTTCGACCAAATGGTCGATCGAATTGGTCTTCTCGCCCATCCATGGATTTGATCAAGCCGGTGATCTGGCCGAGCTTTTCGCCCGTCCCTTGCGCCGCCGCGACAGGTTGAAGGTGTAGCGATGCAGCTTTCCGTCTGGACATATGAAGGGCCGCCTCATGTTGGGGCTATGCGTGTTGCGACGGCGATGAAGGGGATGCATTATCTCCTTCACGCACCGCAGGGCGACACTTATGCCGATCTGCTCTTCACAATGATTGAGCGGCGTGATCAACGCCCGCCAGTCACATACACGACATTTGAGGCGCGCGATCTGGGCAAGGATACAGCGCAGCTTTTCCAAGACGCAGCGCGCGATGCAGTCGCCCGCTTCCAGCCGCAAGCGTTGCTGGTGGGCGCATCGTGTACAGCTGAACTAATTCAGGATGATCCGGCTGGCCTTGCCGAAGCGATGGATATCCCCTGCCCTGTTATCCCGCTCGAACTGCCCAGCTATCAACGCAAAGAGAACTGGGGCGCGGCTGAAACCTTTTACCAGATTGTGCGGCATCTGGCCGATCAGAATGTCGTGCGCCAGCCGCTTGAAGGCCGCAGGGCTAGCGTCAATATTCTGGGGCCTGCCGCGCTCGGCTTTCGTCACCGCGACGATGTGGCAGAGATTGCAAAGATGCTCGAATTGCTGGGCATTGATATCAATTTGATCGCCCCGCTTGGCGCAAGCCCGGCAGACATCCAGCGCATTGGTCAGGCCGATTTCAATATCGTCCTCTATCCTGAAATTGGCGAAGAGGCCGCCCGTTGGCTGGAGCGCACCTTTAAGCAGCCATTTGTGCGCACAGTCCCGATTGGCGTTGGCGCAACCCGCGACTTTATCCGCGAAGTCGCCGAACTGGCTGGCGTCGATCCGGAACTTGCACTTGGCGACAATGGATCACGCATGCCTTGGTGGAGCCGCTCGGTCGATTCCACCTATCTCACCGGCAAGCGTGTCTTCATCTTCGGCGATGGCACCCATGCGGTCGCCGCGGCCCGCATTGCGGAGGAAGAGCTGGGCTTCAAGGTTTGCGGGCTGGGTTGCTACAATCGCGAGTTTGCCCGCGATGTGCGCAAAGCTGCCGAGCAATATGGCGTCGAAGCGCTCATCACGGAAGATCATCTGGCGGTAGAAGATGCCATTGCCGAGGCGCAGCCCGAGCTGGTTCTTGGCACGCAGATGGAGCGGCATATTGCCAAACGGCTGGGCATTCCCTGCGCCGTCATCTCCTCGCCCGTTCATGTGCAGGATTTTCCCGCGCGGCACAGCCCGCAGATGGGCTTTGAAGGCGCAAATGTCATTTTTGACACGTGGGTGCACCCGCTGGTGATGGGTCTGGAAGAGCATCTGCTCACCATGTTCCGCGAAGATTTCGAGTTTGGCGATGATCAGGGCGCTTCGCATCTGCGCGCGCATTCTCCGTCGGTGAGCGAGCCGCTAGCAAGCCCTGCACCGACGCCTGAACCTGCCAATTCCAATCTTGCCTGGACCGACGAGGCCGAACGCGAGTTGAAGAAGATACCCTTCTTCGTGCGCGGCAAGGCGCGGCGCAATACAGAGGCTTTCGCCGCTGATAACGGGCTAGAACGCGTCAGCCTCGAAACGCTTTACGATGCGAAGGCGCACTATGCCCGCTAGTGTTCGCTCCTCCCTTACCCATCCGCCAGTGCGGGTAGCGATTGTCACGCTCGACAATCACTTAAAAGGGGCTGCCGAGCGCGCAAGTCACGAGCTTGAGCGCGACAATATCACTCTCTCGCTTCATGCCGCTGCCGATTGGGATCGCGATACCTCTTCGCTGGATGCAGCGAAACTGGCCATCGCAGAAGCGGACATCGTGATCGTCACAATGCTGTTTCTCGATGATCATGCGCGTGCGATCATGCCAGCGCTCGAGGCGCGCCGCGAACAATGCGATGCGATGGTATGCCTGATGTCTGCGGGCGAAATTGTGAAACTGACCCGGATGGGCGGCTATCGGATGGATGCGCCTGCCAAAGGGCCGCTGGCCCTGCTCAAGCGTCTGCGCGGATCAAAAAAGCAAGGCGCAAGTTCAGGCGCGGGCCAGATGAAAATGCTGCGCCGCCTGCCCAAGATTTTGCGCTTCATTCCCGGAACGGCGCAGGATGTGCGGGCCTATTTTCTCACGCTGCAATATTGGCTGGCAGGCTCGGAAGAGAATGTCACTGCAATGGTGCGCGCCTTGATTGATCGGTATGCGGCTGGGGATCGGTTGATACGGCAAGGTAAGACGCCTGCGAAAGATCCGGTCGAATATCCAGAAGTCGGCGTCTATCACCCGCGCACTGATCAGCGCGTTTCAGAAAGCCTTCGACTGCTGCCGCGCAAGCCGGGCAAGCATGGCACCGTTGGCCTGCTTTTGCTTCGCTCTTATCTTTTGGGGCGCGATACCGGTCATTATGACGGCGTGATTGCAGCGATGGAAGCTGCGGGATTGCGGGTCATTCCGGCCTATGCGAGCGGGCTGGATGCGCGCGATGCGATCGAGAAGTTCTTTGTCGCGGGCGGAAAACCGCGCGTTGATGCGATCGTCAATCTAACCGGTTTTTCGCTCGTGGGCGGGCCTGCCTATTCGGACACAGACGCAGCGGTCGAAGTGCTTGCAGGGCTCGATTTGCCCTATATCGCCGCCCACGCGCTAGAATTCCAAACTCTGGAAGAATGGCGCGAGCGCAAGCAAGGTCTCCTGCCGCTCGAGGCGACCATGATGGTCTCCTTGCCTGAGCTGGATGGCGCGACCTGCCCCAGCGTATTTGGCGGGCGCAGCGCGAAAATGACCGGCCCCGTTCGTGCGATGCATGCAGATGAAGAGCGTGCCGCAGCACTGGCGGATAAAGCCGTCAAGCTGATAGCATTGCGCCGCAGCCAGCGTGCCGAGCGCAAACTGGCCATCAGCCTGTTCAACTTCCCGCCCAATTCAGGCGCAACCGGAACGGCGGCTCATCTGGCTGTGTTCGAGTCGCTTCATGCAACTCTCCAACGATTGGCAGATGATGGATATACGGTCGAAGTGCCAGAAAGCGTCGATGCTCTTCGCGATGCAATTCTTGGCGGCAATTCGGCCAAGTATGGCACGGACGCCAATGTCGCTGCGCGCATTTCCGCTGACGAGCATGTAAGGCGCGAACCGCATCTTGCCGAGATTGAGGCGCAATGGGGCCCTGCGCCAGGTAAGCAGCAATCGGATGGTTCGCATATCCAAGTTTTGGGCGCGACTTTTGGCAATGTCTTTGTCGGTGTGCAGCCTGCCTTCGGCTATGAAGGCGATCCGATGCGGCTGCTGTTCGAAGGCGATTTTGCCCCGACCCATGCTTTCGCAGCCTTCTATCGCTGGATCCGCGAGGATTTCGCTGCCGATGCCGTCCTCCATTTCGGTACGCATGGCGCGCTGGAGTTCATGCCGGGCAAGCAAGCAGGGCTTTCAGGCGATTGCTGGCCGGAGCGTTTGCTAGGCGATCTGCCCAATTATTATCTTTACGCAGCCAACAATCCTTCAGAAGGCATTCTGGCCAAGCGGCGTAGCGCGGCCACATTGGTCAGCTATCTCACGCCGCCATTGGCGCAAGCTGGCCTTTACAAGGGCTTTGCCGAACTGAAATCGAGTATCGAGCGCTGGCGCTCAACCGAAGACCGCGAAGAGCGCGCCTCACTTGAAATGGTGATCGCCGAGCAATGCGATACGCTCGACATCGAGATGGGAGACATTGGCGAGCTTTCCGGCCAATTGTACGAGCTGGAACGCACGCTTATCCCGCATGGCCTGCATGTTCTGGGCAACCAGCCGCAGGGCGCACAGCGTGATGATCTGCTCGACATTTTGTGCGAGGCAGATGCAGAGGCGAACCGCGATGCACTCGCCGCTCAGATCGAAGCTTGTGACGAGCTGGGTTCACTGATCCATGCGCTCGATGGCGGCTATGTGAAGCCTGCACCGGGCGGCGATGTGATTGCCAATCCAGACGTGCTTCCAACAGGTCGCAACATCCACGGCTTCGACCCTTTCCGCATCCCCAGCCGCTTTGCCTTTGAAGAAGGGCGTGTGCAGGCCGAACGGTTGATTGCCCGCCACCGCGCATCAGGCGCTGCCATGCCTGAAAGCCTTGCGATGGTGCTGTGGGGCACGGACAATATGAAAAGCGAAGGCGTCCAGATTGCGCAAGCGATGACGCTGCTTGGCGCGCGTCCGCGGCTCGATGGCTATGGCAGGCTGTGCGGCGCTGAACTGATTCCGCTGGCTGAACTGGGCCGTCCGCGGATTGATGTTGTGATGACGCTTTCGGGAATCTTCCGCGACCTTCTGCCCCTGCAAACGCGAATGCTGGCAGAAGCTGCTTTGCTGGCCAGTCAAGCCGATGAACCGCTTGAGCAGAATTTCATTCGCAAGCACAGCCTCGCTCATCAACAAGCGCATGATTGCGATCTGGAAACCGCATCCTTGCGCGTCTTCTCCAATGCCGAGGGAGCTTATGGCGCCAACGTCAATCAGATGATCGATGGCGGGGTATGGGCTGATCCCGATGAGCTCGCCAATGCGTTCGAGACGCACAAGGGATTTGCCTATGGCGTTGATGGCGCGCCCGCTGCGCAGCGCGAATTGCTGAAAAGTGCGCTCGCCGAGGTCGAGTTTACATACCAGAACCTTGAAAGCGTTGAGGTCGGGATTACCGATCTTGACCAATATGTTGACGGGCTTGGCGGGATCAGCCGCTCGGTCGCGAAAGCGCGCGGCGAGGAAACCCCTGTCTACATCGTCGATGCAACGCGCGGCAAAGCCAAGGTGCGCACCTTGGGCGAGCAGATTGATCTGGAAACACGCAGCCGCACTCTCAATCCCAAATGGTTCGAGGGCATGCTTCAGCACGGCTATGAGGGCGTGCGCCATATCGAAGGTCATGTGACCAATACGATGGGCTGGTCAGCAACGACCGGACAGGTTGATCCGTGGGTTTACCAGAAGATCAGCGAGACCTTTGTGCTTGATGACGAGATGCGCGCGCGCCTCTCCAAGCTGAACCCGAAAAGCTCGGCCCGCGTGGCCAACCGGCTGCTCGAAGCATGCGAGCGCGAGCTGTGGGAACCCAATGCCGAAACGCTCGAGGCGCTGCGCAATGCCAGCAATGATCTGGAGGATCGCCTTGAAGGCGTGATCCCGGCTGAATGAGGATAATGAAATGAACCTGCAAACACCCAAATCCAGCTTTAGCCCGCCCGATGGCGAAGGCTCTGTGCAGGTGCAACTCGATCCGCGCGATGCGATAAAAGGCGCGAAGGTTTTCGCCGTTTATGGCAAGGGCGGAATTGGCAAGTCGACAACTTCATCGAACCTCTCAGCCGCCTTTTCCAAGCTCGGCCACCGTGTGCTGCAAATTGGCTGTGATCCCAAGCATGACAGCACCTTCACGCTAACCAAGAAGCTGATGCCAACTGTCATCGATGTGCTGGAGACGGTTGAGTTTCATAGCGAAGAACTGCGGCCAGAGGACTATATGTTCGAAGGCTATAACGGGGTTATGTGTGTCGAGGCTGGCGGCCCGCCTGCAGGCACGGGCTGCGGCGGATATGTCGTTGGGCAAACTGTCAAATTGCTCAAGCAGCACCACTTGCTCGAAGACACTGATGTGGTGATTTTCGATGTGCTGGGCGATGTTGTGTGCGGCGGATTTGCAGCGCCGTTGCAACATGCCGAGCGCGCACTGGTTGTTGCCGCGAATGATTTTGACAGCATCTTTGCAATGAACCGGATTGTCGCGGCAATTGGTGCAAAAGCGAAGAATTACGATGTGCGGCTTGCAGGGGTTGTCGCCAATCGCAGCCGCGAAACTGACGAGATTGACCGCTTCTGTGACGCGATTGGAATGGAGCGCCTCGCCCATTTCCGCGATGTGGATGCGATCCGTCGCTCTCGCCTCAAGAAATGCACTTTGTTCGAAATGGACGATGCACCCGAAGTGAAGGCGGCGCAGGATGAATATCTGCGGCTCGCGCAATTGCTGTGGGATGGGGTCGACCCGCTCGAAGCGCATCCCATGAAAGATCGCGACATTTTCGATTTTCTGGGGTTTGAGTGATGGCGACACACGCGCCCACCAATTATGATGCGCAGCGCGACCAGCTGGCCGAATATTTTGACGGCACAGCCCGCAAGGCCTGGATTGACCTCACTTCTGACGCAAAAGTGAGCGGAATTCGCGCAACTGTGCGCCAAGGTCGCACAGAAATGCGCAAAACGATGCTCAATTGGCTCCCTTTTGACCTTAGACGGCAGCGTCTTTTGGATGCAGGTTGCGGAACTGGCGCGTTCAGTATCGATGCGGCCTGCAGAGGCGCGGAAATCACTGCGATTGATATCGCCGAAGGATTGGTCGAAGTCGCCAAACGGCGCGAACCATCATTTCTCGGTCATGGCAAGATCAGCTGGCGCGCGGGCGATATGTGTGATCCTGGCCTTGGCGAGTTTGCGCATGTGGTCGCGATGGATTCTCTCATTCATTATCCGGCAACCGATATTGTCGAGACTTTGCGCAAGCTGGGGCAGCAATGCACCGGATCGATGCTCTTTACCTTTGCCCCGCATACGCAAGCGCTTGGCGCGATGCATCGGATCGGCAAACTCTTTCCCAAATCGAACCGCTCGCCCGCGATTATCCCTGTTGGCGAGAGCGAATTGCGCGAGCGGCTAAGCTCGCTGCAAGATTGGCGGATTGGCCGCACGCGGCGGGTTTCTTCCGGCTTCTACACTTCACAAGCGATGGAGCTGATCCGAAACTGATGGCTAAGCAAGGCGCCTTTGCAGCAAAATGGACGCAGGTCGCGATGGCCTGGCTTCCCTTTGCTGATGCTGCCAGCGACGACATGCCGCTGCCGCGTTTGATGCGTCTTGCCTTGTTTCAGGTCAGCGTCGGCATGGCGACGGTTCTGCTTTCGGGCACACTCAACCGTGTGATGATTGTCGAGCTTGGCACGCCAGCTTGGATCGTTGCTCTGATGATCGCCATTCCGCTGCTGGTTGCGCCCTTGCGCGCGCTCATCGGCCACCGCTCTGACACACATCGTTCGGTGCTCGGATGGCGGCGAGTGCCCTATATTTGGATTGGCACACTCATGCAGTTTGGCGGGCTGGCGATCATGCCCTTTGCCTTGATCCTACTAAGCCGACCAGAGACATTCACTCTGGGCGTTTTGGCAAGCAGCGGAGCGTTTCTGCTTGCCGGAATGGGCCTGCATATGACGCAGACCGCCGGGCTCGCTCTGGCGACTGATCTGGTGGCTGAAGACAAGCGCCCCCGCGCTGTTGCCCTGCTCTATGTGATGCTTTTGGCAGGCATGATGCTAGCGGCAAGCGTGATTGGCGCATTGCTGCTGTCTTTCACGCCAACGCGGCTGGTGCAAGTCATTCAAAGCGCAGCTGTTCTCACTTTCCTCCTCAATCTCATCGCGCTGTGGAAGCAGGAAGCGCGCAATGCGGCAATTGCGATGCGAAACGAAGTTGCCGTTCCCTTTAGACGCATCTGGAGCAGCTTCACCGCGCAACCTAATGCCAAACGCTTGCTTGTGGCGATTGGCCTGGGGGCGGCTGGCTTTGCGATGCAGGATGCATTGCTCGAGCCTTATGGCGGGGAAATTTTGGGGCTGTCTGTTGGCTCGACCACAGGATTGACCGGAGGCTGGGCATTCGGCGCGCTAATGGGGTTTGCCCTCTCTGCCAAACTGCTTGACCGCTATTCAGACCCCTTGCGCATAGCAGGATATGGCACGGTCGCCGGGATCGCCGCGTTCTTGATGATCGTATTTGCAGCCCCTTTAGAAGCGCCTGTCCTGTTGGCAATCGGAGCCTTGGCAATCGGGCTTGGCGTCGGGCTGTTCTCGGTCGGCACTTTGGTTGCAACCATGGACTTCGCTGGGGACGACAGTGCTGGCCTTACACTGGGCGCATGGGGCGCTGTACAGGCAAGCTGTGCAGGCCTTGCAATAGCGATGGGCGGGATCATCCGCGATGCAGTCGCTGCACTCGCATTGAACGACACGCTAGGGGCATCTCTGGCTTTCCGCGCCACCGGATACAGCGCGGTCTACATTCTCGAAATTATCTTACTGCTGGGCACTTTGGTGGTGCTTGGCCCTCTGGTCGGACGCGGCCGGAGCAACCCAGCCGGCGGTGCTCATGGCCGCTTCGGGCTGAGTGAATTTCCAACATGAGGCTGCGGGAAAGGAACGGAAAATGACCGATGGCAACATAGTAGGGACAATCGATGTCGCAGAGCTGGCGCTCTATGGCTTCTTCCTGTTTTTCATCATGCTGGTCTTCTGGCTGAGGCGCGAGGACCGGCGTGAGGGTTATCCGCTCGAGGATGAATTGACAGGGCAAGTGGAAACAGAGGGCGGGCCGCTCAGCACCGCTACGCCCAAGGCGTTCAAACTGCCGTTTGACAAGGGCACTGTCCATATGCCCGTGCCGCGCACTGAAGGACGCGAAGATGTCGAAATTGCCGCCCGGCGGATCGAACCGTTTGGTGGCTCGCCCTATGAGCCAACAGGCAATCCGCTTGTCGATGGCGTTGGCCCTGCGTCCTATGCACAGCGTGCCAAATGGCCGGATATCGATGCGCATGGCCGCCCCCGCATTGTTCCGATGAGCGCAGATGATGAGATTTCGATTGCGCCAGCCAGCACCGATCCACGCGGACTGCCCGTGATCGCAGCAGATGGCGAAGTGGCCGGAACTGTGACCGATCTGTGGGTTGACCGCGCCGAGCACATGATCCGCTATCTCGCTGTTAAGAACGGCCGCAAGACCGTGCTTGCACCGATGGCGATGGCCACTGTCTCTCGCGATGCAGTCAAGCTCGATGCGATCAATGCAGCGGACTATGCAAATGCGCCCAAGGTCAAAGGCAAGGCCGAGATCACGCGTGACGAGGAAGAGCGCATCGTCGCCTATTTCGGTGGTGGCTATCTCTACGCCAATGAAGAACGGCAGGAGCCTTTGGCGTGACCGAGTATGAAGACGAACCGATCCGCGGACTTCCCGGGCATTTGCCCGAGGGCGAGCAAATCATTTGGCAAGGCGCGCCCGATTGGCGTGTCTTCGCCCGCAGTGCATTATTCACTCGCTGGATCGGCGTCTACTTTCTTTTGCTAGCAGCAATTGCGCTGGCGAGCGGCAGCTTAGGCGGATTGATAGGCACGGCCATTGCCGGGCTATTGGCGGTCGGGCTGATGCTGCTGTTCGCTTATGGTGTTGCAAGGACGACGGTCTACACCATCACCAATAGGCGTGTTGTGCTGCGGATTGGCGTGGCGCTCAACAAATGTATCAACTTGCCGCTGAAGCTGATTTCGTCGGCAGATCTGCGGGATTTGGCAAACGGATATGGTGATATTGCGCTGCATCTCGAGGGACGCCATCACCTCGGCTATGCAGTGTTGTGGCCCCATGCCCGTCCGCTGCATCTGCGCAAGCCGCAGCCCATGCTGCGTGCCCTTCCCGATAGTGCGAAAGTAGCAGGCATTCTCGCAGATGCCTGCAATTCTGTGGTTCGCAACGAGCGCAGCGAATTGAGCGAGCACAATGTAGCACCTACTGGTCTTCAGGAGTCGCCCGCATGAGCCACGGTCACAGCCACGAGAACACCACGCCCAAACCGGCACTGATCGCAGCAGGCGCTATGGTCGTGATGTCCCTGCTTATGACCACGGCGGTGACTTTGGGTTTTGCCGACCGTGCGGCTGTGCCTGACATCGAACGCGAGAAAGCCAATGTCTCGCAAGTTGCCGCCCGCAGCCTGCGCTTTCTCGACGGAGAAGATGGCAGCGTAGAGATCAGCGATGCACAAAGCGGCAAAATGGTCGCGGTGATCGAGACCGAAACAAAGAGCGGCGGCTTTATTCGCGGCGTGATGCGCGGCCTTGCCAGAGAGCGCCGGATGCACGGGATTGGCTCAGAGCCACCTTTTGCGCTTGCACTATGGGGCGATGGTTCGATGTCCCTCACCGATTCTGCAACTGGCAGAAAGGTCGAGCTGGGCGCATTTGGCCCCGATAATCGCGAAGTGTTCCTCAAGCTGTTCGAGGAGTCTCAAGCCTCATGAATGCACGCCGTTTTGATACGCCTTGCACAGTCGCCGTCGAACAAAGCGAGGAGCATTTCCACGCGCATGTCGAACTGGACGAGAATATCGCCATCTATCCCGGTGACAGCGTCTTTGTTCATGGCGCCCCGATCCAGATCGCCTTTGGTTCGAGCGCCACATATCAACGCATGGCAACAGTTACGCGCGCTGGCCCGCTGCGCCGCGCATGGACACGGCTCTTGTCCTATCTCGACTTTGCCGAACTTTATGAAGTCAGCTTCAATCCCGGGAGGATCAAATGAACGCGCATACTCCGATTGAAACGCCTGCGTCTGAAGAGATGATGACGAGCGATGAAGCGATGGCTCTTGCAACGCAGGACACCATGCTCACCCCGCGTTTTTACACGACCGATTTTGATGCGCTCGATGCGATTGATGTCTCGCTGGTGCGCGAGGAGTGGGATCAACTCCTGTCCGATATGACGGACGATCCCAACAAAAGGCATTTCCGCGAAAAGGGTGACTTTGCCGGTATTATTGAGCGCCTCGAGCCCGAGCTGCGTGCTGAATTCACCGATTTCCTTGTCAGCTCAATGACGTCTGAATTTTCTGGCTGCATTCTTTATGCCGAAATTGCACGGCGCACGAAGAACCCTGATGTGAAGCGTCTGTTCAAACTGCTGGCTCGCGATGAAAGCCGCCATGCAGGCTTCATCAATGAAACGCTCAAAGATGCAGGGATCGGGGTTGATCTGAGCTTCCTCACCAAGGCGAAGAAATACACCTATTTCAAACCGAAGTTCATTTGGTACGCGGTCTATCTGTCAGAAAAGATCGGCTATGCGCGCTATATCGCGATCTACCGCCATCTTGCTGCCAATCCGCAAAACAAGTTCCACCCGATTTTCGACTGGTTCGAGGAGTGGTGCAATGACGAGTTTCGCCATGGCGAGGCTTTTGCGATGTTGATGCGGGCTGATCCGAAGCTGCTGAAAGGTCACAACAAGCTGTGGATTCGTTTCTTCCTGCTTTCGGTCTATGCAACGATGTATGTTCGCGACCATTCCCGCCCCGTTTTCCATGCGGCGCTGGGGATTGATCCAACCGATTATGACTACCAGGTTTTCAGCATTTGCAACCAGATCTGCCGACAAGTCTTCCCGGTTGAGCTGGACATTGACGATCCTGCTTTCCGCGACAAGATGGAAAGCCTGCGCCGCGCCAGCAACCGAATTGCTGATGGCAAGGAACGTGGCGGCATTGCAGGCCTCGCCAATCGCGCAAGCGGTATGGCGGGTGCTGGTTTTGCCTTTGTCCGGATGTATTTCCACCGCACACGCTCCAACGCCCTTCCCAGCACTGTGAGGCTACAACCTGCATGGTAAGCTGGAGCGGCCATATCCTCCCCCTTATTGCCACAGGCGCAGTCTGGTTCCTCGCAACCGGTCTAATCGCTTGGCTGGACAATCGCGACCGCTCGACCTTCCCGCGCAGTCTGGCTTTGGCCGGCGCGGCGGGCATAATCGGCCTCGGTACGATATTCGTCTCGATGCACTTTACCAGCATCGCAGCAATCTATGCATCTTTTGCCGGAGCTATTTTGGTGTGGTCATGGCACGAGATTGGATTTCTAACAGGCGCGACTGCCGGACCGCGGCGTGAGCCCTGTCCGCCAGGTGCAAAGGGCTGGGAACGCTTTTCACAGGCCAGCGCCACATTGATGCATCACGAAATAGCGCTCGCTCTTACGGCGCTGATGCTTGTCACGCTGACATGGCTTGCGCCCAACCAGATTGCCGCGATGACATTCCTGCTGCTTTACGTGCTTCGGCTGAGCGCCAAGCTCAATATCTTCATCGGCGTGCCCAATACCCACACCGATATTCTGCCCGCCCATCTGGCCTATCTGAAGAGTTATTACGGCGCGAACCGGCTGAGCCTTGCCCTGCCGGCCTCGATGGCCGGTTTTGCGGGGCTGGCTGCGCTGCTCGGAATGCGAGCCTTCGGTTCTGAGGCTGGAAGTTCTGAGGCTGTCGGTGCGAGCCTGCTGTTCACGCTCACGGTTTTGGGCATCATCGAACATCTGTTTTTAGCCCTCCCCTTTCGTGACGGAGCGATTTGGGGTTGGGCCTTACCAAGAAAGGCCAGAGCGGTGGCTCGGCCAAGGAATGCAGCGCGGGGGGACCTCGCTATGGAAGAGGAAAGCTGACAATGGACTTCGAGACATTCTTCAAGGACGAGCTGGACACAGTGCGCGAAGAAGGCCGCTACCGCGTCTTCACCGATATCAAGCGGCATCGCGGCCAATTCCCCCATGCCACTCGCTATATCGAGGATAAGACGCAGGATGTAACTGTGTGGTGCTCGAATGACTATCTGGGCATGGGTCAGCACCCGATCGTGGTCGACGCGATGCACTCTGCCCTTGACGAGTGCGGTGCGGGCGCAGGCGGCACACGCAACATTTCAGGCACCAATCATCATCATGTCTTGCTCGAGCAGGAACTGGCCGATCTGCATGGCAAAGAGGCAGCGCTGCTGTTCACGTCCGGCTATGTTTCGAACTGGGCAGGCCTTGGAACGCTGGCGTCTCGTATTCCTGGCTGCGTCGTCTTCTCAGATGCCCTCAACCACGCGTCCATGATCGAAGGCATCCGCCATTCACGGGCCGAACGGCGCATCTGGAAGCACAATGATGTTGAAGATCTCGACCGCCAGTTGAGCGAATTTCCAGCCGACACCCCCAAGCTGGTGGCCTTTGAAAGCGTCTATTCGATGGATGGGGACATCGCTCCGATCGCAGAAATTCTCGACGTTTGCGAAAAACATGGTGCGATGAGCTATATCGATGAAGTTCATGCCGTTGGGCTTTATGGCCCGCGCGGAGGCGGGGTTGCAGAGCGCGAAGGTCTGATGGACCGGATCACAGTCATCGAAGGGACTTTGGGCAAGGCCTATGGCGTGATGGGTGGATACATCGCTGCATCTGCCGATCTGTGCGACTTTGTGCGCACTTTCGCGAGCGGTTTCATCTTCACCACCGCCCTACCGCCAGCTCTTGCTGCCGGAGCAGCGGCAAGCATTCGGCATCTCAAACATTCCAATACCGAACGCGAGCGTCAACGCGAACGGGTAGAGACTGTTCGCCGCAAGCTGGATGCGCTGCAGATTCCGCACTTGCCCAATCCCAGCCACATCATCCCGGTGATGGTGGGCGACCCGCACAAGTGCAAGATGATCAGCGACTGGTTGATGGAACATCACGGTATCTATGTGCAGCCGATCAATTATCCTACTGTCCCGCGCGGCACCGAACGGCTGAGGGTTACGCCCTCGCCAGTGCATAGCGACGGCGATATTGATCGCTTGATAAACGCGCTTAGCGACATTTGGTCACAATGCGAGTTGGCTCGCGGAGAAATTGCCGCCTGAGCCAGAACTTTACGGACACAATAGAAAAGGGGCGCTAGCTGCAATCGCCAGCGCCCCTTTCTTTTACGTGTCTGTCGGTAGATTACTCGCCCGGATTTTCCAGATAAGCGATGATGTCTGCACGATCCTGTGCTTCGGGAAGACCGGCGAAGGCCATCTTCGTACCAGGGATCACGCGCTGCGGATTCTCGAGATATTGGAACATCTTCTCTTTGCTCCAAGTGATCCCGCTATTCGCGTTGGCTGGCGTGTAATTGTAGCCTTCGACCGTTCCGGCTGCGCGGCCAACGATACCCGCGAGCGATGGGCCAGTGCGGTTCTGGCCTGCTTCGACTACGTGGCATGACTGACACTGAGCGAACACGTTTTTGCCATTCGCCGCATCGCCTGTGAAAGATGCGAAGCTTGTGCCATCGACGGTATCTGTATTGTCCGCAGCCGGTGCTTCGGCCTCACCCGCGTCTGCAGTCGTTGCTTCGGTATCGCTCGATGCAGCATCGTCACCAGCCGGAGTGGAGCCCTCATCTGCGCCGCCGCCACAAGCTGCCAGCATGCTGCCAGCAACGCCCAGTGC
>CAZJAG010000002.1:10446-14834 GCA_964543735.1 uncultured Porphyrobacter sp. | reverse complement strand
CCTCATCTGCGCCGCCGCCACAAGCTGCCAGCATGCTGCCAGCAACGCCCAGTGCGACCAATCCTCGTATCTTTGTCATCCTATTCCCTTTCGATAGCCTGAAGCTAGAGTCTCCCCAAACCCGCGATGTCTTTAGTCGCGTATCAGCCAATAAAGCAAGTCTCGCTCGCAAAGCTATTGATCACGGCCAGGTAGCAGCTGCTTGGTTCGTCTTTTGATGAAGAGATAGATCAGCCCCATTATTGGCAAGACCACTAGGCCAGAAATGGCATCTGGCCATTCCCCTCTTTGCGCAGCCGCGCCGCCTTTGACAAGGTAGGAAAGCAATCCAACAGCGTAGTAAGTTACTGCAATTATTGATAAACCTTCAACCAATCGCTGCAGTCGGAATTGCAAGCTAATGCTCTTCTCCATCGACTGGAGCAGTTCGAGATTTTGCGTGCGTATTCGGCCGTCTATGCGCGTATTGAGCAGCGAAATAACGTCCCCAGTGCGATCGGACAGACGCCGCAATCGCTCTGCAAAAGTCGCGCATGTCCGCACCGCAGGAACCAACCGGCGTTCTGTAAAATCATCCAAACTCTGAAAACCATCGATCGATTTTACTGCGAGACTGCCAAGGCGGTCGCTCGCGATTCGAGCATATGCCTGCGTCGCGCTCAACCTGAAACTGTGCTCGGTTCTGATGCGCGCAAGGTCTGCAGAAAGACCCGAGAGGTCGATCAACAATTGATCGTCATCCCCGCCCGCGCTCGTTTCAAGCTGGCTGGAATAATCCGATAGCTGTCTTTCCAACTGGTCGAGTTTCGGCATAGCGAGCCGCACAGGAGGCAGGCCCAGCAACGCCATGTTCCGGTAATTGCCCAGTTCCTGCAACTGCTGCACCAAACGGCCTAACGCCTCTGGCAGCATATCGGGTGCTGCGATTACAAGCCTTCCAAAGCCATCATCACGGATGCGAAAGTCTGACCATATGCGTGCCCTTCCAACAACATGGCATGTGACCAGATCCTCTTGGAGGAATTGCATGTCAGGCAAGTGTTTTTGCGCTGCTTCCTCTGTCGGCTCGACGATGATCTTTGTTGCCCGCACAATTTCGCCCGGCCAATTGCAAATCCTTTGCGTCATCTCATCGAGCTGATGGCTTTGATCACCTTCAACCATAGCCGTGATAGTGGTGGCCTCGGTGTGGCGTTCCCAAATATACGCTTGCCCCTCGCCGCATCGCACCACCGCGTGGCGGTCTTCTGGCTGAAGATCAGTTTCGCCATCTGCAAGAGCTTTGAGATGCCCTAACTCGTTCGCCCTGTCTTGATCATCAATCAAGCGGACGATCTGAACAATTCGAGCTGGCGGGGTCACGGGCACAAAGCTGCGCAAGTGCATTTCGCTGACGAGAGCGCGCCTTAGAGGATGTTCCGCAAAGGGCATGGGAGCGCTCTAAAGCATTCTTCTAGCAAAGTCATTGCTTACTCGCTCGGGAACGCTCCTTCGAACCAAGCTCAATCCTGACAGACCAGTTTGCGCTGATCTTCACGCCCCATGGAAAGCAAAATGGGTTCCTGTCCCTGCTGATCCATGAACGCTTGCCGGTCCACAATATCCTGCCAATTGCACGCGATGAGACTTTGCGCGATGGGCGCACCGAGGGTCGAACCGGGCCCTGCAAGAATGATGCAATCTGGCGCGAACTCCTTCATCCCAACCTCGACCGACTTCGCAAAGTCATAAGGCTCAACAATCTGATGGCCCAGAGTGTAGCGGTAAAGCTCTTGCGCATCGCAGGAAAAGGGCGACCAGATATGGCCTCGTCCATCGATCAAGGGAGCAGCGGGCGAACCGAACAATGCTGGCGTCATCAGCTGCCGTGCTTCTTGCGCTACATGCTCCAATAGCGGAGTATGAAAAGCTGCATGTTTGGGCAATTGAACAAGTTTCGATCCATCGGGCGCTCGCAGTTCTTTTTGCAGCGCGGTGACCGCGGCATCGCTGCCCGCAAGCACCAAGGTTCCGGCAAGATCAATCGAAAGGAAAGCGTTTGGAGTTCGCGCAATCGCTGCAAAGACCTGTTCACGAAAAGCGCTATCAATCCGCCAGTTTTCCGCAGCTATCGGACATAGAAGTTGCCCGCCCACCCCCTTTTGCTCCATCAAATGGCCCATTGTATCGACCAGCTTGGCACCATTTTTGAGCGAAAGCGCTTGGGATGCGGCGAGCGCCAAATACCAGCCAAGTGAATTGCCGCAGATCGCCACGATCTCGAACGCCTCACGATTGATCGCGGCAAAGTCTGCCTGGGCGCAGGTGTAGATGAGGTTCGACGCATTGCGCCCGGGCAAATGTTTGGATGGTGAGAATTTGGGCAAGCTGTCCAGTTCGCGTGTGGGCTGTGCGCCAGCTAAACTGCGAGCATCATCCAGCGCACCAACCAAATCAGCGCGCGCGGCGTGATGCCGCTCAAGATATCCAAGTTCTCCTGCAGCATAAGAACCGCGTCCGGGAAAGACGACCAATGCGCGCTTCTTATTGGCCATCAGTGCTCTCCTGCACCAGCTTTGAGACAGCTTCGACGATATCTTGGTCTGCGATCAGCACCTCGTTGGCTGCTGGGCCAAGGGGGATAAAACTGTCGTCGCCAGTGATCCTGCGGATACTTTGGGTGACATCACTTTCACGCAGTCTTGTGACCAATTCCTCGCTCAAAGAGCCGGTTTGGCGGCATTCATCTGCGATAAGAATGGGCACGTCATCCTCGATCTGATCAAGCAGGTTATCAATAGGGAGCGGGGCGAGCCAGCGCAGGTCAATCACATCGGCACTTATCGATTGGCTTGCCAAAACCTTCTGTGCGCGGCGGGACAGATACGTGCCATTGCCATAGGTGATGATCGTGCATTGTGCCTTTGCGGCAGCGCGGTAAGTGGCCACTTCACCAAAGGAAGCAGGCTTCCCAAACTGGTCAGCATGGCACAGCATCAACCCATCGCCATCCTCGTGCAAATCCTTGGTGCCATAAAGCGCGATAGGCTCAAGGAAGACGACCACACGGCCCTCTTCTCGCGCCAATTGGATACATTCGCGCAGCATCATCGCCGCCTCGCTTGCGCTTGATGGGCATGCCAGAACTATGCCTGGAATATCGCGAAAGACCGCAACCGAATTGTCATTATGAAAATGCCCGCCAAAGCCTTTTTGGTAAGCAAGCCCCGCAATTCTGATCACCATCGGATTGGTGAACTGACCATTGGAGAAGAATGACAGTGTCGCTGCCTCACCGCGGATCTGATCCTCGGCATTATGGACATAGGCGAGGAACTGGATTTCAGGGATCGGCAGATAGCCATTATGCGCCATACCAATCGCGAGGCCTAAGATCGTCTGCTCATCCAGCAACGTGTCAAACACACGGCCTGCGCCAAATTGCTTTTGCAAGCCCGTTGTCGCCCCGTAGACTCCGCCCTTCTTCCCAACATCCTCACCAAACAGGAGAATACCGGCGTCTGCTTCCATTTGCTCTGCCAGCGTTGCGGAAATTGTGCGCGACATATGCTGCGGCTTGGCAGTGGGTGATGCTGAAGCTTGATCTGCCTGCTTTTCATGAGCCCCAGCGGCTGGCGTAATCGACTCCATCACTTCAGCAGCAGATGCCAGCTTCGGACGGGTCGCAGCCTTATCCATCACCGATGCGACCTGATCCGAAATGCGCGCGTAGATCGCAGCGATATCGTCGATCGAAGCAGCGCCTGTTTCGATAAGACGGCGAGCTGAATGCAATAGAGGGTCCTGATCAGCCTCACGCTCGATCTCATCTTTTGTGCGATATTGCGCTTCAAGATCAGAGCCCGCATGCCCCATCAGGCGCACAGTTCTCAAGTGCAAGAATACGGGACGGCGGGTCTGGCGGGCGATGGCTTCTGCTTCTCTCGCAGCGCGCGTAGCATCGACAATATCGCGTGCATCGCCGCTGATATAATCAAGCCCTGGCCGATTGCGGAGATTCGCCTCGACCCATGAATTTGGCGTGGGAACAGAAATGCCTATCCCATTGTCCTCGCACACAAACACAAGCGGCAATGGCAATCCGCGATAAGCCGTCCACGCAGCAGCGTTGAACGCTCCTTGCGCGGTTGAATGATTGCTGGACGCGTCGCCAAAACTGCAAATCGCAACGCTATCATTGGGCAGAACCGCTTGCTCGCGCCGCTGATGTTTCGACAGACCGATGGAAAAGGCAGCGCCCACCGCTTTGGGCAGATGCGATGCAATTGTGCTGGTTTGCGGGGGAACAAAGAGCTCTTTTGAGCCGATCACCTTGTGTCTGCCGCCCGATACAGGATCTTCTGCCGAGGCAGCGAAAGAGAGCGCCATATCCCATAGCGGTGTCGTGC
>CAZJAG010000002.1:0-10346 GCA_964543735.1 uncultured Porphyrobacter sp. | reverse complement strand
GGATCTTCTGCCGAGGCAGCGAAAGAGAGCGCCATATCCCATAGCGGTGTCGTGCCAGCAACCTTGCGCGCGCGCTCGATCAGAAAAGCGCCGCTTCGATAATGCAGGAATGCAATGTCATCGACATTGAACACACGGGCAAGCGCTGCATTGCCTTCATGGCCTGAACTGCCAATCGAATAATAGCTCTTACCCTGCGTTGCCAAACGGCGGCTCTCAAGGTCCAAGCGGCGGCTCTTGAACTGCGTTTCAAGCAATTCAATCAGATCTGTTTTAGTCAGCGCGGCCTCTTGCGCCGTCAGGTTAGTAAGCGGGTCTGGAAGCAGACCCTTCTCCAGCCTTAGCAAAAAGCCGTCTTGGGATTGAGTAATTGCTCCGGCCAATGCGTGCGCCCCTCATGTGCAGCTGTTGGCCATTTGCCTTAGCCAGCTTGGGATGAATGCTCTTCGCTCCTAACGGTTTGGCGAAGCGTGCGCATGATACTCGCGCAATTTTCGTGATGCCACAGGAAATATCATATGCTGCAACGCTAGCGAAAAGCGCGCTCCCAATCGCCGCGGTTTGGCGCTAGGGACATGCTTTTCTGACAACGATGCTTAGGTGGTGCTGTTTCATGTTCGAATTTCCGCGAGTGAAGCTAGGCGCGGAAGAATTGGCGCTTCGTAGCGACGTCAGGCAGTTTCTTGCAGACGAGCGCGCCAATGGCGGCTTTGCGCCGGTTGCCGATTGCTGGGTCTCTGCAGCCTCTCCCGAATTTAGCCAAAAGCTGGGCTCGAAGGGCTGGCTCGGCATGGTCTGGCCCAAGCGCTATGGCGGGCAGGATTGCCCTCCGCTTCATCGCTATATCGTGACCGAGGAATTGCTGGCCGCGGGTGCACCTGTTGCAGCGCATTGGGTGGCAGACCGGCAAACAGGCTCGCAAATCTTGCGCTTTGGAACCGAAGAGCAAAAGCAGGAAATCCTGCCCAAGATCGCAGCCGGTGAATGCTACACAGCCATCGGCATGAGCGAGCCGCAGGCAGGCTCCGATCTCGCAGCCGTTAAAACCAGTGCGGTCAAGACGGACAAGGGCTGGAAACTGTCGGGCCGCAAGATCTGGTCAACTGGCGCGCATTATTCGAGCTATATGATTGTGCTTGCGCGCACCTCTCCTGCCGAAGGTCGAAACCGTCAGGTCGGTCTCTCACAATTTCTGGTCGATTTATCGCTGCCCGGCGTCGACGTTTCGGGGATCAAGGATCTCGCTGGAATTGCGCATTTCAATGAGACTTTGTTCGAAGATGTCGAACTTCCCGAAGACGCTTTGCTGGGCGAGGAAGGCAATGGCTGGGCCCAATGCATGGGCGAGCTAACCTTGGAACGTTCAGGGCCGGAGCGCTTTCTAACGACTTTTTCACTGCTTTCCGAAGCCTTGCCAGCGATTGCCAAGAATTCTTCTGATGCAGTGCGCGCAGAGATTGGCGAGATGGCGGCGAACCTGCGCGCGTTGCGGCGCATGTCGCTTGGTATCACAAAGAAGCTGGAGGCTGGCGACAATCCTGAAACAGAAGCGGTTGTAGTCAAGGAGATGGGCAACCGGCTTGAGAATGAAATTCTGGCGCGCTTGCGGCATATCGTCTCAGCGCTTCCGTGCGACGATCTGCCCGATGGATTTAGCAGCCTGATGCGATCAGCCATTTTGCATGTACCGTCCAACACATTGCGCGGCGGGACGACTGAAATTCTGCGCGGCATTATCGCTCGCAAATTGGGAATGCGTTGATGGAACAGGAAGATATCGAGTTTATCTGCGACAGTCTGGAACGCATGTTTCAGGACGCTGACCTTGAAGCGATCGACCGCACTGGTGGTGATGGCGATGATGCGGCGCAGTTTTGGTCTGCGCTCGAAGAAAGCGGATATCCCTTGCTCGCAGTGGCTGAGGCCGAGGGCGGGCTGGGTGCATCGATTGCCGATTGCCTGCCGATTGCAAGCCTTTGCGGACAGTATGGAGTGCCCGCCCCGCTGGTTGATGCGGTGATCGCAAGAGCGCTTTGCGCACAGGCCGGATTGTCGCCCAGCGCCATGCGAATTGGGCTGGCCACAAGGGATCAAGGCCGCCTCTCCTATGGTTCACAAGTTGAGCAAGCCTTGCTGGTCGATCAAGGGCAATGCCGCTTGCTTGCAATATCACAAGATGTGCTGACACCGCTTGAGCTGGGCGAAGACGGCGCAAGCCTGATCGATCTTGGCAAGGTGCAAGTGCTGGAGGAGTGTGACGCTCCCAATTGGCTCACACCGGAAAGCTATCGCGCTGTCGGCGCCGCAATAAGGTCAGCGCAAATGGCGGGCGCTATGCGCCGCATCTTGGACACTACGCTGTCCTACACGGGAGAGCGCGAGCAGTTTGGCAGGCCGCTCGCCAAATTTCAGGCGGTGCAGCAATTGCTATCAGACATGGCGTGTGAAACGGCCGCAGCCGCAGCCTCGGTGGAGCTGGCTAGCGATGCCATGCGAGCAGATCCGCAATTGGGTCCAAGCGTCATGGCTGACATCGCCGCTGCCAAGGTCAGATGCGGATCAGCCGCTGCAATCGTTGCTGCAAATGCCCATCAAGCCCATGGCGCATTGGGCTTTACCTGGGAATATTCGCTGGGCCGCTTCACTCGCAGGCTGTGGCAATGGCAGGATGAATTTGGCGCGCAAAGACACTGGGCCAGTGTGCTGGGGGATTACCTCTTGTCAGATAATGAGGCGAATTTGTGGGAGTGGGTTTCAGCCTAAAGCGCCTGCCCTCTTTGTCTCACTCTGCAGGGCCTGATTTTGGCCTGATACGTAAGATACGGCTTTGCGCATCCGGCTCTTCCGTCAAGAGATAGAGAAAACCGTCCGGCCCATTGCGAACGTCTCTAAATCTCACATCCAACTCGCCGAAAAGCTCCTGTTGCTTGCCCAGTGAACCGTCGGAATTCATATCGATGTGGCGTACATGCTTGAGCGCCAGCGCAGAAGCGAACAGATCGCCCTGCCAGTCAGGAAATGCTTCACCTGAATATTGCGCGAAACCGGATGGCGCGATGGATGGCGTGAAGTGCACTAGCGATTGTTCGGTTCCCTCCAGCGCCTCGAACGGCGAAATCCGGCCGCCTGAATAATCGAGCGCATAGGTCACCGTTGGCCAGCCATAATTGGCACCGGGCTTGATATGGTTGATCTCATCCCCGCCTGCTGGCCCATGCTCGTTTTCAAGCACACGCCCATCTGACGCCAAAATGATGCCTTGCGGATTGCGATGACCGTAAGACCAGATTTCGGGCAAAGCGCCCTCTTGGCCAACGAAGGGATTGTCAGCCGGAACCGAGCCGTCTTCGTTCAAGCGCACGATCTTGCCAAAGTGATTGTCCAGCTTTTGCGCTTCTTCGCGGAAATGAAACGCCTCGCCAGTTGTCATCATCATCGTCCCATCGGGCATGAAGATAAAACGGCCACCATAATGGTTGCCCTGAACGCGGCTGGGCGATGCTGCAAACAATTGCTCCGCGCCGGTTAGCTTGGGCGCCCCCCCGTCGTCCGAATAGCGAAAACGCATCAGATAGAGCGTGTTTGTGTCGCCTTCAGCCTTGCCAGCAAAAGAGACATAGACTTGCCGGTTCTCAGCAAATTGAGGGTGCAAGACGACATCGAAAACCCCCGCCTGCATCCCATCGCCGAAATGGACCTTGGGAAAATTTCCGTTCTCGTTGAAGTCATGGACGGTCTGCTTCGATCCGTCATTGCCGACAAGCAACAAAGCGCCCGTGCGCTGCGTGACGAGCATGTTGCCATCAGGCAAGAAGGCAAGCGACCATGGGTGATCGAGCTTGTCCGCGACCGTATCCACTACGTAATCAACCGGGCCAGCATCCACTCGTCCGGCCAGTTGGCTGGTCTTTTCCCCTACGTCAGATGCCCCTTGATTGGAGCATGATGCGAGAAACAGGCTGACAGTCGTAACCGCGAGAAGGTGTAGGCTTTTGCGCATTGCTGATCCTTCAGAACACATGGGCTTCGGCGCTTATCATTTGGTTGAGCGCAATTGTCCACTGCGAGTGTCAGGCTTGCCATAGCAGCCAAAGCATTTAGGGTCAGGCCAAGTTGGAGATAAACATGAAACGCTTGGTTCGCCGGTTCCTCGCTCTGATCTTGGCAGCACTGGGGACGTATGTCCTCGCCGTATTACTCAACTCGCAATTTGTGATCGCAGCGCATAATGTGCCGGTTAGCATTGGAGACAGGTTGAGTATGACCGCCTTTGATGTTTCCAACATGTGGCTCTATTTCGTGATCATTCTTGTTGCATTGCTGCTGGGATTTCTGATCGCGGGGCTGGTCAAGCGCTTTCTTCCGGGCCTCTCCCGCTTTGCCTTCCCGATTGCCGGTGCAGCAGCGATTGGGGCTACCTTGGGCCTGATGTATATCCAGTTCCAAACCGTCCCGATCAGCGGGGCGCGCTCGACCTTGGGCTTTCTCTCGCAAATGTTGGCAGGAGGCGTGGGCGGATGGATCTTCGCCACATTCACGCGCGGCTTGAACTTGCCAAGTAAGCTGACGGTCTAGCTGCACATTCTGATTAAGCGCTTTGCGCAGCCCAGGATGCAAGACCCGAATGAGATTTGATTGTTTTGAGGCAGACAGTGGTTGCGCTGCTTGTCACACCGGGCAGTTTCGAAATCTCATATCGGAGCAGATCATCCAAACGTGCTACATAACAGCGGGTTTATGGGAATTTTGAGATAATGTTCGAGGCCTTCGGAGGTAGAGCGCCTATAAGGACCCCATCCTGTTTCGGGAGAACGGAATTTGACAATAAGAAGTATGGTTGTGGATGGCGTCGAGACATTCGAGGCCGAGATTGATGGCGAAACGATCCAATGGGATCACGCTCTCACCTATGCGCGCCACTTACAGACTGAGCAATTGCTTAGCAGCCAGATACCGATGTCGGACAAGCCGGATGAGATGCTGTTCATCATAATGCACCAGACAATGGAGTTGTGGCTGAAACTGCAACTGCACGAGTGCGAAGTGGCCATCGAACATATTCGCGCGGACGAACTGGCACAGGCTGAAAAGACCTTAGAACGTGTCGCCACAATTATGCGCCATATGATCCATTCTTGGGAGGTCCTGGCAACACTCAGCCCGCATGACTTTCTGACCTTCAGAGGTTTCTTGGGCAAAGCGTCAGGGTTCCAGTCTCACCAATATCGCGAATTGGAGTTTCGTCTTGGCCTGAAGCGGGCTGACCTTGTGACCATTCACCAGGATGATCCGGAAAAGCTTACACGTCTCAACACGGCCTTGGCCCAGCCATCGCTGTATGACGAGGTTTTGCGTCTATTGGCCCGCAAGGGTTTCGCCATTCCGCACAGCCATATCGAACGCGATTTCAGCGAGCCATACCAGCCGCATGATGCGATCGAGGACGCTTGGATTGAAATCTACACCGACGTGGATCAGCATCGCGCGCTTTACAGTCTGGCGGAAAAAGTTACGGCGCTGGAATATTACTTTCAGGAATGGCGTTTCAAGCACATGAAGACCGTTTCGCGGGTGATCGGCCATAAGCCGGGAACAGGCGGTTCCTCTGGCGTTGCATATCTCGTCAAGGCGTTGGATCTCAAATTCTTTCCGGAGCTTTGGACTATGCGCTCCCGAATGTCGGGCCCGCTCGAGGGCGGGAATAGTGGCGAAGGGTGCCCGATGGGATGACACAGCGCATATGGGATATCTCGCAGCGGCTGGGAACGCGCACGCCGCTTTGGCCCGGTGAGCCAGAGTTGAAGCTGAGCCGTCATGCCCAGATTGGACCCGATTGTCCGGTCAATGTGGGCGCCATCTCTTTCCCTCTCCATACAGGAACGCACGCAGATGCACCGCTTCACTACAGCGACGACGGCCTAGACAGCGCGGACTGCACATTGCATGCCTATATCGGGCCTTGCGTCGTTGCTGATCTGCGCCATGCTGAGCAAAGGGTCGAAGAAAGCGACTGCGACTGGAGCGCGATTGAAGGCGCGCAGCGCATCCTATTTCGCACTTATGACCGTTTCCCGCATGACCAATGGGATGAAAGTTTCAAAGCCATTGCCCCTGAAGTGATCGCGCGGCTGCGCGCAGCTGGTGCGCTTTTGATCGGGACAGACACACCTTCGCTCGACCCGCAAACTTCCAAGACTATGGATGCCCATCACGAGATATTGCGCGGCGACATGCGCATTCTTGAAGGCTTGGTGCTCGATTCCGTTCAGCCCGGCCCATACGAATTGATCGCCCTGCCCCTTGCCATTGAAGGTGCTGATGCAAGCCCTGTTAGAGCGATATTGCGGGAGTTGCCCCGATGAATGCACCGCTTGATGTGATCACAACATTGGATGCAGAAGACCCGCTCGCGCATTTTCGTGACAAGTTCGCGCTCAAAGAAGGATTGATCTACCTTGATGGCAATTCGCTCGGCGCCTTGCCCAAGGCAACCATCGCAAAAATGGAACACACCGTTCAGTCCGAATGGGGTGAAGGTCTGATAACCTCTTGGACGGAAGCTGACTGGGTCAACGCGCCAAGCCGGATAGGCGACAAGATCGCAAAGCTGATCGGGGCCGAGACGGGTGAAGTGATCGCAGCCGATTCCACTTCAGTGAACATCTTCAAGGCACTAACCGCTGGCTTATCCCTGCAATCTGATCGCTCCGTCCTGCTAACAGAGCTCTCCAACTTCCCGACCGACAGTTATATGATGCAAGGCATCGCCCGGTTCAGCAGCGGCGCAATCACGCACCTTGCGATTGATCCTGATGATGTGCTCGATAAACTCGACGAGAATGTCGCGGTCGTGCTGCTCACGCAGGTCCACTACAAAACCGGGCGCATGCGCGATATGGCCGAAGTGACCGCCCGCGCGCATGAGGTGGGCGCGCTGGTGGTTTGGGATTTGAGCCACAGCACCGGCGCGATTGAAGTCGATTTGAACGCTGCGAAAGCGGATTTTGCAGTCGGATGCGGCTACAAATATCTCAATGGCGGGCCGGGCGCTCCGGCCTATATGTTTGCGGCAAAACGTCATCACAATGCGCAGCCTGTCTTGTCTGGCTGGTTTGGTCACGCTCGGCCATTCGCCTTCGAAGAATCCTATGACGCTGCGCCCGGTATTGATCGCTTCCAATGCGGCACACCTTCCATCCTTGCGATGGCCGCGCTGGAAAGCGGTGTTGATTTGATGCTGCAGGCTGACATGACAGCCATTCGCCGCAAATCTGTCGCGCTATCTGAACTGTTTATCGAGCGGATGGAGAGCCTATGCGACGAATTCGGCTTCGAGCTGGTTAGCCCGGCCACCAGTGCCGAGCGCGGCAGCCAAGTCTCCTACGCGCATCCAAACAGCTATGAGTTGGTCCAAGCTCTCAAAGCGCGCGGTGTGATTGGCGACTTTAGGGCGCCAGATGTCATGCGGTTTGGCTTCACGCCGCTTTATCTGCGCTATGCCGACATCGTCGCCGCGGTGGAACACCTCCACGCAGTTTGTACAAATGCCGAGTGGGATCGCCCAGAGTATCGGGAGCGCTCGGCCGTGACGTGAGCAAAGCACAGAAATGGCCGATTGAGTGTACGAGCTGACAGGTAGCCTGCTACCGACATGGCCCTGCGTTCTGATAGCGCCACATTATAGGCGTCACTGCCTTTACTATCGGTGTGACCAATGATGTCGACGGAAGTTGCAGGATAGGCGAGCGGAGCGGCGGGCCCATCATTTCCGACCGCTGCAACAACAACTCCTTTGCGCTGAGCGGGCTTAATCTATTCGATGCATATCGATCTGGATACTTAGCCTGGTTGGGGCGCGCTGGCTGAGGCTCTCCATTCTCATTTTCCGCCCAGCTCTGGCACGTCACCGGGTGTAAATTCTTCGCCTGCAAAGCGAATGGGTGAGGCGATGTGATGCGCGCCCGATGCGCTCTCAACCAGCAATCCGCGCTCGGCAATATGCGGCTCGTCCAACGCTTCGCGAAAATTGAGGACCGGGGAGAATGCGACATCCTTGCCCGCGAACCATGCAATCCATTCTTCGCGCGATTTTGCCGCGAAAGTCTCGCGCAAGAATGCGATCAGCTCGTCCTGTTCGCCTGCCTCCCGTGTCGCGTGAGCGATCAGATCCTCGCGCTCTAAAGCTGTCAGCAGATTGCGTGCAAATTTTATCTCGCGCCCACCCAAGGCGACATGCTTGCCATCTGATGTTTCATAGACTTGATAAAAGCCTGCCCCGCCCAGCGAGCGTTGCTTTGCAGAGACAGGGCTTTCCCCGCCCGCAATCGCGCTGCCCGCCGTATGCGCGCACCACGGCAAGAGGCTGTCGAACATCGCGCAGTCGATATAAGTGCCCTCGCCTGTCCTCTCGCGGCCCATCAAACCCATCAAAACCGCTGAAAGCGCGGTGAGCCCTGCGGCCAAGTCTGCGCTGGGCGCGCCGGGAACCACGGGTGTCCCATCAGGCCCATCATTCACAGCAAGAAATCCGGCCAGCGCTTGCACGGCCATATCATGTGCTGGATGATGGGCGAGCGCGCCCTCCTGTCCGAAGGCCGAAATCGAACAATATACGATATCGGGCTTGATCGCCTTGACGCTGTCATAGTCAAAACCGAGCCGCTGCATCACACCGGGGCGGAACCCTTCCACAAAGACATCAGCCTCAGCACATAATGCGCGCAGCTCTGACTTGCCTTCCTCAGACTTTAGATCGAGCACGCGGCTTTCCTTGCCGCGGTTGAGATTGGCAAACCAGACCGAATGCCCGTCTTCTTTCGGCAGCATTTGCCTTGCGGGATCACCCGCCTCAGGCTCGATTTTGATCACCCGCGCGCCGTGATCGGCCATCATCACGGTCATCATCGGGCCGGGCAGAAATTGCGTTAGATCAACAATTGTGATGCCGGAAAGTTTTCTCATCGAATGCGCGT
This sequence comes from uncultured Porphyrobacter sp., assembly GCA_964543735.1. Taxonomy (GTDB): domain Bacteria; phylum Pseudomonadota; class Alphaproteobacteria; order Sphingomonadales; family Sphingomonadaceae; genus Erythrobacter. Next base: position 1,374 of record CAZJAG010000002.1, on the reverse strand, counting down.
CCCCCAAAAGCTGCGATTAGACAATGCCGGAGGCGCGCAATTTAGCAATAGCGGCCTCGTCATAGCCAAGCTCTGCGAGTAGCGCGTCGCTATCCGCCCCAAGCAGTGGCGCAGCGCGATTGGGCAGGCGTTCACCATCAATCTTGATCGGACTGGCGAGCACTTGCATGTCCTTGCGGTCGGGATGGTCGATCTGATCGCGCATCCCAATTGTTTCGAGCCATGGATTATTGAGCGCATCACCCAGCTCATAACATGGGGCCACCGGCACATATCCGGCGAGCAAATCCTGCCAATGCGCCATCGGCTGTTTGGAGAATTCCTCGTCGAGCAGCTCTGTCAGCGCCTCGCGGTTCGCCAGCCGGTCAGCATTCGCAGCAAACCGCGGATCATTGTGCAGATCATCGCGCCCCATGCGTTCTGTCAAAATGTCCCAGAACTTAGGCAATTGGCACATCACAAACATCCAGCCGTCTGCTGCCTTGAACATCTGGCTGGGCGTGGCGGTAGGGTGGGCCGAACGCGGCGTGCGCTGCGTCTCGTCATTCTCGTTCATATACCACAGCGCCGGATAGCTTGTCTGGTGAACGGCGGCGGAAAGCAGATCGGTATCAACATCTCGGCCCTTGCCGCTTCGCTGCGCATCGGTGAGCGCGGCGAGCAGACCAATCGTGAAAATCGTACCGGTCATGAAATCGACCATCGAGAGCCCCATGCGTTGCGGCTGCGCCCCCGGCTCGCCAGTGATTGCGCAATACCCAGCTTCGGCCTGCATCAGATAGTCATAGCCCGGCCATTTGCTGCGTTCATTATCGCGTCCATAGGCGGAGAGATGCGCGCATACGATGGCGGGGTTGATGTCTTGCAGCGCCTCGTAAGTTAGCCCCAGCTTTTCAGGCAAATCGCCGCGCATATTGTTGGCGACAACATGCGCGCTCTTCACCAGATCGCGGAAAATCGCTTGCCCCTCGTCCGAGCGCAGATCGAGTGTGAGCGATTTCTTGTTGAGGTTGAACGATTGGAAATAGAGGCTCTCTCCCTTGCGTAGGAAATGCGGGCCAACCGCGCGGGCCGTGTCGCCGCCACCTTTCCCATCCTTTTGCGGCGGCTCGATCTTGATCACCTCTGCGCCCAATTGCGCCAGATGCATCGTGCCATAGGGCCCAGCGCCATATTGCTCGGCGCTGATGACCCTAAAGCCTGCAAGGGGGAGGTTTGCGCTCATCGTGATCAGATCTGGTTCTCTTCAAGATGCTGCTTGGCGATGATCATACGCTGCATTTCATTGGTGCCCTCGCCAATGCACATCAGTGTCCGTCGTCAGAACATTTGGCACAAGTTTGAGCCTGGTTTAGCGGAGCGTTTGCCTCGTCT
>CAZJAG010000001.1:55567-78764 GCA_964543735.1 uncultured Porphyrobacter sp. | reverse complement strand
AAATGACCACAGCAACACAACTCCTCAAATCCTTCACCCTGTGGGAATTCCTGAAAGCCCATGCGCTCACCTTGAAGTATTTCTTCAAGCCCAAGGTGACGGTGAATTACCCGTTCGAGAAGAACGCGCTCTCGCCCCGTTTCAGAGGCGAGCATGCCTTGCGCCGCTATCCCAATGGCGAGGAGCGCTGCATCGCGTGCAAATTGTGCGAAGCGGTCTGCCCTGCGCAAGCGATCACCATCGAGAGCGAACCGCGCGAAGATGGCTCGCGCCGCACCACGCGCTACGACATTGATATGACCAAATGCATCTATTGCGGCTTTTGCCAGGAGGCGTGCCCGGTGGATGCAATCGTTGAGGGGCCGAACTTCGAATATGCGACCGAAACGCGCGAAGAATTGCTCTATGACAAGGCGAAATTGCTGGCCAACGGGGACAAGTGGGAGCGCGCGATAGCAGCAAACCTTGAAGCCGATGCGCCCTATCGCTAGGGGCCGCGCGCAAGAGATACAAATATCATGCTCATCACACTCGCCTTTTACCTCTTTGCCATCTTCGTGATCGCCAGCGCGGTCATGGTGATCATGGCGCGCAATCCGGTGCATTCGGTGCTGTGGTTGATCCTTGCGTTCTTCAACGCTGCTGGCCTGATGGTGCTGGTGGGGGCCGAGTTTATCGCGATGCTGTTGGTGATTGTTTATGTCGGCGCGGTCGCCGTGCTGTTCCTGTTCGTCGTGATGATGCTGGACATCGACTTTGCCGAAATGCGCGCAGGCTTCGTGCGCTATTTCCCATTGGGGCTTTTGATCGGCGCGATCTTGCTCGCAGAGCTGCTGCTGGTCGCAGGCGTATGGCAAGCAGGCGGGCTGGAGCTGGCGAGCGCAGATGGCACCGCCACGACCAAGCTGGGGCAAAGCAATATCGAAGCCATCGGAGCGCTGCTCTACGGGCGCTATATCTTCCTGTTTGAAGTGGCAGGCATCATCTTGCTGGTCGCGATGATCGGAGCGATTGTGCTGACCCATCGTCAACGAGCAGAGGGCGCGCGCGGGCATCAGGATATTGGCAAGCAGATCGCTCGGCGTCCTGATGATGCGACAGTTATGAAGAACCCCGAAGTGGGCAAGGGGGTCGAGCTATGAGCGCAGCATCCGCAATAGGGATCGAACATTTCATCGCTGTGGGCGCTGTATTGTTCGTGCTGGGTGTGCTCGGCATTTTTATCAATCGCAAGAATGTGATTGTCATTCTGATGTCGATTGAGCTGATCTTGCTTGCCGTCAATATCAACATGGTCGCCTTTAGCGCCTTTATGGAAGACCTCACCGGGCAAATTTTCGCCATGCTGGTGCTGACCGTCGCAGCGGCAGAGGCAGCCATCGGGCTTGCCATCCTCGTCATTTATTTCCGCAACCGTGGCACGATCGCGGTTGACGATGCCAACCAGATGAAGGGGTAGGGGCCAGTGCATCCGATACTCGCCATTGTCTTCCTGCCTTTGCTGGCAGCGGTGATTGCCGGATTGGGCAATCGCACGCTGGGCAATGTGGTGAGCAAGTCGATCACGACAGCGGGTCTGTTCATCGCCTGCGCGCTGAGCTGGCCGATCTTCTTGAGCTTCATTGCAGGCGGGGCAGAGGCCGAAGTTGTGCCCGTTCTCAAATGGGTTGAGAGCGGCTCGCTGACCTTTGACTGGGCCTTGCGCGTCGATGCGCTGACAGCCGTAATGCTGGTGGTGATCACCACCGTGTCGGCGCTCGTCCACCTGTATAGCTGGGGCTATATGGAAGAGGATCCGGATCAGCCGCGCTTCTTCGCCTATCTCTCGCTCTTTACCTTTGCGATGCTGATGCTGGTGACGGCAGATAACCTCGTCCAGATGTTCTTTGGCTGGGAAGGGGTGGGGCTCGCATCCTATCTCCTCATCGGGTTCTGGTTCAAAAAGCCCAGCGCCAATGCCGCCGCGATCAAGGCCTTTGTGGTCAACCGCGTGGGCGACCTTGGCTTTATGCTGGGGATTTTCGGGACCTATCTGGTGTTCCAGACGACATCGATCCCCGAAATCCTCGAAGCGTCCCCCGCGATGAGCGGAGCGACGATTGGCTTCCTTGGAATGCGTCTCAACACGATGGATATCTTGTGCATCCTCTTGTTCATCGGAGCGATGGGCAAATCCGCGCAATTGGGCCTGCACACATGGCTGCCCGATGCGATGGAAGGGCCAACGCCGGTCTCCGCGTTGATCCATGCAGCGACCATGGTGACAGCGGGCGTGTTCATGGTCTGCCGGCTCTCGCCCATGTTTGAAGCGGCGCCTGTTGCGCTGATGGTGGTGACAGTGGTGGGCGCTGCGACATGCTTTTTCGCGGCCACGATTGGCACAACGCAATGGGACATCAAGCGCGTGATTGCTTACTCAACTTGTTCGCAGCTGGGCTATATGTTCTTTGCAGCGGGCGTGGGCGCTTATGGCGTGGCAATGTTCCACCTGTTCACGCATGCTTTCTTCAAAGCTTTGCTGTTCTTGGGAGCAGGCAGTGTGATCCACGCCATGCATCACGAGCAGGACATGCGGTATTACGGCGCATTGCGCAAAGAGATCCCGATTACCTTCTGGGCAATGATGGCGGGCACGCTCGCGATTACAGGGGTAGGCATCTATCATCTGGGCGCAGGCTTTGCTGGCTTCTATTCGAAAGACGCGATTCTAGAGGCGGCTTTTGCTCGCGGCACAGGCATCTCGACCATGGCCTTTTGGGCAGGCGTGACAGCGGCTTTGCTGACCAGCTTCTACAGCTGGCGTTTGATGTTCCTCACCTTCTGGGGACGCCCTCGCTGGATTGAGAGCGAGCATATCCAGCACTCGGTTCACAAGACGCCGGAAGAGGCGGGCGAGGATACAACCGGCGGGTATCATCCGCATGAGAGCCCCGTCTCGATGCTGATCCCGCTTGGCGTGCTGACGGTTGGCGCAATTGCCGCCGGCTTCGTCTTCAAGACAGCATTTGTTGACGATGCAGCGTTTTGGGCAGGTTCTGTCTATTACAATGAGAATTTGATCCACGCGCTGCACGAAGTGCCGCTATGGGTGAAATATTCGGCGACGATTGTGATGCTGATCGGTCTGGCCACGGCATGGTTTGCTTATATCCGCAAACCCGATTTGCCCGCCGCCTTCGCCAATGCGATTAAACCGCTGCACCAATTTGTTTATAACAAATGGTATTTTGACGAGCTTTACAATTGGCTCTTTGTAAAGCCTGCCTTCTGGTTCGGGCAAAAGTTCTGGAAACTGGGCGATATCGGCACGATTGACCGGTTCGGCCCCAATGGCGCGGCATGGGTCGTGCAAAAAGGCTCTGCCCTCGCACAAAAGGTGCAGACCGGATATCTTTATAGTTATGCGCTGATCATGCTGCTTGGGCTGGTCGCGGCAGTCACATGGATTTTGTTCTGATGGGTTTTCCAATCCTCTCTGTGATGCTGGCCGTGCCTTTGGTCGCCGCGATTGTGTGCTTTTTTGTGAGCGACAATGGCGCGCGCCGGGTGGCGCTCATCGCTACGCTGATTAATCTTGGCCTCGGCATCGCGCTATGGGCGGCTTACGAGATCGGCGGGCCGCAATGGCAATTCACCGAAAAGGCGGAGCTGTTTGCAGGCTTCTCCTATGCCTTGGGGATTGATGGCATTGCGCTGATGCTGATCATGCTTTCGGTCTTTTTGATGCCCATTTGCATTCTCGCAAGCTGGGACGCGATCAAAACCCGTGTGGGCGAATATATGGCGGCATTCCTGCTGATGGAGATGCTGATGATCGGCGTCTTTGCAGCGCAAGACCTGTTCTTGTTCTACATCTTTTTCGAAGCAGGTCTCATTCCGATGTATTTGATCATCGGTGTATGGGGCGGTGATAACCGGATTTACGCGAGCTACAAATTCTTCCTCTACACGCTGATCGGATCGGTGCTGATGCTGATCGCGATGTTCTGGATGGTGAGCGTGGCGGGCACGTCAGACATCCCGACGTTAATGCAATACAATTTCCCTGCCGAGGCGCAGACATGGCTGTGGCTTGCATTCTTCGCGAGCTTTGCCGTGAAAATGCCGATGTGGCCGTTCCACACATGGCTGCCCGATGCGCATGTGCAAGCGCCGACAGCAGGCTCTGTGATCCTCGCAGGCGTTTTGCTCAAGCTGGGCGGATATGGTTTTATCCGCTTCAGCCTGCCAATGTTCCCAGAGGCAAGCGCGCAGTTCGCATGGCTGATCTTTGTGCTGTCGATGGTGGCCGTGATCTACACATCGCTGGTGGCATTGGTGCAATCGGACATGAAAAAGCTGATCGCTTATTCTTCCGTGGCGCATATGGCGATTGTGACGGTTGGCCTGTTTGCCTTCAATGTGCAGGGGCTGGAAGGCGCGATGATCGTGATGCTTTCACACGGCCTCGTATCAGGCGCATTGTTCCTGTGCGTCGGTGTGATTTATGACCGGCTGCACACGCGCGAGATTGACCGTTATGGCGGGCTTTCGATCAACATGCCCAAATATGCATTGTTCTTCCTGCTCTTCACCATGGCGAGCATTGGCCTGCCGGGCACAAGCGGTTTCGTGGGCGAATTCCTCTCGCTTGCAGGCATTTATCAAGTCTCGACCTTGGTGACGCTGGTGTGCACCACGGGCATCATATTGGGCGCTGCGTACATGCTGTACCTTTATCGCCGTGTGGCTTTCGGCATCCAGAAGAATGAGGATGCGGCGGGCATGAAAGACTTGAACACGCGCGAATGGGCAATGTTGGCCCCGATTGCAGCGGCGGTCTTGTGGATGGGCGTTTATCCCGAAAGTTTCTTGGCCCCGATGCGGGCTGACATTGCTGCGCTGGATGCGCGGGTAGCCCGCGCGGCTCCGCAAGGGGACAGCCAGCTGGATGTGGGCACTCCGAAAGAGGGGATTGCGAACGCAGTCGCTTATTCTGGCGAACATAGCAAAGAGGAGGCGAAGTGATGGAACTTGCGCATTCTCTCTCGCTGATCGGCCCAGAGCTGACATTGACCGGCGCAGGGCTGATCCTGCTGTTGGCCTGTGCTTGGGGCGGCGACAGATACGCACGGCCCATTGCGATTGCAGCTGCCGCTGCGCTGTTTGGCGCTGGGTTCCAGCTCGTCCCGATCCTACATGACGGATTGATGGGCGTTGACCAAAGCGGATTTGGTGACCTGTTCCGCGCAGATGCATTTGCCGCTTTTGCCAAAGCCCTGATCTATCTCGCCGCGATTGGTTGCTTGATGATTGCGCCGGGCTTTTTCGGCCATTTGCGCGCCATGAGAGCGGAATATTCGGTGCTGGTGCTCTTCGCCACTGTCGGCATGAGCATCATGGTCTCCGCCGCCGATTTCCTCACGCTTTATGTCGGGCTGGAGCTTAACTCGCTGGCCGCATATGTGTTGGCGGCGATCCTGCGCGATAATGATAAATCAGCCGAAGCAGGCCTTAAATATTTCGTTCTGGGCGGGCTTGCCTCAGGGATATTGCTCTACGGGATCAGCCTGCTTTACGGCTTTACCGGCAGCACCAGCTATACGGTCGCAGCGGTCGCCCTTGCTGGTGAAGTCTCGACCGGACAGCTGTTTGGTATCGTCTTCGTGCTGACGGGCCTCGCGTTCAAGATCGCGGCTGTGCCTTTCCATATGTGGACGCCTGACGTTTATGAAGGCGCACCCACACCCGTCACGACCTTCTTTGCCACCGCGCCCAAAGTGGCTGCGGTCGCTCTAACCGCGCGGGTCGCGATGGAAGTGTTCGGCCAGCAGGCAGACGCATGGCGCCAGATCGTAATGTTCATGGCGCTCGCCTCGATCATTGTTGGGGCATTGGGAGCGATCGGGCAAACCAATCTGAAGCGCCTGCTGGCATACTCATCGATCAACAATATCGGCTTCATCCTGCTCGGGCTTGCCGCCGCCACTGTCGCCGGTGTGAGCGCAATGCTGGTCTATCTCTTCATCTATGTCGCCATGTCCCTGGGCAGCTTTGTCGCATTGCTGATGCTGCGCGGAAGCCAGGGCGAATATTACGAGACTTTCGATGATATTCGCGGGCTTTCGGTCACGCGTCCGCTGATCGCATGGTGCTTGCTCTTGCTGATGTTCAGCCTAGCGGGCATTCCGCCGCTGCTCGGCTTTTACAGCAAATTCGTGGTCTTTCAGGCGGTGGTCGATGCAGGGCTGGTGGCGTTCGGCGCGATTGCCATTGCCGCCAGCGCGATTGGCGCGTTCTACTATATCAAGTTCGTCAAGGTGATGTTCTTCGATGAGCCTGCCGGAGTGGTCACAGGCGAGAGCCAGACATCCAACTGGGTGCTGTTGATCCTCACCACGCTGATCATATCGCCGCTTGGCTTCCTGCTCACGCCATCTTTGAGCGATCTGGCGGACAAGGCCGCGAGCGTCCTGTTCCTTGGCCTTTGAATTTGTCGAACAGACCGGCTCCACCAATGCCGATCTCCTCGCCCGAATAGACGCGCATGAGCATGTGCCAGAAGGCTATTGGCTGGCTGCGCGCAAGCAGGATGCAGGACGCGGGCGGCAAGGGCGCACATGGTCAGACGGGGAGGGGAACTTTATGGGCTCCACCATCGTCCATTGCAGCGATCATTGCCCGCCCAAACACTCGCTTGCACTGGTGACGGCATTGGCGGTTTATGAAGCCATTGTGCCTTTCCTTGCAGAGCCGGAAAAGCTGATGCTCAAATGGCCCAATGATGTGCTTTTGAGCGGAGCGAAGCTGGCAGGCATTCTGCTCGAAGCGCGCGTGGATAGCGTAGTGATCGGGATCGGCGTCAATTTGCGTGTCGCACCCGAATTGCCCGACCGCCAGACTGTTGCCTTGGCGCATATCGGCGTTCCGCCTGCGCTTGAGGATTTTGCAGCGTCTCTTGCAAAGGCTTTCGATGCAGAGCTTGAGCGGTGGCGCAATTTCGGGCTGGACACGCTCATCCGGCGATGGCTTGCGGCAGCGCATCCGGTGGGAACGCCCGTCAGCGTGCATGATGGCTCTGCCGATATCCTCACCGGCCATTTCGCAGGGCTAACTGCTGAGGGCGCATTGCGTCTGCGCTTGGCGAATGGAGAGGAGCGTGCCATTCAGGCAGGCGATATTGTGATTGATCAGGGGGAGCCCTAAATGCTGCTCGCAGCCGATGTCGGTAACACCAATGTAGTTTTCGCGCTCTTCGAAGGGCGCGCAATCAAGGCGCGCTGGCGCATAGCCACCGATCCGCGCCGCACGGGCGATGAATATGCCGTGTGGTTGCTGCAATTGCTCGCCGTGGAAGGGATCGCGCGTGAGGATATCACGCATATCATCTTCGCATCCGTCGTGCCGCGCGCGAACCACAATCTTACTGTTCTGTCCGAGAAATATTTCGGCATCACACCGATCTTTGCAGGGCAGGGCAAAGCGGCCTGGCCGTTCGCGATTGATGTCGACCAGCCAAGCTCTCTTGGGGCAGACCGCGCGCTCAACATCCTTGCCGCTCACGACCAATATGGCGGCGATCTGATTGTCGTCGATTTCGGCACAGCGACCAAGTTTGAAGCGATTGACTTTAACGGCGCTTACAAGGGCGGGATCATTGCCCCCGGCATCAACCTTTCGCTTGATGCGCTGGTCGGCAAAACCGCCAAATTGCCGCGGATCGCTATCCGCGCGCCTGACAATGACAGCGTGATTGGCCGCAATACCGAAGACCAGATGCTGATCGGGATTTTCTGGGCGCATGTCGCGATGATGGAGGGGCTGATTGCCCGAATGCGCGAGCAAATCGGGCGCCCTGCCAAGGTTGTCGCTACGGGAGGTCTGGCGATCCTGTTCGATGATCAGACCGAGATATTCGACCATGTTGATGCTGATCTCACAATCAATGGCCTTGCCATTCTGGCGGAGCGCGCAATCTCGTGAAGAAAGACTACACGCCAGAGAAAGAACTGCTCTTCTTAGCGCTGGGCGGCTCGGGAGAAATTGGCATGAATGTCAATCTCTACGGGGCGGACGGCAAATGGATCATGGTCGATTGCGGGATGACCTTTTCGGGTGAACAATATCCCGGCGTTGATCTGGTCTTTGCCGATTATGAATTCATCGAGGAACGCGTGGATGATCTGCTCGGCATTGTCCTCACCCATGCGCATGAGGATCATATCGGCGCGCTGCCATACTTTGCGCAGGAGCTGGGCGTGCCGCTTTACGCCACCAGCTTCACAGCAGACCTGATCGGACGCAAGCTGGTCGAGGCAGGAATTGCTGACGAGATCGAACTGAACGTGGTCGAGGATGGCGACGGGCGATTTGATCTGGGCCCCTTCGGCATATCTTATGTCCCGCTCGCGCACTCGATTGCAGAGGGCAATGCGCTGGTGATCGATACGCCTTACGGGCGCGTCTTCCACACAGGCGATTGGAAACTGGATGAGGAACCCATCATCGGCTCGCCTGCGACCGAGGGAGATTTGCGAGCCATTGGGGATGAAGGCGTGCTGGCGCTGGTGTGCGATTCGACCAATGCCTTCAATCCCAAGCCCAGCGGATCGGAAGGGGCAGTGCACAAGGCGCTGATGGAAGAGGTTGCCAAGCATAGCGGCAAGCGAGTTCTCGTCACCACCTTCGCTAGCAATGTCGCGCGGATGCAGACGCTGGGCGATGTCGCGCGCGAAACCGGCAGGCAAGTCTGCGTCGCGGGGCGCTCGCTCGACCGTATCCTCGAAGTGGCGCAGGACAATGGCTATCTCAGCGATTTCCCGCAGCCGGTTGATTTCGACACCGCTATGGGGCTGCCGCGCGGCGAAGTGCTGATTGTGGCCACCGGCGGGCAGGGCGAACCGCGCGCTGCGCTCTCCCGCATTGCCGAAGACAACCACCCGCTCGAACTGGTGAGCGGCGATGTGGTGCTGTTCTCGACCAAGGAGATTCCCGGCAACGAGATCGCAATCGGACGCGTCCAGAACGCGCTGGCTGCCAAGGGCATCACGATGATCACCGAAAGGCAAAGCGCGATCCACGTCTCCGGCCATCCCGGACGTCCCGAGCTTGAAGCGATGTATGATTGGCTAAGGCCCGACATTCTCGTGCCTGTGCATGGCGAGATGCGCCATATGAAGCAGCAAGCGCGGATCGGGGACGCGAGCGGCATTGCGCATCAGGTGGTGCAGACCAATGGCGACATCATTCGTCTTGCGCCTGATAGACCGGGCAAGCTTGCCGAAGTGCACACAGGCCGCCTCGTACTGGACGGGGACATTATTGCGCCGGCTGATGGGGATGCGATCACCATGCGCCGCCGCATGTCGCGCGATGGCGTATTGATGGTCGTGCTCGACCACAAACTGCGGCCCACGATTGAAGCAATGGGTGTTCCGCTCGAAGAAGACATGCCCGAGTTTGTCCTTGAAGCCTGCGGCGATGTGACCAAGGCGATCAAGGCTTTGCGAGGCAGGGGGAAGACTTCGCGCGCTGACGTGATGGAGGCTGCCCGTCTTGCCGCCCGCCGTGCTGCGCAGCGTTGGTCAGGCAAGAAACCTCAAGTGAAAGTCATTGCATTGGCGCAGGAGACGCGCTGATGGAGTGGACTTCAGTACTCGCAATCTATGTGCTCGTATGGGTGATGACCGCCTTTGTATCGCTGCCTTTTGGCGTCCAGACGCATGATGAGGCAGGGGTCGAGAAAGTGCCCGGCCAAGCGGACAGTGCGCCTGCCAATTTCCGCCCCGGGCCTCTGCTCATCCGCTCAACCATCATCGCCGCTGTGATCACGGGTTTGTATGTTGCAAATTACCTCAATGGCTGGATCGGTGTGGACGATATCAACCTATTGGGCGGACTGTTTGAGAGTTAGCCCAGCGCGCAATCATCAGTTGCCCAAAAATCAATTCCGAAGCCGGTCGATTGCCTGTGCCAGCGCGACATAGAGCTTGCCCATATCCGATCCCAGCACCGTCACGCCCAGCGCATTGCCATCGCGTGTAGAGAGCACAGACCGCAGCATCGCTTCGAAATCATGGATGAAGCGGTTCACATGCTCGCGGAAATCGGAATTGTGCTGATACAGATCGGTCAGCTCTTTCGCCTCGGTCTTGTCGATCAGCTTGACGGCTTGCCGCGTGAAGATACCGCGGTCACCCTTTAGATAGGCGTTCCATTGCGTATCGGTCACATCGGTTGACATCGCCTTGGCAATATCAATCGCATTGGAATTGAGGCTATCGGTGATGAGTGCCATGCGGCGCGAGAAATCATTGTCGATCTGCTCTTCGGCCTGTTCGCGCGCGCGCCCGACACGTTTTTCCAAATTACCGGTCAGCTCGTTCACTTTGGAGAGCTGATCGCGCAATTGGATCGCGGTTTCACGGCCCAGCAAAGCCGCCTTGCTGGCGGCCGCTTCCATCCGGCCAATGGCGTCTTCGCTCTGGCTCTGGATTGTGGCTTCGATCGCTGTGATCGCCTTCGCGCTCAAATTGCCTGCCGAACTTTCCAGATTTTGCTCAAGACCGGTTTCGAGCGAGACGAAGGCTTGCTTGGTCTCGTCATTCAGCTGAGCGATGGCCGCGCCCAGTGTCTCCTGCGCGCGCGATGCAACTGCGTCGCTTTCCTTGCCAAGCTGTTCCACAGCCTCCAGCTGCTCTTTGAGCTTGGCGAGATTGGCCTCTTTCTGCTCCTCCAGTTTCTCACCCAATTGCGCGAGCGATTGGTCGATCTCACTAACGCTGTCTTTTGAGACGGTGACATAATTGGAAAGATCGCTGCCCATTTTGCTCGATTCTTCAATCGAGGATTTCAGCTGCAAGGCGCGCTCTTCAACGCTCTTCAAGCTTTCTTCAGCCGCTTCGATTGAGGCCGGCAATTCCGTGCTCGACTGGCTCGAGCTGGATTGCAGGATTTCGAGCAGACGCACACCATCCTGCGTCAGATCCTCAATCTTAGCCTTGGTTCCGGAAAGCTGGTTCTCATTGCTGGTGATCTTCTCGCTCAGCCCCTCAAGCCCCTTTGCAAATTCCTTGCGTGATGAGGCGAAGAGCGCGTTTGCGCTTTCAATGAGGCCGCTAAACTCGAACAGTTTTTCGGTGATCTGCGCGCTTTGATCAGCCATATTCTGGGCATGGGCGAGATGGTCTTTCGCGCGCTCTTCCAATTCGGCGTCAAACTGGCCCAGCCTTGCGCTCATCGCTTGAGCGGCATCTTCTTCGCGCTTGTCAAAGGCAGCTTGCCGTTCGTCCATCTCGCTCTGGAATTTGCCGTCGCGCGCAGCGAGAATGTCGTCAAAGCGAGTGGCTTCGCGATAGAGGCTTTCAATCCGGTCCTTCGCGGATTGGGCAGATTTTTCATCCATCGTATAAATGCGTTCGGCCAATGCGGCGATGTCGTCCATCAAACGCTGGGAACTGGTCTTGAAGCTATCAATCGCTTCCTGCTCGGCCTTGGCGACCTCTTCAGACACGCCCACTTTTTGCTTGCGGATAGTGTCGATCCGGCCTTGCAGCGCAATGAGGCTCTTTTCCTCCTCGCTGGCAAATCCGCTCAGCAATCCGTCCATTTCGCCGCGCGTCTTTTCAGAGCGCTGCTTGAGAGCGGCGAGCGCAGTTTCCTCGTGCTTTTGCAGGTCTTGCTCAAAACCCTCGTTGGTCTCGCGAATGGCACTGAAACGGTTTTCCGATTGCGCTGCGAGCGCTTCAAGCTGGCTTTCAAAGCCCGACAAGGCATTGCCAACCGATGCAGTCAGCCCGCCCACCTGTGCCTCGCTCGCTTTGCCAAAATCATTGAGGCGCTCAAACCCTGTGATCAATTGTTGCAGCTGTTCGTCAGCCGTCTGGCCTGCATTGCCGATCTGGCTGGTCACATCGCGCGCGGAATTGGCAACGACCGGCAAATCATCGCGCAGCTTGGCCATATTGGCGAGGGCGGTGTTGCTCACCTCGGCAATGGATTTCACCTGATCGCCATTGGTCTGGATCAGCGATTGCAGCGTTTCGGCATGGCTCGACAACCGTTTGCTGGCGACGCGGCCCAAACTCTCAAGCTCGCGTGATTGCGCGCCCAGAAATTCGCGGGCCATGCTAAGCTCGCGATTGACGCCGTTCATTCGCGTTTCAAGATCGGCGGTCTCGCGCCGCAGCTGGCTCGCTGCGTCAGAAAAACGCGCAGCCTCGCGGGTGGAGTGCCGCATCGCGACCAGCCAGGCGGTCGCAATTAGAAGGGTGGGGAGCGACCAAGTGCTAATCCACTGGGTCCATTGCTCAAGCGAGGCGCCGCTCTGCAACTCGCCGCGCAAAGTCCAGGCATAAAGGCCCGTCCATGCGAGGATAAGAGCAATCGCAAGGGTGGGCAGAATCCAGCTGAAATCCTTGCGATCTTCGAAATAGCCCGATTCGACCCAAGCCTCTTCTTCAGGCTCAGGCTCTTGCCATTCCTCTTCCAGTGCCATTGGCTCTGCGTCCACAGCAATTGTTTCCTGCGCGTTTTGCGCGTCTTCTGGGCCTACTGCCCTGATATGCGATCCCCCGGTCATCCCTCCATATTAACAGGTTTTCCACAAGGTTAAACCCTGCTTTAACCCTTATGCGTTTAAGGGCCTAACAATGGCATATGAAAGCGGAGCTCTGGACGCCACTTTGGCAGCAGCAGCGGGAGAGGATCCCGCGATGCTGAAGGAATTGCGCGCAGCTTTTGCTCAAAGCACGCGCAAGCAAGTGGATTTGCTCAAACGGGCGCGCTGCGATGGCAATTGGAATGTTGCCGCGATGCGAATCAAGGGTTTGGCCGCCAGCTTCCATTCCGAAGAGCTGCTGAAGCTTGCCGAAGATGCGCTCAATTCTGCTCCGGGCGAGCCGGTTATTGTGCGTAAATTTGACCAGTTTCTGGCTGAGTTTGCCGTCGATTAGGCTCAATAAGCCTCAAAACAGCGCGAAAAAGGCGCAAAACAGGTGCAAAAAATGGGCTAATTGGCCCATATTTGCGCGCAAATTGTCCACAGAAGTCCACAGAAAGCCCCTCAAGCTTATCCACAATGGCTAAGTTTGGCTTAACCATCCTTTGGTAGACAGCTTAGCTGGGCGAACCGCGTCCCAAACGTGTTTGCTTAACAGCGCTCATTACGGCACGAGGCGATCAGGCGATGAAAAAGGACACAGCAAAAGATCTGCTCTCATCCTTGCGCAGTGAATTGGCGCAGGAAGAAGACGCACTGGCGCGCCTGTCCCCTGTGCTCGCCTTCATGCTGTCGGGGCGGGGCAAGTCCATGGTCAGCGATGAAATACTCGCCCACATGCGCGGGCTTTTGTCAGATATCGCGCGGCAGCTGATCGATCTGGCCGATGACGACAATGTGACCGAGGCACGCCGCCAAAAACTCGAAGCCATTTTGAGCAGTAATAGCAGGTTGGTCAGCCATTGTTTCGCGCTCTCAAGCGAGCAACATTTTACCTCGGAACTGGCCGAAAGCATCCGGCTTGACCCAGTGCTGTCGCCCGTTTTGCAGGAACTAATCGGAGCGAAAGACAGCAATGTGGCAGAGCTCGCGATGGCGACCATGGCCGCGCAGGCGCGCTTCGTCCAAACCTATCGCCGGATGACCTTGCCATTGGGCGAGTTGCCCGCTGATCTGTTCGGCGTCGCGATGAAGTGCTGGAAGGATAGCGGGCTCGCTAAAACCGCTGGCGATGCTGTTCTGATCGAGCAGGACCTCACCGCGCGCTATGATGAGAGCGCCACCCGGCTTGGCCTGTTATCGCGTTTGATCCATGCGCTCAAATCTGATGCGAAGGCTTGCCTCGACTTGGAGACAGCAGGCGTAGCTCTGTTTGCAAGCGCTTTGTCGCGCACTACCGGGCAGCCGCGCGAGCTGGCTATTCTGTCCTGCCACCAACAACAAGCTTTGCGGCTTGCGCTGGGCCTGCGCGCGAATGATTTGCCAATCGAGGGCATTGCCCGGCAGTTTCAGCTGCTTGGCCAGGACATTGAATTGCCAAATGAATTCGCCGCAATCGACCCGCAAGAAGCTGCAGCATTGCTCGTCAGCGCTCCGGTGGGTACAGGTGGCTAGATTATGGCAACGCTCAGCCCGCCAGCGCTTGTGCGCGGTATTACCGATCAGGAAGATCGCATCGTCGAGGGAGACGAGGCTCTGTTGCACCTTAACGCGCGTTGTGGCGGCTCCTTGGCTGGTGTGCTGGCTATCCCCGAACTTTTTACGCTGGTGCGGCAATCTCGTTTGAGCGGGCTGAAGCTGGCACGCGAATTTTGCGCCTTTGACGGAACCGATCAGATTTCGGGCTTTGCGCGGATCGGCCCGATTGAAACAGACGGGCAGTCCGGCTGCGAACTGGTGATCGAAAACTGGCAGCGCAGCGATTCTCCTGCATCTGACGAGCATGTGCTTGAGCGCAGACTGGATGATATCGACCGGATGGTCGCGGAAATGTCCGCGCGGCTTGATCCCAAACTGCGGGTGCTCACAGCCCAAACCCATGCGCCCGATCTGGCCCATGCAAGTAAGGCCATCGCTGCCAAGCCCAAAGCGCTATGGTCTGATGTGATTACGCTTGCCAATATCGACTATCGCGAACCATTGCATTGGCGCTTACTCGACGGGGCGAAATGCCTGGTTGAGGGATCGGATCGCGATTGGCGTATGCGGCTGTTTCCGCTTGGGCCTGAACCGCTTGAACCTGAAGGGTTTGAGATGCTGCTGGTGTCAGAGCAGCCATGGCTCACCGAAGCGAACGCACGCGATTGCTCCGATAAAGCGCAGGATCTTGGCCAATTGGGTGAGACTCTGGCGCGGGTGCTTCGCCAACCGATCTCGCGGGTTATATCCAATGCCGAAACGATCCGCTCGCGGCTTGCTGGCCCCTTGCGTCAGGAATATGCCGATTACGCGGGCGACATTGCTTCTGCTGGCAGCCACTTGCTCGCATTGCTCGATGATCTGGCCGATCTGGAAGTTGTCGAATCGGATAATTTCCGCGTCGAGCTGGATGATGTCGGGCTGTTCGATGTCGCGGAACGCGCAGCGGGCATTTTGCGGGTTAAGGCGCAGGCCAAAGGGATCACAATCACCTTGCCGGAAAATCAGGAAGAGGTTGAGGCTCGCGGGGAATTTCGCCGGGTCTTGCAAATCCTGATCAATGTGATGGGCAATGCGATCAATTACTCACCTCAAGGCAGCACGATTACCGTCGCAATCTCTAAGGGCATTCAGTCGGCGATTTCGGTGAGCGATGAAGGGCCGGGTCTAAGCAGGGATCAACAAAGCCGCATTTTCACCAAGTTCGAGCGGCTTGGGCGCGATGGGGACGGCGGCTCTGGCCTCGGGCTCTATATCTCGCAGCGCCTCGCCGATGCGATGGGCGGAAAGCTTTCGGTCGACAGCCAGCCCGATGAAGGCGCAACTTTCACACTGTCACTGCCGAAAGCGAAATAGTGCAGCTCATCCGCCGCGGCGCGCAAGCCACAAGAGCCCTGCGCCCGCAGCAAATGTCACAAGCCCGTAGAGACCCCATTGTGACTGGCCGAGCATAAAACTGTCTGTTGGCCAGCCGATCACGCCGAAGCCTTGCAGGCTCCATAGCCCGCCTGACAGGGCCAGTGCGAAACCGAAGACCTGACAGACAAAGCGGAACGTACCGCTTTGCATGAGGTTAGCGCTTGTCGACCGGCACGTAATCGCGCTGGGTTGGCCCGGTGTAGAGCTGGCGCGGGCGGCCGATGACCTGACCTGGATCAGAGATCATCTCGTTCCACTGTGCGACCCAACCAACCGTGCGAGCAAGCGCGAATAGCGCTGTGAACATGGTGGTGGGGAAACCAACCGAGCTTAGGATAATGCCCGAATAGAAGTCGACATTCGGGAACAGCTTCTTCTCTTTGAAATAGTCGTCATTGAGCGCCATTTCTTCGAGCTGCAGCGCAGTTTCGAACACCGGATCGGTGGTCTTGAGCGCTTCAAACACTTCGCGAAGTGTCTTTTGCATCACCGTCGCGCGCGGGTCGTAATTTTTATAGACGCGGTGGCCAAAGCCCATCAGACGGAACGGATCGTTCTTGTCCTTTGCGCGCTCGATATAATGCGGGATTTTGTCCGGCGTGCCGATTTCTTGCAGCATGTTGAGAGCTGCTTCGTTCGCACCGCCATGGGCAGGGCCCCACAAACAAGCAATACCTGCCGCCATACAGGCAAAGGGGTTTGCGCCTGACGAACCAGCCAGTCGCACGGTCGAAGTCGAGGCGTTCTGCTCGTGATCGGCATGGAGGATGAAAATCCGGTCCATTGCCTTTTCAATCGCAGGCTCAATTTCATATTCCTCTGCCGGAACGCCAAAGGTCATGCGCAGGAAATTGCCCGTATAGCTCAGCGAATTGTCTGGCTGAAGGAAGGGCTGACCAATCGCATATTTATAGGCCATGGCCGCAATCGTCGGCATTTTGGCGATCAGTCTGTGCGAGCTGATTTTGCGATGTTCGGGATCGGAAATATCGGTGCTGTCGTGATAGAAAGCTGAAAGCGCACCAACGACGCCGCACATAATCGCCATCGGGTGCGCATCGCGGCGGAACCCTTGATAGAATTGCCGAAGCTGATCATGCAGCATCGTGTGACTGGTGATTGTATCGTCAAAATTGGTCAGTTCGTCTGCGCTCGGGAGCTCTCCGTTGAGCAGCAGATAGGCGACTTCCATGAAGCTGGAATGCTCGGCCAGCTGACCGATTGGATAGCCGCGATGAAGCAGGATGCCTTCATTGCCATCGATATAGGTGAGGGCGCTTTCGCAGCTTGCAGTCGACTTATAGCCAGGGTCAAAGGTGAACGCGCCGGTCTGGCCATAGAGCTTGCGGATATCGACGACATCCGGCCCCGTTGTGCCTTTCAGAACCGGAAAGTCATATGTCCCGCCATCATGTTCCAGTTTTGACTGCTTGTCCGACAAAGTCTGTCTCCTCAAAAAGTGTCCAATAACCCGCCGCTTCCAAGAATGTTTGCGCTAGCCGCTTGCTCCATGCTGCGCTCAAGCCTCGCGAACTATGCCGCTTGCGCTTCGATCCGCGCGAGAGACTCTTCCCGTCCCAAGAGGACCAGAACATCATAGATACCAGGCGATGTTGTCGTCCCGGTGAGGGCTGCGCGCAAGGGTTGCGCGAGCTTGCCAAGGCCCAAATCCTGAGCCTCAGCGATTGCTTTCGTAGTGGCTTCGAGTGCCTCAATTGTCCAGTGTTTTTCGCCCCTATAGGCCTCCAGAAGCAAGGCTAGGCGTTCTTTTGCGTCACCTTCGAGCAATTTTGCTGCTTTCTCGGTCATTTGAAGCGGTATTGCCGCGAAGAGGAAGCCTGCGCCATCGGCCAGATCATTGAGGTTCTTCGCGCGCGTTTTGAGCGCGGGCATTGCCTTGGCGAGCAGTGCCTCATCCGAATTCTCGCCAATGATCGGCGCCACCAGCGCGGCGAGCGCTGCATCATCGCTCTCACGAATGTAATGCCCGTTGAGGTTTTCCAGCTTCTTGAGATCGAACCGCGAAGGGCTCTTGCCAACACCGCCAAGATCAAACAGCTCGATGGCCTCAGAGCGCGTGATCTCTTCTGTGTCGCCATGACCCCACCCAAGCCTGAGCAGATAGTTGAACATTGCATCGGGCAATATGCCTAGCTCGTCGCGATAGGCCTCAACCCCAACCGCGCCGTGGCGCTTGGACAGCTTTGCCCCGTCCGACCCATGGATCAGCGGGATATGTGCATAGGTCGGGTCGGGCCAATTGTCTTCGATCGCATGCATCGCGCGATAGATTGGCAATTGGCGGAAGGCGTTGTTCAGATGATCATCGCCTCGGATCACATGGGTCACACCCATATCGTGATCATCGACCACCACAGCGAGCATATAGGTCGGCGTGCCATCAGCACGCAGGATGATATAATCGTCAAGCTCTGCATTCTTAACCGAGACCGCGCCTTGCACCTCATCCTCTATCGTAGCCTCGCCTTCGAGCGGGGTTTTGAGGCGAATAGTGCAGGGCGCATCGGACGGAGCGTCAGAAGGATCGCGGTCACGCCAGCGCCCGTCATAGCGCATGGGCTGCTTGTTCGCGCGTTGCTCCTCGCGCATTTCGGCAAGCTCTTCCGGCGTCGCAAAGCACTTATACGCATGACCTGCCTCAAGCAGCTTGCGCGCCACCTCTGCGTGTCGTTCAGCGCGCGCAGACTGGAACGTTGGCGCTTCATCATAATCGAGCCCGAGCCAGTCAAGCCCGCCAAGGATCGCGTCAATCGCCTCCTGCGTTGAACGTTTCTTGTCCGTATCCTCGATCCGCAAAAGCGCTTTGCCGCCATGATGGCGCGCATAAAGCCAGTTGAATAAAGCCGTGCGCGCACCGCCCAAATGGAGAAATCCAGTGGGCGAGGGTGCAAATCGAGTGATGACTGAAGAATCGCTTTTACTTGCCATTGCTGTGACTTTTCTATCTATCTGCTGAACTATACATGGCGACTACGCACGCGCCTCATATTCCCCTCGAAGGGAGCGCAAGCGGCGCACACCAGCCTCAGCCGCGCCCTTGGCGCAGCCGCTTCAAATTGTCCAGCATAACACTGGCGCTCGAACGCTTTCTGGCAGATGCAGGTTTTGATCGTGCGCCATGGCTGGTGGTGGTCTTCGCTTGCGGGATTGTCAGCTGGTTCGGTTTGAGCGCGCCTTGGCAATGGGTGGCGGCCATGGGAGCAGGGCTGATGCTGGCGCTGTGCGGCGCAGCGCTCATCCGCGCCGAGGATGAACTGCCGCATTTGCGCAGCGCTCTCATCGCATTGGGTCTAATCTTCGCATTTGGCATTGCCCTCATCTGGACACGGTCAGAACTGGTCGGAGCGACCGCGTTAGAACGACCCGGGGTCGAGCGCGTGCAGGGCTATATCTTATCCCGAGAGGACCAGCCCGCGCGTGACAGGGTAAGGCTGATCATCGCCTCACGCGATGCTTTGTCGGGTGAGGCGCGCAAGATGCGGGTCAATGTTCCGCTTGAAGCCATGACCGAGGGGGTTTCCGAGGGGGCAACGCTCAACATTCGCGTCAGGCTGATGCCGCCGGCGCCGCCAATGTTGCCGGGCGGATATGACTTTGCCCGCGCGGCGTGGTTTCAAGGTTTTGCTGCAACTGGCAGCCTTGTCGGAGACATTGAGGTCATCAAAGCGGGGGAAAGTGGCGGCAGCTTGCCAGTGCTCCAAAGGCGCATTTCCAGCCATGTCCGCGAACAATTGAGCGGGTCGCCCGGCTCCATCGCTGCGGCCTTTGCCAGCGGGGATCGCGGCGGGATCAGCGAGGCAGATGAAGAAGCGATGCGCGATAGCGGCCTCACCCATTTGCTTTCGATCAGCGGATTGCATGTGAGCGCGGTCATCGGGGCAGGGTATATGCTGGCGCTCAAATTGCTGGCATTGTTCCCGCCACTTGTTTTGCGCGTGCGATTGCCCGTGCTTGCAGCCGGAGTGGGCGCGCTCGCCGGAATTGGCTATACTTTGCTAACGGGCGCCGAAGTGCCGACAGTGCGTAGCTGCGTTGGCGCGGTTCTGGTGCTGATCGCACTCGCATTGGGACGCGATGCCTTGTCTTTGCGGATGGTCGCCGCTGCCGCATTTTTCGTTCTGCTCTTCTGGCCCGAGGCGTTGATTGGGCCAAGCTTCCAGATGAGTTTTGCTGCTGTGATTGCCATTGTTGCACTCCACAATAGCGGGCCTGTGCGCGATTTCCTTGCGCCGCGAGAGGAAAGCTGGAGCGCGCATGTCGGGCGGCGCGCTGTGATGCTGCTGGCTACAGGCTTTGTGATCGAGATTGCGCTGATGCCGATTGTGTTGTTCCATTTTCACCGCGCTGGTGTTTACGGCGCGCTCGCCAATGTAATCGCAATTCCGCTGGTGACTTTCATCTCTATGCCCATGATTGCGATTGCGCTGTTGCTGGATGCTATTGGATTGGGGGCGCCCGCATGGTGGCTTGTGGGCAAATCTTTGGAGCTGCTCTTGTGGATTGCGCATACAACTGCCGAGCAACCCGGTGCGGTGAAACTGATGCCGCAGATGAGCTGGTTTAACTACGCGCTATTCCTCGCAGGCAGTCTGTGGCTGGCATTATGGCGAGGACGCTACCGATTGTTGGGCTTCGTGCCAGCCGCGATTGCGACCGTGATGCTGCTCCTCACGCCGATCCCCGATGTGCTTGTCTCAAACGACGGGCGGCATGTCGGGATCACGATCGAGGATGTGAACACGGGCGAGATGCGACTGCTGAGCCTGCGCAACAGCCGTTCCTCCTATGCCCGCGACAATCTGATGGAGCTCGCCAGTGTCAAGAGCGAGCCTGTGGTATTGGCTGACTGGAAGGGAGCGGATTGCTCGCCCGAATTTTGCGTTGCCAATCTGCATCGCGGTGGCCGTGAGTGGAGCATATTAATGGCGCGCAATCGCGACCGTGTTGAAGAGCGCGCTCTAGCCGCCGCCTGCGAGCAATCCGACATAGTGATTGCAGATCGTTGGCTGCCATCTTCATGCCGCCCCAAATGGCTCAAAGCCGATGGGCGCTTGCTCTCCCGCACGGGCGGGCTGGCTATATCGCTTAAGGAGCAATCCATCACCACTGTCGCCAGCGGGCAAGGGGAGCATGGTTGGTGGCGCGGTGAGCAGGACTAGCACTCTTGAAGGAAGGGTCGATCTTCAAGAGCGCAAACTCACCGCGCACGGGGGAACAAAAAGCGCGTGCCCTTAGTGGTAACGCCTCAACAAGCCAGCAAGCTTGCCTTGTACCACGACCTCTGCCGGATTGTAGACTTGCGGCTCGTAAGCAGCATTGGCCGGATCAAGCCGCACCATCCCGTCTTCCTTGGCAAGATATTTGAGCGTTGCCTCTTCATTGCGAACAAGCGCCACCACAATCTCGCCATTGCGCGCGGTGTCCGTGCGCTTGATCAGCGCAAAGTCGCCATCGAAAATGCCAGCCTCGACCATGGAATCGCCCGACACTTCGAGGGCATAGTGATCACCCGGCCCAAGCAAAGCCGCCGGCACAGGCAGGCTGTTTTGCCCCTCGAGCGCTTCAATCGGAGCGCCCGCCGCAATCCGCCCGTGCAAGGGTATCTCGATCACATCATTGGCAGGCTCAGGCGCACTTGGTGCAGAGCTGGCCACCTTGGACACAACATCATTGGCAGCTGATGCGCGCGGGGTAGGGGTCGAATCCTCTGGCTGTTTGATGACTTCCAAAGCGCGCGCGCGATTGGGAAGCCGCCGGATAAAGCCGCGTTCTTCCAAAGCCGAAATCAGACGGTGAACACCCGATTTGCTCTTCAGATCGAGTGCATCTTTCATTTCTTCAAAACTGGGGGAGATCCCCGTCTCGTCCAGACGTTGCTGGATAAACTGGATCAATTCGTGCTGCTTAGCCGTCAGCATGGCGATATCCTCCTTGCTCGCCTTAGTCTCGCGCACCTAAATAGTGAACGAATGAGGAACAAGTAGGCAACTCATAGGCTAAAGTCAAGTCGCTTGCAGATCACCCAGCAGGATAAGGCGGACTTCGCCGCCAATTGGCACTGAACCAGCGCGGGCGGGGCGGTCAATCAGGCAATTGGCCTGAGACAATGCAGCAAGCGCGCTGGAATCCTGCGAGCCTACAAGGCGCACATGCTCGCCGTCGAAATGGGCTCTTACAAATTCGCGGCGCGGGCCAACCGGTGCAAGGTCGCAAGCCGTCTGCGTAGTCATTGTGAAAGGTAGGGGCGCGTGAGCCCCCATGCTTGCGCGGATGAGCGGCAAAGCAAACAGCACGCAAGTGACATAGGCGGAGACGGGATTGCCGGGCAGGCCAAAGATCACTTGATCGCCTCTCTTGCCTGTCCTTGTAGCCACCATGATTGGCTTGCCCGGTTTCATCGCCACGCGCCAGAAATCAAGGCTCGCATCCCACGCCTCAAGCGCGGGCTTCATCAAATCGTGATCCCCCACTGACGCGCCGCCGGTAGTGATCAGTACGTCCGCTTCGTCTGCCCCCTCCAGCGCCATTGCCAGCGCATCCGCATCATCGCCTACAGGGCCCAAACGCACGATCTCGCAGCCAAGCGGGGCAAGCATCGCCTCCAGCATAAAGCCATTGCTGGCTGGCAATTGATGCTCGCTTGCCGAGGCGGGGTCAGCGACCAGCTCATCACCGCTATCAAGGATCGCAACGCGTGGCGGTTTGGCAATCGGAAGCGCGGAATATCCCCCTGCTGCTGCCAGTGCTATATGCGCAGATGAAAGCCGCGTCCCGCTCGCAATCAGCTCGTCACCTTGCGCAAAATCGAAACCGCGCTGACGAATATGTCGCAGCGGATCGGGATAATCGCTGGTGAGCGTGACAATGTCAGCGCTCGCTTTGCAATTCTCCTGAATCAGCACCCTATCCGCGCCGTTGGGGATATGCGCGCCGGTTGATATGCGAATGGTCTCGCCGGCTTTCAGTTCGCCGTTAAAGGGCGTGCCAGCACGGCTCTCGCCAACAAGCCGCCATTGGTCGTTCGAGGGACGCTCAGGCCCCAAGGCATAGCCATCCATCGCCGACAGATCAGCGCTTGGCTGTGTGCGGCGGCTGACGAGGGCTTTGGCAAGATAACGCCCTTGTGCCTGCGCCAACGGCACTTCCATATTGGGCATGAGCCGGGCAAGTTGAAGGATGCGCGCTTGTGCTTCCTCCAGTTCGAGTGCGTCTGTCATAGAGGATTGTGGCCAGCAGCAACCCAATGGCCCGACTTGCCGCCGCGTTTCTCAAGCAGGCGTACCCCTTCCACGACCATCCCTTTGTCGAGCGCCTTGGCCATATCGTAGATCGTGAGCAGAGCGACGCTGGCTGCGGTGAGCGCTTCCATTTCGACACCCGTCTTGCCGGTGAGCGAAGCGGTCGCAGTGACCTGAACTCCGGTTTCGACAAATGCGAAGTCGATATTGATCGCATCAAGCACAAGCGGGTGGCACATCGGGATGAGCTCGCCCGTCTTCTTCGCTGCCATAATTCCGGCAATGCGCGCGGTTCCCAACACGTCGCCTTTGGGGGCATTGCCTTCGACAATTGCAGCCAGAGCCGCTGCCCGCATTCTGATCAATCCGCCTGCGACCGCTACCCGCCTTGTGTCGGATTTTG
>CAZJAG010000001.1:15902-55467 GCA_964543735.1 uncultured Porphyrobacter sp. | reverse complement strand
GCCACATCATCTGCGCGCATCAAGCTCTCGCCAACCAGAAAGCACCGGACGCCAGCCTGTGCGAGCCGCTCACAATCGGCATGGGTTGCAATTCCGCTTTCGCCAACCAGCAGCGCGCCTTCAGGGGCGAGCGGGGCAAGTCTCTCGGTTACGGCTAGATCGGTGACAAAGCGTTTGAGATCACGATTGTTGACCCCGATCAACCGCGATTGGAGCGCATGGGCGCGTTCCATCTCGCCCTCGTCATGCACTTCGACAAGCACATCCATCGCAAACTCAATCGCTGCGGCTTCGATCTCCTGCATTTGCGTGTCGCTAAGCGCTGCAACGATGATCAAAATGGCATCTGCGCCCATTGCGCGGGCCTCTGCCACTTGCCATGGATCGACCATGAAATCCTTGCGCAAAGCGGGCAGGTCGCAAGCCGCGCGCGCTGCGATCAGATAGTCGGCATGGCCTTGGAAATAGGGTGTGTCGGTAAGGACGGAGAGGCACGCCGCGCCGCCTTCCTGATAATCTCGGGCATGGTCAGCAGGGCGGAAATCTTCGCGGATGAGACCTTTGGAAGGCGAGGCTTTCTTGATTTCCGCGATCAGGCCAAAGCCAACCTCGCTTGCTTTGCGCAATGCTGCTTCGAAACCGCGTGGAGCGCTGGCGGCATAGGCTTGCATTTCAAGGTCGACAATCGAGTAGCTCGCCTTGCGAACGGCGACTTCCTCGCGCTTGGTGGCGCAAATTTCTTCAAGCTTGTTCATTGGCGTGTTGTCATCTCAATGCGTTTATTGAGCCAGCTCAATCCAGCGTTCAAGCAAGGCAAGCGCTTTGCCTGAATCGAGCGCTTGTGCAGCAATCGCAACACGCTCTGCCCAGTCGCCGCCAATATCTGCGACCAGCAATCCGCCAGCAGCGTTTAGCAGAACGGCATCACGATAGGGGCCGGGCGTCCCTTGCAAAAGCGCTTTGAGAGCCGCGGCATTATGTGTTGCATCATCGCCTCTGATTGCCTCAACAGGAGCAGTGGGAAGGCCCGCATCACTGGGATGAAGGCGCTGCATCACGAAGGTCGAGCCGCGCACATCAGCCACTTCATTGCCGCCAGCAAGGCTCAACTCGTCAAGCCCCTCATCACCGGAGATAATCAGCGAACGATCAGTGCCCAATTGCGCCATCGCGCGGGCATAGATCGGCACATAAGCAGGCCTTGCAATCCCAATGAGCTGGTTCTTGACCCCTGCCGGATTGGAAAGCGGGCCCATCAGATTGAAAATCGTGCGCCGCCCGATGCGTTGGCGAATAGGTTGAATCCGGCCCATTGCAGGATGATGGTTCTTGGCAAATAGAAAGCAGATACCAATTTCTGCCAACGTCTTTTCCGCTGTGCGTCCAGCTGCATCCATATCAAGGCCAAGCGCTTCCAGTGTGTCAGCAGCGCCCGCTTTCGATGATGCTGCACGGTTGCCATGCTTGGCGACAGGTACGCCGCAAGCTGCCACCACCAAACTTACCGCAGTCGAGACATTGAGCGTGTGATGCCCGTCGCCGCCTGTGCCGCACACATCAATGGCATTTTGGGGCGCTTGGATAGGGATGAGCCGCGCACGCAATGCTCTTGCAGCACCCGTAATTTCCTCCGCCGTTTCGCCTCTGTCTGACAAAGCGACCAGAAATCGTTCGATCTCTTCTTCGCTCGTTTTGCCATCGAGCAGGCGAGCAAAGGCAGCTTCGGCATCGGCTTCGCTTAGCGGCTCTACGCCTTCGGGCAGCTCCATCATGCCGCAATCCTTTCCGGCTCGATCCCGCAAATGCGCAGGAAATTGGCGAGCAGCGCGTGGCCTTGTTCGGTCGCGATGCTCTCGGGGTGAAACTGGACGCCGTGAATGGGCAGCGAGGCGTGCCGAAAACCCATGACAAAGCCATCATTGGATGTGGCATTGACCAGCAATTCCTCAGACGCATTTTCGACCACAAGAGAGTGATAGCGCGTTGCCATGAAGGGCGAGGGCAGGGCTTCGAACACGCCTGTCCCGTCATGGGTGACAGGCGAGGTTTTGCCATGCATCAGCCCGCCGCGAACCACTGTCCCGCCGAAATACTGACCGATCGACTGGTGGCCAAGACAGACCCCCAACAGCGGTTTGGCAGCATCAGCGCAGGCTGCAACCAGCTCCAAGCTAATTCCGGCCTCGTTTGGTGTGCAGGGGCCTGGCGAGATGAGAATGCCATTTGCGCCTAGTGCCATCGCCTCGCTCACCGAAAGCGCATCATTGCGTTCTACCCGCACATCTGCGCCCAATTCCATCAAGTAATGGACGAGATTGAAGGTGAAGCTGTCATAATTGTCGATGACAAGGATCACGGCGAATTGCCCTTGCGTTTATAGACAACCAGCATCGGACCAAGCGGTGCGCCAACGTCTATCCGCTCGGTCGCCGGGTCCCACAGGGCCGAGACATTGCTGTCAAGAAACAGTGCATTGGGCGTTTTAAGTTCATCGCGAAAGAAGCGTGCCAGCTGACCGAAAGAGACGGCTTCTTCTGACAAAACAAAATGCGCCTTGCCATCCTTGCCTATGCCCACGCCATTGCGCACAGCCTTTGACGGGCCGTTCTCTGCAATCTCGGGATGCAGCTTGCCTTCGATGACCAGCATCGGGCCGGATTGCGTGCCGAACTGCGGCCGTGTGCCAACGGTGGTAAAGAACCATTCGGTCGCGAAAATATCCCATTTGCCCTCGGTTCCGAAGAACACGCCATTGGGCTTCATGAAAAAATTGCTTTCGCCGCTGCCACGATTGAGACCGTTCAAGCGCTCGCCTTCCTCGACAAGATAGCCAACCGGCGCACCGTCACCTTTGAACATGCCGCCATTCACAGCAAAAACCACGATATCGCTTTGCCGCCCGAGCTCGTCAGAATAGGCCCGCATAGAGCGCAATGGCTTGCCATTCTCACCGTTCAAGACAGAGCGGATGCGGTGGATTTCAGGATCGGCAATGCAATGAGTGAAAGCTTTGCCATCAAAGCTGCGTTGGCGACAGGCCGACCCTGCAGCAGGCTCGGAAACCGCGAGCGAATTGGGCTGGGGCGTTGGCATCTCGACAATCTCAGAGCCTTCGCCATTGCCCATCCCGATCTCGGCACGCACCACCGGCTCTCCCTCCGCTTCCGAACTGCATCCCGCCAGCAGCAGTGTGGCGCCCATTGAGGCAAGGATCGCGCGCGCAAATTTCATTGTCCAAATCCCGGTGTTTGAGCCTGTTTGGCCGCCTCGCGCGCCGCTGCAATCAGAGCGCCCGCTTTGGCCTTGCATTCGGCCAGTTCATAGTCCGGCTCGCTATCTGCGACAATTCCCGCGCCAGCCTGAACGTGCATAACATCATTCTTTACAACCGCTGTGCGCAAAACAATACAGCTGTCGACCGAGCCATCGGGTGCAAAATAGCCAACCCCGCCAGCATAGGCCCCGCGCGTTTCGCTCTCCAGCCCGGCAATGATCTCGCATGCACGGATTTTCGGAGCGCCTGAAACCGTGCCTGCGGGAAAGCCTGCGAACAATGCATCGAGCGCGTCTTTGCTGGTGTCCAACTTGCCAACCACATTGCTGACGATATGCATGACATGGCTGTAGCGTTCGATGGAGAAGCTGTCGGTCACCTCGACCGAGCCGCGCGCTGCGACCCGCCCGACATCATTGCGGCCAAGATCAAGCAGCATCAAATGTTCTGCGCGCTCTTTCGGATCAGCCAACAGGCTCTGCTCGTTCGCATCATCTTGCACAGCCGTTTCACCGCGCGGGCGCGTACCGGCGATTGGCCGAATAGTAACTTCGCCATCACGCACACGCACAAGGATTTCAGGACTGGAGCCGACAACAGCAAAACCGGGCAGGTCGAGGAAATAGAGGAAAGGGGACGGGTTCACCCGGCGCAAGGCGCGATAAAGCTCCAGCGGCGGCAGGGGGAAGGGGCAAGTGAAACGCTGCGCCAGCACTACCTGAAAGATGTCGCCTGCACGGATGTAATCCTTCGCGCTATTGACCATCGCTTTGTAGTCATCGCCCGCCAGCACTGGCTCCAGCTCCATCGCGGGAAGATCATCATGGCGAGGGCTTTGAACGGCCGTGTTGGCCAGCTTTGATAGCGCCTCGTCAATTCGTTCGCCTGCCTGCTCGATTGCGCGCGCAGGTTCTTGTGCAGACCAGATCGGTGCGACTGCGAACAGCTCGTCGGTAAGCCCGTCGAAGATCAAGATCAGCGTAGGCCGCACGAACAGCATGTCGGGAAGGGCAAGCTCGCTTGGGTGGGCGCGGGGAATGTCCTCCACCAGACCAATCGTCTCATATCCGAAATAGCCAACAAGACAGGCAAGCGCAGGCGGCAGGCCATCAGGCACATCGATCTGGCATTGTTTGGCGAGCGCGCGCAATTCGCTCAATCCGTCACCCTCAAGCGCACTGAAGGCAGCGCGGTCATTGCGCCAGATGCGGTTGATTTCAGCCGCTTGGCCAGACGCCCGAAAAACCAGATCGGGATCGAGCCCAAGCAGCGAATAGCGCCCGCGAACCTCGCCCCCTTCAACAGATTCGAGCAGAAAATCGCCGCGTTCGGGCTCGATCAGCTTGGCGGCTGCGCCGACCGGCGTTTCCGTGTCGGCAATGATCCGCCGCCACACCAGCGCAGGTGCACCCTTGCCAAGCGCTTTTGCTGCGGCCTCGGCATTCTCTGGCAAAACTGCGTGCGACACCTTTGCGCTATCAGCTTTCGCCAACCAGCTGCTTGCGAACCGCTTCAATTGCGCTTTCATTGCGTTCAACCGTCAATTCCTCGCGGATGGCGCGGGTCAATTGCTCGCGATACTCGGCAGTCAAAGCGGTCTGCAGTTGGTTAGTGGTTGCCTCAAGCAGCGATTCATTGTCATCCATCGAGCGGGTCTCGATATCGTTCAGGCTGACGATGAAGAAGCCCATATCATTGGCAGCCTCAAGCGGCTTGGTTGTGCCGGTTGCCATCGAGAACAAGAGCGCAAGCGGCGGGGGAACCTGCCGCTGCTGATTGACGATCTGGTCGCGCGTCAGATTAACGCTTTCTGCAGGTGGTAGATTGGTTTCTTCCTTGCGCACAGCTGCAGCCAAAGTGCCATCCTCTGCCATGCGCTTGAGAACCCGATCAACAGCTTCCTTGGCAAGCTTTGCTCCGCTGTCGCGTTTCCAAGCCGATTTCACATCGTCCTTGATCTCGTCAAGCGGGGCAGTCGCCGAAGGCGTGATCTCGCCCACTTCGAAGACGATATACATCTCCCCGCGAGTGACTTCGGCCAATTGCGGCTCGCCTTCGTCCATCTGGAAAGCTGTGGCGATGGTCTCTCCCAATTGCTCGGGCGCGGTTTGCTGTGGGCTTTCATAGATCCGGCCATCAGCGGTGAGGGCGGGGGTGGTGGTGATCTTGATGTCGAGATCTTCGGCAACCTTGCTCAAAGGCGTGCCCTCATCCACCTGCTCTTCAATCCGTGCGCTCAGGTCGGCAAGCGCCGCAATACGCATTTCACTGGTAAGTTGCTCGCGGATTTCAGGCGTAGCCTGCGCCAGCGAGCGGGCAGACTTCGCGTCGACCTTGTCTACTTTCACGACATGCCAGCCCAGCGCGCCTTGCACCGGTTGTGCAAGCGCACCGCGACCCGCCGCAAAAGCGGCATCGGCCACAGCCTTGCTGTTCTCGGAGGTGTAGGCCTCTTTAGTGACGGGGCCGATTTCGCTGGTCGAGAAACCGGCTTCCTCAGCCACGCTGGCAAGGCTCGCCCCGCCATCAACGCGTGATTTGATCGAATCGGCGGCTTCTTTTGTGGGGACGATTAGCCGCGTGAACGTGCGTTCCTCGCTCGCAGAATACTCGTCCCTTTTGTCATTGTAGCGCTTCGCAATCTCGGCATCGGTCGGCGCGGTGCGCACATCGATATTCTCCATACCGAAAGTGGCAAAGCGGATCGTACGGCGTTCAGGGCGGATATAACGCGCCCGGTTCTCGTCATAGAATGTCTTGATCTGTTCGTCGGTCGGGTCATCCTTCGGCGCGAAAGCAGCGCTGGGCAGGAATGCAATCGAGCCCTTGCGGCGCTCTCCCAGTAGCTCGGCGTAACGCAGCGCGAATTTGCTGGGCAGTGCAGCGCCGCGGGTCGCGGCCTGCTCAATCTGCTCTGCCAGCAATCCGCGCGCGAAATCTTGGCGGACAATCGCATCAGACAGCCCTTGCTGGGCCAGCGCGCCTTCATATGCGGATTGGCTAAAGCTGCCATCCGGCCCGAAAAACGCAGGGATTTGCATAATCTCGTTGTTGACCAAGTTATCCCCAGCTCGAAGGCCGAATTTCTCCGCATATCCGGCAATGGCGAAGCGGTCGATCAATTGGTCGAGCACATTATCAAGCCCATCCTGCTCGATGAAAGCTTGCATCGTTGCGGTCGGATTGTTTTGGCGAATTTGATCCAATGCAGAGCTTGCCGTGCGGGCGAAATCGGCATTGGGGATTTTTTGATCACCAACGACGGCGACGCTGTCACCGCCCGAAACGCCCCCGAAGGTCCCGGTTCCCGAGACATCGGCGCTGGCAAAGGCAATCGCAATCAGGCCGATAAAGCCAATAGTGATGGCCAATCCGATCTTGGAGGCGAAGATTCTGCGGAAGAAGGTAATCATATTCGAGAAATACCCTTGAAATAGTGGCGGGCGACTAACCAAATGCCCGTTCGAGCGCGCTTTATCTGTCCTGCGACTTCGCCGCAACAGGTCAAACGGGTTTTGACGCAAAGCGAAAGGTCAGCTAGCCGCTCGTCAACCTTGCCCTCTATGAGGGTATACAAGATTCGATTTAGTGACAGGACCTACCCCCATGGCCGAGCGGCCCTATATTGTTGGCAATTGGAAGATGAACGGCACGCGCGCCATGCTTTCAGAAGCGCGCGCGATTGACCGCGCTGCTCAGCGCCTGATGAAAGTGGAGGTGGCCATTGCGCCGCCTTTCACTCTGATTCACGGCGTTCATAAAGAGGCGGAGCAAATCGGTGTGGGTGCGCAAGATTGCCATCCGTCCGAAGATGGCGCTTTCACGGGTGACATTTCTGCCTCGATGGTGGCCGATGCGGGCGCGAAATTTGTCATCCTTGGCCATAGCGAACGGCGCGGTGCGCATAATGAAAGCAACGAGCTGATCCGCTCGAAAGCTGATGCTGTGCTGGCCAATGGCTTGCGCGTTATCATGTGCTGCGGAGAGCCTGAAGATGTGCGCGAGAAGGGTAACGAGGCTTCCTTTGTGAAGAAGCAGCTGCGCGACTCGCTTCCTGAAACAAACAATGCTGGCGAACTCATCACTGTCGCCTACGAGCCGATCTGGGCGATTGGTACGGGCAAGACAGCCAGCCCCGATGATGTTGCAGCAATGCATGTCACTATTCGCAAACTACTGGTCGATATTTACGGCGCAGAGCACGGTTCGGAGATACGCATTCTTTATGGCGGCTCGGTGAAGCCGGAAAACGCCAAGGAATTGTTGGCAGCTGACGAAGTTGGCGGTGCGCTTGTTGGCGGGGCCAGCCTTACAGCGGATAGCTTCATGGGCATCGCTATTGCTGCAGCGGATGCTTCTGATAGCTAGCGCGAAGGGCTTGCTCTCAAGTCCTCGCGTCCCTAAATCGCACACAACACACGAATTATAGGCTATCTCGCATGTCGCTCTTTATCTTTCTTACCGTTGTTCAGGCGATAGTCGCTGCGGCTCTTGTTGGCGTGATCTTGATGCAGCGTTCGGAAGGCGGCGGCCTTGGCATTGGCGGCAACCCTGGCGGTGTGATGGGCGCGCGCGGAGCAGCCGATTTCCTCACTCGTGCGACCCGCTGGCTGGCGATTGCCTTTGTCGCATTGTCGATCACTCTTGCCGCAGTAGCGGTGGACACAACCGGCAGCCGCGAGATTACCAGCACGATTGACCGCAATGTGGCCAGTGAAGAGCCCGCCGATCCGCTCGCATTGCCCGGATCAGGCGGGGCAGAAGCCGCAACAGGCGAAACGGCGGCAGATGATGATCCGCTGGCTGGCTCGACCGAATAATCTGATCCGTTTAAAATTGCGCTGTGGATTGTAGCCTTGGGGCTGCCAAACCATCTTGCGCGATTGCGGCAAGACGGCTTAAGCCTTTCCTCCCATGGCGCGGTACATTTTTATCACCGGCGGCGTGGTCTCCTCGCTCGGCAAAGGTCTCATGGCAGCATCACTCGCAGCGCTTCTGCAAGCGCGCGGGTATAAGGTGCGTATTCGCAAGTTTGATCCCTATCTCAATGTCGATCCGGGGACGATGAGCCCCTATCAGCATGGCGAGGTCTATGTCACCGATGACGGGGCAGAGACCGATCTTGATCTTGGCCATTATGAGCGTTTCACTGGCGTTTCCGCCCGGCAGAGCGACAACATCACCTCTGGCCGCGTCTATCAGGACATTATCGCCAAGGAACGTCGCGGCGACTATCTTGGCGCAACAGTGCAAGTGATCCCGCATGTGACCGACGCAATCAAATCCTTTGCGCTCGCCGATCAGGGCGACCACGACTTTATCCTGTGCGAGATTGGCGGAACGGTTGGCGATATTGAATCGCTGCCTTTCATGGAAGCGATCCGGCAATTGCGCAACGAGCTCGAGCCGCGGCAAACCCTTAGCGTGCATGTCACTCTAGTGCCCTATATCGCCGCAGCGGGCGAACTTAAGACCAAGCCGACGCAGCATTCGGTGCGCGAGCTTGCCTCGCTCGGGATAAAGCCCGATGTGCTTTTGTGCCGCGCAGAGCATCCGATCCCTGATGGCGAGCGGCAAAAGATCGCCAATTTCTGTAATGTGCGCAAGGAATCGGTAATCCCCGCGCTTGATGCAAGCTCGATCTATTCGGTGCCGTTGCAATATCACGAGGAAGGGCTCGATGATGAAGTGCTGCGCGGTTTTGGCATTACCGACGCGCCCGAGCCTGACCTTGCGCGCTGGCATGACGTGGTTGACCGTCGCGAAAATCCGGAAGGCGAAGTCACCATTGGCGTAGTGGGCAAATATGTCGGCCTGCAAGACGCCTACAAATCCTTGAACGAGGCGCTCGTCCATGGCGGAATGGCGAACCGGGTAAAGGTCAATATCCGCTGGATTGATGCAGAAGTGTTTGAGCAGGACGCCTCCGATATTGCCGCTGCGCTTGAACCGCTCCACGGCATATTGGTGCCCGGCGGATTTGGTGAACGCGGAGCAGAAGGCAAGATCGCCAGCGTAAGCTTTGCTCGCGAGCGCAATGTGCCGTTTTTCGGCATATGTCTGGGAATGCAGATGGCTTGCATCGAAGGCGCACGAGCTGCTGGAGTGGAGAAGGCTTCTTCGACGGAATTTGGCGCAACTGACGAGCCGGTGGTTGGTATCATCACCGAATGGATGACAGAGGAAGGCATCCAGCAGCGCGAAGAGGGCGGCGATCTGGGCGGCACGATGCGGCTCGGCGCTTATGAAGCCAAGCTCACTGGAAACAGCCATGTTTCGCGAATTTATGGCGGTGTTAAGCAGATTTCCGAACGGCATCGGCACCGTTACGAGGTAAATGGAGCCTATATTGAAAGGCTAGAAAAACAAGGATTGGTCTTCTCCGGCATGTCACCCGATGGGCTATTGCCAGAGATCGTAGAGCGTCCAGACCATCCGTGGTTCGTGGGCGTGCAGTTCCACCCCGAACTGAAATCGAAACCGTTTGATCCGCATCCGCTCTTTGCAGGGTTTGTGGCAGCGGCGGTGGAGCAATCCCGTCTGGTCTAAGGAAGCTCAAGCGCTTGTCACCATCTACTTACGACCCAGATGGTGATTGGCGAGTGAGACGGCCCACAAAGCCGTGGGGGCGGCTCTTTCGAACCGCCCCCGAATTTGTCTGCAATTGATGCAAGTGACTAGGCCGCAGAGGCCTCGTCGTCGCTATCCCCGTCTTTGGGAACGGCTTTCAATGTCGCCTGCTGGCCGTTTACTGCAATTTTCTTGGGCTTCATCGCATCAGGCACTTCGCGCAGGAGATCAATGATGAGTAACCCGTCAGCCATATCGGCAGCTTCTACGCGGACGTAATCAGCAAGCTCAAACCGGCGCTCGAACCCGCGATTGGCAATGCCGACATGCAGCATCTGGCCATCGCCTGTATCTTCGCGTTTGCGGCCCTGCACAGTCAAAAGGTTTTGTTGCGCGGTGATGTCAATATCGTCGGGGCGGAAACCAGCGACAGCCAGCGTGATGCGATATTCGTCATCGCCTTTACGCTCGATATTGAACGGGGGGTAATTATCGCCCGCATTCTGGCGAACCTGACTCTCGAGCAGGTCGAACAGATGGTCGAAACCAACGGTTGTGCGGCGATAGGGGGTAAAATCCAAACGTGACATATTCACAAATCCTCTTCGTTGAGCAATTTGACATTTAAGAGGAAGCCAGCACCATGTTGCACTTCCCTATGAATTGTCGGATGATCCCTTGCGGCAATCTCCAACACGTACCAGATAAGAAATCGGAAATGCGCTTTCAAGCGCTTTGAAATTGCAAAAAGAGAACACACGACATGGCTCAAACAATCGACATCTATACCAAGCAGCTTTGCCCCTTTTGCACGCGCGCGAAGGCGCTGCTGGACACCAAGGGCGCCGAATATAGCGAACATGACATCACGATGGGCGGCCCCAAACGCGCTGAAATGA
Source organism: uncultured Porphyrobacter sp. (assembly GCA_964543735.1). GTDB lineage: Bacteria > Pseudomonadota > Alphaproteobacteria > Sphingomonadales > Sphingomonadaceae > Erythrobacter. The sequence continues at coordinate 44,724 of CAZJAG010000001.1, read as the reverse complement.
TGGAACGCGCACCGCAGGCGCGCACTGTGCCGCAAATCTTTATTGGCGATACACATGTAGGCGGCTCGGACGATCTGGCAGCGTTGGAGCAGGCAGGCAAGCTTGACGCTTTGCTAGCGGGATAGGCACTAGCGATGCCCAAAATCGCGGTTCTCCAGATGACTTCAGGAATTGATCCTGAGGCGAATTTTGCTGAGATTGAGATGGCGGCGTTTGAGGCAGCTGGTAAGGGCGCGCAAATTCTTTTCACGCCCGAAATGGCCATATTGCTTGACCGCAAGCGTGGCCGCGCTGCTGGATGGATTGAAAGCGATGCTCCACACGAAATGGAACGGCGTTTAAGCGCGCTACAGGCAAAAACAGGCATAGCTATAGCCTTGGGTTCTATGCCAGTTGCCAAGACCAAGGGCTTATGGGCGAACCGTGCGCTCTATTATGGCAAAGGCCATCCAAAGCCCATCACCTATGACAAGATCCATATGTTTGATGTCGAGCTGGATACGGGCGAGACTTGGCGGGAAAGCAGCGCCTATGAACCCGGCGATCAATTGGTCACAATCGATGACACGCCGATTGGCCGTCTTGGTCTGACGATCTGCTACGATCTGCGCTTCCCCGCCTTGTTCGAGGCGCTTGGCAAGCGTCAATGCGATGCGATTGCTGTGCCTGCTGCTTTCACCAAGCCAACTGGCAAAGATCACTGGCATGTCATGCTGCGCGCACGCGCAATTGAAGCCTCAGCCTTCGTCATCGCAGCCGCCCAAGTGGGGAGCCATGAGGACGGGCGTAAAACTTACGGCCATTCGCTAGTCGTCGATCCATGGGGCAAAGTGCTGCTTGATATGGGCGGAGAGGAGACCGGACTAGGCTTTTGCGATATCGATCTTGGCCGTATCCAGGAGGTGCGCGGCCAACTCCCCAGCCTTGCCAATCGCCGCGAAATCCCCAATTAGGCTGACACGATGATCGTTTTCGACCTCCAGTGCAGCGAAGGCCACCTCTTTGAAGGGTGGTTCGGCTCTTCCGGCGATTTCGCTGATCAGCAAAGCCAAGGCCTTGTTACATGCCCGCATTGCGGCTCTCCAGACGTTTCCAAAGCTCCGATGGCGCCTGCTGTTTCGGCGAAGGGAAACAGCCGCTCAAACAGACAGGTCTCGGCAGAGCAGCAGGCAACAGCGGTTGAAAGCGAAGAGGGGCATCCGGTTGCCAGCCAGCCAATGCCCGAAGAGGTTCAAAAGGCTCTAACCCAGCTGGCCAAAGCGCAGGAAAAAGCGCTCAAAGACAGCACATGGGTGGGTGACAAATTCGCCGAAGCCTCGCGCGCGATGCATTATGGCGAGGCGGATGAAAAGCCGATCCATGGCAAGGCGAGCGTTGAAGAGGCGGAAAGCCTGGCGGATGAAGGTATTGCAGTTGCTCCCCTGCCATTTCCTGTTGCGCCGCCCGAAGATCTGAACTGATCGAGCCTACGATTGCCAGCAGGGCAAGGGCGTTCTAAATGCGCTTCTGGACGCGCCCGTAGCTCAGTTGGATAGAGCATCAGATTCCTAATCTGGGGGCCACAGGTTCAAATCCTGTCGGGCGCACCAGCCACTAAGACAAAACGCTTGGCTAAAACGCTTGCGGACGTCTCTTGTAGGCAATCGCACTCAACCCAGCAGCCGCCAGTGCCAGCACTCCAGCAAAACCCGCATTGCCCGACCATCCGGCTGCATCATAGATAGACGTGGCCGCTGTGCTCGCAATCCCGCCGCCAGTGAACATGATCACCACATAAACGGTCATCAACCGCGTGCGGATATCGGGATCGAGCCGCAAAATGGTCATCCGCCCCGTCACATCGATGACTGGCCCTGCGACCGTGTTCATAACAATCGGGATCATCAACAGTGCGAGACTGTTGCCGAATGCAAACAGCAAGACAGCTGAGGTGATCTGCACGCCGGTGAGGTAAAGCCGCGCGCGTTCTGCGCCGATCTTATCTACCCAAATCCCGAGGCGCGGCGTCGTCGCCATGCTCAGCGCAGCGGTAAATGCGAGATAGCCGACAATGTCGACGGAATAGCCCATCTCCTCGCTGGTGAGGTGCAGTGCCAGCCCCAACCAGATCGCAATAAACATCGAGAAATTGAGCGCCTGAATACAGCCGGAAAGCGCGGCCTCTGGATGCTTGCGCGCTAATGGCCAGAGCGAGGCGATCAGGGCGCCATAAGGCTGGGGAGGAGATGCATCGGGCGGTGGTTTTCGCTTGCCGCGCATCAAAAAGCGCAGCGCAACCACCAGCACAATCATCAAGGCGCTGGCGAGGAAATAGACCACTTGCCAACCGAAATATTCGGCCAGCACGCCTGCACCTACCCGCGCGTAGAGGATTCCGAACAAGATGCCTGCTGTTAGCAGTGCAGTTGTCTTGCCCAATGCTCGCGCAGGTGTGCGTTTGGAGGCGTAGGCGGGCAGTAAATAGGGTGCGATCGTGACCGAACCCAGCACTGTTGAGGCGATTGTGAAGATCGCAAAGCTGCTCGCCAATCCCATGGTCAGTAAGCATGCGGACTGCAGAATCGAAAAGATGAAGACGAGTGTCCTGTTTCCGAAGCGGTCACCCAAGGGCAGCAGGAACAAAATTCCCACTGCAAGCGCAATCTGGTTGAGCGCAGGCACAATTCCGATTTGCGCCGCTCCGACATGGAAATGCGCGGCAACCTCGCTGATAATCGGATGGATATAATAGGCATTTGCGACAGTGAGCGCGATGATCACTGCGAGGGCATATTCTTCCAACCGCGAAAGCGGTGCGTTTTCGCTTAGCTCGGTCAGGTGAGGAACCCTGCTTTGCGGGCTATGTCGATCACGCCTTCTGACAACTCTTTGGGGCGGTCTTCCTGACAGAAATGACCGCAAGTGCTCAGCGTGTCATGCGGTTGGTCTTTTGCCCCGGCGATACGCTCGATCAGATGCGGGGCGAGCCCTCCTGTTACCGGATCATCTGCGCCGAACAACGTGAGGAAGGGCTTGTCGTAAGCTGCAAGTCCCTCCCAAACGCGCTTGTTTTCCTCAATGCCTGCCATTCCATCCTCAACCGGTACTAGCGCAGGGAAAGCGCGCGCGCCTGCTTTTGATGGCTCATCGGGATAGGGCGCATTGTATGCCGCAATCTCGGCTTCGCTCAGCTTTGTCTGGGTTGCGCGGTCTATGATCGGGCCGATAGCGAAGTCGGGGCTGGATTTGGCAAATTCGCGCCAGGCGAGGAATGCGGGCGAGGGTGTGCCGCCAGTTGGCAGGAAGGTGTTGCTCGCCACAACGCATGTAAAGGCATCAGGCTTGGTGCCAACCATATTGAGGCCGAGCAATCCGCCCCAATCCTGACAGAACAGGGCGGCGGGTTGCGGCACGACTTTCTCCCGCCATTGCGTCAGCCAGTTCACATGGCGTGCATAGGTGTAGAAACCGATGTCGTCGGGTTTATCGCTTTTGCCAAACCCAATGAGGTCAGGCGCGAGACAGCGAAAGCCCGCGTCGACCAGTAGCGGGATCATCTTGCGGTAGAGGAAGCTCCAGCTCGGCTCGCCATGGAACAAGAGCACAGGCGGCGCGTCCCTCGGCCCTTCGTCGAGATAATGCATCCGTCCTGAATGTCCTTCTCCCAGATCAATCTCGCACCAATTTTCCGCAAAAGGATAATCGGGAATATCGGCAAAGCGGGCAGGGTCGTAACTGAGCACTTGCATTGGGTTAAGTCTCCTATTTGCAACCGATCTAGCATAGGTGGAGCATCCGTCCAGCCGTGAAAGGCCGGATTATCACAAGGGCTAGCTAGACTTGTCTAACTATGTTGGGCATGGCGCAGTCTCAATCGACACAGAATTCTGAGGCCTTAATGCAACTCGACACTCCCGAACTCGCTGAGATCCGGCGCGCCGTGCGCGCACTGTGCGATGATTATCCAGGCGAATACTGGCGCGAGAAGGACCGGGATCGGGCTTACCCTTCCGAATTTGTCGATGCGCTCACGCAGTCAGGCTTTCTTGCAGCGCTGATACCGGAAGAATTTGGTGGCAGCGGGCTCAAGCTGGATGCAGCAGCCGTGATTATGGAGGAAATTCAGGCCTCCGGCTGCAATGGCGGCGCTGCCCATGCGCAGATGTACATCATGAACACGTTGCTGCGCTATGGCTCCCAAGAACAAAAGGCTGAGTATCTGCCCAAGATCGCGAGCGGCAAATTGCGCTTGCAAGCCTTTGGCGTTTCCGAACCCACTAGCGGGACAGACACACTCAGCCTCAAGACCCGAGCGGTGCGAGATGGCGATCACTACGTGGTCAATGGCCAGAAAATCTGGACCAGCCGCGCTGAGCATTCCGACCTCATGTTGCTTTTGGCGCGCACAACCCCGCGCGAGGAAGTTGCGAAGAAGACCGAGGGGCTTTCAATCTTTCTCGTCGATATGCGCGAGGCGCTCAAGAACGGCATGTCGATCAAGCCGATCCGCACGATGATGAACCACTCGACCACCGAAGTGTTTTTTGACGAGATGCGCATTCCGGCAAGCTCGCTCGTGGGAGAGGAAGGCAAGGGCTTTCGCTACATCCTCTCCGGCATGAATGCTGAACGCGTATTGATTGCCGCTGAGTGCATTGGCGATGCCAAATGGTTCATCGAAAAGGCAACCGATTATGCCAATGGACGCGAGGTGTTTGCAGGCCCTATCGGCAAGAACCAGGGCGTCCAGTTTCCGATCGCACGCTGCTATGCCCAAACTTGTGCAGCTGAGCTGATGGTGCGCCATGCAGCTGGGGTATATGACGAAGGCGGTAATGCGGGGGCTGAGGCAAATATGGCGAAACTGCTCGCTTCAGAGGCCAGTTGGGAAGCAGCCGACATGTGCGTCCAGACCCATGGCGGCTTCGGATTTGCCGAGGAATATGATGTCGAGCGGAAATTCCGCGAGGCCCGGCTTTATACGGTCGCGCCAATCTCGACCAATCTGATCCTATCCTATCTCGCAGAGCATGTTCTTGGGCTGCCGCGATCCTATTGATTTGCAACTATATTCACATTTGCGAAGAAAGTGCTTGCGCCGGTGAATCAAGTGTGATTCAAGGTGGGCATGGCGCGAAAGGAAACCCTCAACCGGATGATCACTGGATTGTCGCGGGCTCAGATGAAGCAGGGTTTGGCGCTATTGGGTTTGCTGGTTCTTTTTGCATTTGCAGTGGCAGGCCCAACCGGTCTTCTCGCATGGAATGAAAATGCGACGGCATTGACAGAGCGCAATGCACAGATTGCTATGCTGACCGAGCAGCGCGACGAGCTTGAGCATCGTGTGCAATTGCTCGACTATCGCGGCGCTGATCCTGATCTTGCTGGCGAATTGGTGCGGGGGCTTAATGTCGTGCACCCTGACGAAGTCGTTATCACTCTCGAAGACTGACAGTCCCCACCAAAACTATCGGCGACCCTAGGGCAAATTGCGCAGGATATGCGCTTAGAAGGATTGAACCTTTTTCCGGTTTGAGCGTATAGGCCTTGCAAGGCCTCTCCTCCCCGCGAAGGCCGCCTGTCTGCAATTTCTCTCGAAGGAACGCGAATTTGGCCAAGACTGCAAAGCCACGCAAAACTGCTGCGAAAAAACCCGCAAAGAGCAGCGAAGAATTTGCTCTCAACTCATTGCAAGATGCCCATGAGAAAGCCGGCGCTTACAAAGCATCGGAGCAGGAGATGCTCGACTTCTATGAGCAGATGCTGTTGATCCGGCGGTTTGAGGAAAAGGCAGGCCAGCTTTACGGTCTTGGCCTTATCGGCGGATTTTGTCACCTCTATATTGGGCAGGAAGCGGTGGCGATTGGGCTGCAATCAGCGCTTGATAATGATCGCGACAGTGTGATCACCGGATACCGCGATCATGGTCATATGCTTGCCTATGGGATCGACCCCAATGTTATCATGGCAGAGCTGACAGGACGCGCTGCGGGTATCTCCAAGGGGAAAGGCGGCTCGATGCACATGTTCAGCACCGAGCACAAATTCTACGGCGGGCACGGCATTGTTGGCGCGCAGGTTGCGTTGGGCGGCGGATTGGCGCTGGCGCACAAATACAAGGAAGATGGCGGGCTTTGCCTTGCCTATTTCGGCGATGGCGCGGCCAACCAAGGCCAGGTCTACGAGACGTTTAATATGGCGGCCCTTTGGAACCTGCCGATTGTATTTGTGGTTGAGAACAACCAATATGCGATGGGCACGGCTGTCACGCGCTCCTCGGCTGAAACTGAATTCTACCGGCGCGGCACGGCCTTCCGGATTCCGGGAATGGATGTGAACGGAATGGATGTCCTCGAAGTTCGCGGCGCAGCTGAGATCGCGTTCAAGCATGTGCGCGAGGGTAATGGCCCAGTGCTGATGGAGTGCAACACCTATCGCTATCGCGGCCATTCCATGTCTGATCCTGCGAAATATCGCACTCGTGAAGAAGTGCAGGAGAAGCGCGATACGCAAGACCCGATTGAAGGTTTGAAGAAGGCTTTAATGCAGTCGGGCAAGGATGAGGCAGATCTTAAGGCTATCGACAAAGCTATCCGGGCTAAGGTTGCTGCATCGGCTGACTTTGCCGAAACCTCGCCAGAGCCGGAGCCTGCCGAACTCTACACCGATGTTCTGGTGGGAGAGTATTGATGGCTATCGAACTCAAGATGCCCGCGCTTTCCCCGACGATGGAGGAGGGCACGCTCGCCAAATGGCTCAAAGCTGAAGGTGACACGATTGAGCCCGGTGACATCATTGCCGAGATCGAGACCGATAAGGCGACGATGGAATTTGAAGCGATTGACGAGGGGACGCTTGGCAAAATCCTGATCGCAGAAGGCACAGAGAATGTGGCGGTCGGCACGGTTATCGCCATGCTGGAAGGGGAAGGGGAGGCAGAAGCAGTATCTTCCGAGCCCGCTCCCGCGCCAGCAGCTACTCCTGCCCCTGAACCCGCTGCGCCCAGCGCGCCGCAACCGCCCAAGCTGTCAGAACCCAAGGCTGATCCCGCTATTCCTGAAGGCACAAGCTTCACTTCCGTCAGCGTGCGCGAGGCTTTGCGTGATGCGATGGCCGAGGAAATGCGCAGCGATGACCGTGTGTTCGTGATGGGCGAAGAGGTTGCCGAATATCAAGGCGCCTATAAGGTCACTCAGGGTCTGCTTGACGAATTTGGCCCCAAGCGCGTCATCGACACTCCCATCACAGAATATGGCTTTGCTGGCATCGGATCGGGCGCTGCAATGGGCGGATTGCGGCCTATTGTCGAATTCATGACCTTCAATTTCGCCATGCAGGCGATCGACCATATAGTTAACTCAGCTGCCAAGACGAACTATATGTCAGGCGGTCAAATGCGCTGCCCGGTGGTCTTTCGCGGGCCCAATGGAGCAGCTAGCCGCGTGGGCGCACAACATAGCCAGAATTACGGGCCTTGGTATGCCAGCGTTCCGGGCCTCGTTGTGATAGCGCCGTTTGACAGCTCGGATGCGAAAGGCCTGATGAAAGCCGCGATCCGCTGCGAAGACCCCGTTGTCTTCCTTGAGAACGAGCTGGTTTATGGGCGCAGTTTCGACGTGCCTGATCTTGACGATCACGTCCTGCCCATCGGCAAGGCAAGGATCGTCCGCGAAGGCAAAGACGCGACCATTGTGACCTATTCGATTGGTGTCGGCTTTGCTCTTGAGGCAGCAGAAACGCTAGCGGCCGAGGGGATTGATGCAGAGGTGATCGATCTTCGCACGCTGCGCCCGCTCGACAAGCAAACTGTTTTGCAAAGCCTTGCTAAGACCAACCGCTTGGTGATTGCAGAAGAGGGCTGGCCAACTTGCTCAATCGCATCTGAGATTATCGCGATCTGCATGGAAGAGGGTTTTGACGATCTGGATGCGCCAGTGCTCAGGGTCTGCAATGAGGATGTTCCGCTGCCATACGCCGCCAATCTTGAGAAGCTGGCTCTTATCGATGCAGAGCGCATTTCAGCCGCCGTCCGTAGGGTTTGTTACAAATAGTAAATGCTTAATGCCTTTACCGCTTGTTAACCTATTCGATTGAGCAGACCTTAGAAGTTTGTCGGCTAACGCCCAACGCATGAAATCCTATGCGGGGCATGTTTTGTGACACACGACCGAGTAAAAACCGAGAAGCTGGCTTCAACTTTTCTGCAAGATGCGAAAGGCAGCATCCTGCCCATCACGGCGGTTGCGATGATTGCACTCGCCGGAATGGTCGGCGGCGGGGTTGATATGTCGCGCGCTTATATGGTGCAAAACCGCCTGCAAACCGCTTGCGACGCTGGAGCACTTGCTGGGCGCCGCGGTGTCGACAATAACGGCTATGACTCAGCGGCACAGCAGCGCGCAACCGACTTTTTCGAAACAAACTTCGACGAGGCGAAAGAGAACGTATCCAAAACCTCGTTTGTCACCAGCACGCCTGACAATGGCAACACTGTTATCGGCACTGCCTCGACAACCGTCGATACGGTGATTGTGCGCCTTTTCGGCTTTGACGAAATTCCACTGACTGTGAACTGCCGTGCTGCGATGTCGGTAGGCAATAGCGACGTGATGATGGTGCTCGACGTGACCGGCTCGATGGACTGGGATCTCGATGGCACGCAGAACCGCATTACCGCACTCAAAGCGGCCATGAAGTCCTTCTATGACACGGTTGATGCCGCAACCAGTGGCTCAAATGCGCGCGTTCGCTATGGTTTTGTACCTTACAGCTCTGGTGTGAATGTCGGCGAGCTGCTCTACAATCTCGATCCGACTTATATCGCTGACACGCACACCGTGCAATCGCGCGAGGCGGTCTTTAAAGAAGTCGAAGTGGAAACCTTTTCCGGTTGGGGGGATCCTTACACCGAAACGGACAATGGTGCTGGCAATTACAACAATGGTAGTTGGGAATTCCACGACGGTTCTTACCGACGAAATCGCGACTGCCGCAACGAAATCCCCGCGAACACCAGCTGGGTAAATAGCGGAACTGCGACAACCACATCCAACCCGCCATATGTAAACGGCAGCGGCCAGCGGGTAACCGAAACAGTCACCTCGCAGCCGCAAGTTCGGACACAGTACACCTGCACACGGGTAAGCCGCCGCAATCACTGGGTGATCAAGCGTGATGTCACCCGCGACTTGCAAAACTCGGTGCAGGAAATTCAAGACCCGATCTATACGACAACGACCACCACCGAGTTTGATCGCTGGAATTACAAAGCGGTCAATTATGATACGTCGAATTTCAAGACCTTCGCTTCGGTAAATACGCCGACCGGAACCGATGGTGCCGACGAGGCTTCGACATGGGAAGGTTGTGTCGAAGAGCGCGAAACCGTTGCTCAAGACTCATTCAGCTACAGTCCGCTGCTGGGCCTCACGCCAAGCAATGCGCGCGATCTTGATATCGATTCCGCGCCCACCGGCAACAATGATACCAAGTGGAAGCCGATGTGGAGCCAAGTTGCCTATTACAGGCAAACTGCCTCGGGTTACCTCACCAGTGCAGCTGAAAGCGAATATGGCGGGGCCGCGTGGTCGACATGCCCGCGTAAGGCACAATTGTTGACGCCAATGACCGAAACACAGTTCGACAATTATGCGGATTCTCTAACTCCGTCCGGATCGACCTATCACAATATCGGCATGGTTTGGGGCGCGCGTCTGGCCTCTCCAACGGGCATGTTCTCAGCGAATGTTACGCAAGCGGCACCGAATGGTGGTGCTGTCGCGCGCCACCTCATCTTCATGAGCGATGGTGAGATGAGCACAAACTATTCGATTTTGACCCCTTACGGTATCGAATGGCATGATCGCCGTGTAACCGACAATGGCTATTCCGATCACAACGATCGTCACACTGCGCGCTATCTGGCAGCGTGTGAGATCGCCAAATCGAAGGGCATCCGAGTGTGGGTCATTGCTTTTGCGACCGGCCTTACTAGTGACCTTGAAACCTGCGCATCTGATGACAGTGCCTTCACAGCGTCAAGCGCGGATGAGCTGAACACTGCATTCCAGGAAATTGCCAAGGATGTTGGCGAACTGAGGATCACGCAATGACCGGCCTAGTCACCTTCAAAAAGGGTATTAGCCCCGGTCTGGCTGCTCTTCTCGAGGATGAGGAAGGCACGACGATCATGGAGTTTGGCCTGATGGCCACCGTTTTCGTGACCTTGCTGCTTGGCCTCTTTGATCTGGGCCAGATGGCCTACACCCAGTCCGTCTTGAACGGAGCGGTGCAAACCGCTGCGCGTGATTCTTCACTCGAGACTGCGAATACATCAACCGCAGACGCGCAAGTTCTCAAAATTGTAAGGACGACCGCGCCCAAGGCTGCGGTCGTATCCTCTCGTGTCAGCTATTTTGACTTTAACGATGTCGAGCGCGCGGAAGCTTGGAATGATGCAGACGCTGATGGCCTTTGCAATAATGGTGAAGCCTACACTGACGAAAACGACAATGGCATGTGGGACGAGGATATCGGCGTTTCGGGCAATGGCGGCGCAGGTGATGTTGTCGTCTACACCGTAAGTGTCAGTTACGACCCGCTCTTCCCTAACCCCTTTATCCCGGGCGGCTCGGACAAACGCAATCTTACATCCAGCACCGTGAAGAAAAACCAGCCCTTCGCCAATCAGGCGAATTATGGCTCAAAGGCAGGAACCTGCGACTGATGGCAAAATTCCCTTCCCCTATGGCAGCCTTGAAGCGTTTGCGCGGAGACGTGAGCGGTATTTCGCTTGTCGAGTTTGCGCTTGTCTTGCCGATCATTCTTACACTTGGATTATACGGCACCGAGGTGGCGCGGATGGCCAATACCAAGATGAAGGTTAGCCAGATCGCACTTTCGCTGGCCGACAATGCGTCGCGTCTTGGCCAAACCGACAATAGCGGCGTGACGCCCACGATCAATGAAGACGAAGTGGATGCTTTGCTGCGTTCTGCTCTGCAGCAGGGCGAATCGATTGATATCGAAACCAATGCCCGGATCATCCTGACCAGCCTTGAGTATCATGATCCATCGGATAAGCAGTTTATTGCATGGCAGCGTTGCATCGGCGATTATGAAGCGGAATCGCAATACGGCAATGACAGCGCAAAAAATGGATTGGCAGGCAAGAGTATCAGCGGGCTTGGATCGGGCAAGAAAAAGATCACTTCTACATCGAACCAAGCAGTGATGTTCGTTGAGATCACATATCAATATCAAAGCCTTTGGGATAATCCATTTGGTAGCGGCGATGGCCTTTTCTACGAGGAAGCAGCTTTCCTGGTGCGTGATGATCGTAATCTCGATCGTGGTCTGACTGGCGCAACAAAGAAGAACGAGTGTATCTCCGCAGCGCCTGCGCCTTGACGTAAGCAAGCAGGAGTCGCAGTCACATAGGCGCCATGTCTGATGCTGATGCGCCTAGTGACACTTTAACCGCCGAACACGCCCTCGCTCTAGGATACACGCCTGAGCGATGGCGGCGTGCTTTGCGCGCCTATTTTACACTTGATCAGCGTCTTGCGCGAATTGTCGCTCAGTCGAGCGAGCCGATGCTAGGCCAAATGCGGCTAGCATGGTGGCGCGAGATGCTTGCCAAGCCAGCCCAAGAACGGCCCAAGGGTGATGCAGCTCTCGATGCAGTCGGTGAGCATTGGCTGGGAGAGGAGGCTCCTCTCATCGCGCTGGTCGATGGCTGGGAACATCTTCTAGGCGAAGAACCTTTGTCTCCAGAGCAAATAAGGCAATTTGCAAGCGGCAGAACGGCGGTGTTCGGGCACATTCAAACACTTCTGTCGCAAAATGCTGATCGAACCCCGGCAGAGACCGCAGCGCGGCGTTGGGCGCTTGCTGATTGCGCATCCCATTTGCCCAAGGGCGCAGAGCGCGATGCAGTTCTGGCTGAGGCCAGATCAGTTGCAAGCAATCCGGCAAAATTGCACCGTGACTTGCGCGGTCTCGCTATTCTCGATGCGTTGGCAAGGCGTAGCCTGGCCCATTCCGGCGCGCCGCTGATGCAGGGCAGGGGGGCATCGATAACAATCCTGCGCGCAAGTATATTGGGAAAATAGAATATCTCGTTCTCAAAACCTGATTAATACTGTACAATGGGGCCATGGATCGGATTGTATTAGGTGCAGTACTTGGCCTCGCTTTGGCCAGTGTCGGGTTTTACTGGTGGAGCACTTCGGCTCAGGTTGAAGCACTCGCCCCGGAACCACCGCCTGAAATTGTCGAGGAAGCTGAGGCCGAAGAAAAACCCAAGGCAATCATCTTGCCGGAGGTTGATCCGGGTAAGAGGCAGGGCCCGACTCCGCCCAGGGCAACAGAACTTACAAAGGAAGAGAAGCGCTTCTTTCGTTATGACCGCAATCGCGATCGTATGATCAGCCGCGTGGAAATGCTCTCCACTCGCTCCAACGCGTTTCGCAAGCTCGACAAGGATGGCAACAATCTTCTCACTTTTGAGGAATGGGCACACACCACCGTAACCAAATTCGAAGGAGCAGATCGCAATCGTGACGCGCAATTGACGCCAGCAGAATTTAGGACGACGAGGCCCAAGCCTCGCAAAAAGAGCGCTTGCCGCTGCTGATCAGGCGGGCACGGATGCTCGCTGGGTCAGCCATTCTTCCATCCGCTCTTTCGCGCGGGTCGTATAGGCTTCCTTGCGTTGCTTCTTATGAACGCGCTTGAGAGGTGGGAATAGCCCGAAATTCACATTCATCGGCTGATAGGTAGCCGCCTCTGCATCGCCGGTTATGTGGCTGAGCAGAGCGCCCAATGCAGTCGAGCGGGGGAGCGGCTCCCAATCTTCCCCGCGCAATTCATCCGCCGCCATCATCCCTGCAACCAGACCAATCGCAGCGCTTTCGACATAGCCCTCACACCCTGTAATCTGTCCTGCAAAGCGGATATGCGGCGCGTCCTTCAGTCTAAGCTGCCGATCCAGCACTAAAGGCGAGTTCAAAAACGTATTGCGATGCAACCCGCCTAGCCGGGCAAACTCCGCCTTCTCAAGGCCGGGAATGGTGCGGAACAGTTCGATCTGCGCACCATATTTCAGCTTGGTCTGGAAGCCGACCATGTTCCAAAGCGTGCCAAGCTTATTGTCCTGCCGCAATTGCACCACGGCATAAGGCCAGCGGCCTTGCGGAAATTCCTCGGTTGCATCGTTAGGATTGTCGAGACCCACAGGCTTCATCGGGCCGAACCGCAGCGTATCAACCCCGCGGTCGGCCATCACCTCGATTGGCATGCAGCCATCGAAATAGGGCGTGTCCGCCTCCCACTCGTGAAATTCGGTCTTCTCGCCATCAATCAAGCCTTGATGAAAGGCGAGATATTGCTCCTTTGTCATCGGGCAATTGATATAATCACCTTCTTCATTGGAAGCCTCGGTCCGCTTGTTCCAGCGCGACTGGATCCAGCAGATGTCCATGTCGATCGAATCGCGGTGAACAATAGGCGCAATCGCATCGAAGAATGCGAGGCGTTCTTGCCCTGTCGCCGTCACGATACTTTGCGCCAATGATTGGGCAGTAAGCGGGCCGGTGGAGACGATGGTGAGCCCTTCGGATGGCAGCGCATCCACCCGCTCGCGCACCACCTCTACGTTTGGATGCTCTTGCAGCGCCTTTTCCACCTCGGCAGAGAAGACATCACGGTCGACCGCCATAGCGCTGCCCGCAGGCACACGCGCCACTTCGCCTGCGCGCATGATGAGGCTGTCCAAACGCCGCATTTCATGATGGAGCAGGCCAACAGCGTTTTTGGTATCGTCGTCCGAGCGGAAGGAATTGGAGCAAACCAGCTCCGCCAACCCGTCGGTCTGGTGTGCGGGGGTCAATTCCCCCCCTTTATCATCAGGCGCTCCGCGCATTTCCGACAAGCGCACTTTGACCCCGCGCTGAGCGAGTTGCCATGCAGCCTCTGATCCGGCTAGCCCGCCGCCGATAATATGCACCTGATGCGTCATGCTGGCCGCTTTAGGGGCGAAGACGCATAGCTGCAATCGCCTTGGGCGAGCTTCAGCGGCCTACAACCGGGCAGATGTGATCGCGCAATTGGGGCAATGTTGCATCAAGCCGCTTGGCAAGTTTGGGCAACCGCTTCACCGGAACGCCTGGAAACAGGTGATGCTCAAGATGAAAGAACATGTTGTAGCTCACCGCATTGACCAAGCCGTTGCGCTGGGTGCGGGCAACCAGTGCGCTGTGCTCGCAGCCCCTGTGAGTGATCCACACCGCGAACAAGGCAGTGAAGCATTGCGCGACCAGCATCATTGCAAAATGCCAGGCGATGAACATGAGGCCTGTCGCAATCGCGATTATGGGCAGCACGCAATTGAGCGCCAGATCGGCAAGGACTTTGCGCTGCCATGCTTTGCCGCCTTCGCGCAATGCCGCCAGATGGCATTCGATAGGAAAAAGTGGCCCATAAGCGAGCACGCGCCATAGGCTCATCTTGCCCGCCTTTCCCTCAAGGTCAGCTTCTGTGTTGATATGGCGATGGTGGCGCAAGTGATTGAAGGCAACGCTGTGATTGCTGCCCAGCATGACAAGGCTAAGTCCATGCAAGACGGCTTGAGACCAAAGCGGGCTAAAGCCGAGATTGTGATGGATAGCTTCATGGTTGAGGCGCAATGCAGTAAGGAAGAACATGAATTCAGCCGCGATACCAACCGGCCACCAGCCATAATGGAATGCGGCCATACCGGCGGCGAGCCAGGGGAGGGGATGCAAGCACTCCATCAACCCCTCCCGCTTGCGCATTTGTGCCAGATCGCGCCAGTGAGTTTGACGCATTGCGGCACGCAGTTCATCTTGGGAGATGGCGGGATTCATAAGACTTCCCCTTGCTGTTATGAATGTCTTAGAACCATTTGCTGCAAAGACTTGCGCAAAGCGCGAAGCATTTGTTGCATACAGTGCAACTTGCGAGAAATTGGGGGCTGACAATGCCGAAACGCACATTGATGGATCACCGCCCTTGGTTGCTTGCAGCGGTCATCGCAGCGGTTGCTTACTTCGCTGTGAAAGATAGCGCACTTGGCGGTGTCTATGTGATGATGATCAAGGGCTTGGGTGTCGGATTTCTCGCCATCTACGCTCTGCGCAATAGCCAACAGGTCGATTCGCGGATTTTGGCGCTTTATCTCGCGCTATGCGCGCTTGGCGATATGGGCATAGAGCTTAGCCTTGAACTGGGCGGGGCCTTGTTTGCTGCAGCGCATTTGGCGGCCATCGTGTTGTTTCTAAGCCATCCGCGCGAGCATACTTCATTGAGCCAAAAGGGGCTCAGCGCTGCTCTAATCGCAGGAGTGCCACTGGTTAGCTGGCTCTTGTCTGGCCAGTGGATGGTCGCCGCTTACGGCCTTGTACTGGGCGCAATGGCTGCGTGCGCATGGCTCAGTCACTTTCCGCGCTACCGTGTCGG
The DNA here is from genome assembly GCA_964543735.1 of uncultured Porphyrobacter sp. GTDB lineage: Bacteria > Pseudomonadota > Alphaproteobacteria > Sphingomonadales > Sphingomonadaceae > Erythrobacter. The sequence goes on along the minus strand of CAZJAG010000001.1, from coordinate 29,265 downwards.
CATCGGTGCCATCCTGTTCGTCATGTCAGACTTTCTCATATTCGCTCGCGAAGGCGTTCTGGCTGACAGTTTTGTGCCGCAATGGTTTGTCTGGCCGCTTTACTTTGCCGGACAAGTGTTGATCGCGACAGGCGTGATCCAGACCCTGCGCGGCGAGCACAAGATTCAGTCGGACGAATAGGCGGCAATTGTGGTGCGATGCAGCTCGCGCCGATGGCCTTCATAACCGCCGGTGGCCTTGTGATTGAGCACACGGTTATCCCAAAGCAAGAGCATGTCCGGCTCCCAGCGGTGACGGTAGAGGAATCGCTCCTGCTCGCACCAATTGTGCAATTCCATCACAAGGCTCATCGCTTCCATGTCATCCATCCCCTCGATCCCGACAGTGTAGCTTAGCGAGCAATAAATCGCCTCTTTACCGGTTTCTGAATGGGTGCGGATGAGTGGATGGTTTTGCGTTTTGAGCGCCGCATCGCTCGGCTTGATCGCCATGGATCGACCCTCGTCATTGTCACCATAGAGCCCGTCTTTCGCATAACCACGCTTGGCCGAATGGATCGCGGTGATTTGGCGCAACTCGTCCTTGCGCGCTTCAGGTAGGGCGGCAAATGCGGCAGCTTGATCTGAGAACAGAGTATCGCCGCCGGTTGGGGGGATATCTATGGCCAGCAGGCAAGTGCCAGATGGCGGTTTGGGCAGGAAGCTCCAGTCCGAATGCCAGTTTTCTGCAAACAAAGGCGATGTTTCATCCGCTTCGCGCAGGATCGCCGCCACGTTCTTGCGCCCTTCAATCGGATCGAAAAAAGGGTCTTCGCCAAACCCGCCCATAGCAAGCGTGAAGCGCTCGAGCGCGTCATCATCCATGCGTTGGTCTGCAAAGGCGAGAACCTTGTGCTCTAACCAAGCCTTGCGGATGTCTTTGATGAGCGCTTCATCCAGATCAGCTGCGAGGTCTACGCCCGTGACGCGGGCCCCGCAAACTTGGCCGGATGGAGTAACTATCATTCTCTAATTCTCGCCGTCGCTACTGTCCGTTGGCTGATCACCGGAAGCCTCAGGCCCTGGCGTATCTTCAGGCTGAGGAGCAGTGCTCTCATCAGCATCTTCAGCAGCGACAATCTCTTCATCCTCGTCTGGCTCTTCGATCCGAACCGCGCCCACGATAGTTTCGCCCTTGGCAACATCGAACAGCCGCACGCCGGCGCTACCACGCCCGATAACGCGCAAGGATTCCAGGCCGATACGGATTAGCTTGGCTTGATCAGTAACAAGCATCAATTGGTCAGACGCGGTTGCGGTAAAGCTTGCCACGACCGGCCCATTGCGTTTGATATTGTCAATATTGGTAATGCCCATACCGCCGCGTCCTGCGCGCCGATATTCATAGGCGCTAGAGAGCTTGCCATAGCCGTTCGCACACACGGTAAGGATGAATTGCTCTTCCTCGGCCATGGCTACGTGATCATCAGACAGGGCAGGGGCTCCTTCGTCCGCTTTCCACGGCGCGACCTTGAGATAGGCATCTCGCTCATCTGGCGTAGCACTTCCGCCATGAAGGATGGAGAGCGAGACAACCTCGTCACCCTTTTCCTTAAACTTCATGCCCCGAACGCCGGTTGAAGTGCGCGATGTGAATGAGCGTACATCCTCGCCTGCGAAACGGATCGCCTTGCCCATTTTGGTCGCGAGCAGCACATCATCGCTCGCTTCGAGCAAAGCAACGCCAATCAACTTGTCCTCGCTTGCCTCGTCAAACTTCATTGCAAACTTGCCGTTTGAAGGCACATTGGTGAACGCGTCCATGGAATTGCGCCGCACATTGCCCTGCGCAGTTGCGAACACCACGCTGAGCGCGCCCCAGCTATCCTCATCTTCCGGCAGCGGCAGGACAGTGCGGATCGTCTCGCCTTCATCAAGCGAGGGGAGCATGTTCACAATAGGACGCCCGCGAGTGGCAGGACCGCCTTCGGGCAGCTTCCACACTTTCAAGCGATAAACCTTACCCGATGTCGAGAAGAACAGCACTGGATTGTGCGTCGAGGTGACGAACATGTCGGAAACCGCATCCTCGTCCTTGGTGGACATGCCAGCACGCCCTTTGCCGCCGCGATTTTGCGCGCGGAAAGTGCTCAAAGGCGTTCGTTTGATATAGCCGTCATGGGTTACGGTGACGACCATCTCATCCCGCTCGATAAGGTCCTCATCATCCAGACCATCCCAAGCAGGCGCAATCTCCGCAACGCGCGGGGTGGCATAGGTGTTGCGGATCTCTTCAAGCTCTTCGCGCAATACGCCGTAGAGCTTCACGCGGTCGGCAAGGATCGAGAGATATTCCTCAATATCGACCGCCAGCTCTTTCAACTCATCGCCAATCTCGTCACGACCCAGCGCCGTAAGGCGATGGAGGCGCAGATCGAGGATGGCTTTCACTTGCCGTTCGGAAAGTTGGTATGTGCCGCCTTCCTGATCGGCGGTCGGTTCAATTGCCTCAACCAGTTTGATATATTGCGCGATGTCGCCAATTGGCCACTTGCGCTCAAGCAGCTTGGCGCGCGCATCTGCCGGGTTGGAAGAGCCGCGGATGATCGCAACAACCTCATCAAGGTTGGATACCGCCACGACCAGCCCGAGCAAGATATGCGCCCGTTCACGAGCTTTGTTTAGCTCGAACTTGGTGCGGCGGGTGATGACTTCTTCGCGGAAGGAAATAAACGCCTGTACAATGTCGCGCAGGGTTAAAACTTCTGGCCGTCCGCCGCGAATGGCGAGCATATTGGCAGGGAAGCTGGCCTGTGCGGGAGTGTGCCGCCATAGCTGATTGAGGACGACTTCCGCCGTTGCATCACGCTTCAGATCGACAACGACGCGCACCCCTTCGCGAGAGCTCTCGTCGCGAATGTCCGAAATGCCCTCGATCCGCTTTTCTTTGGCCGCATCAGCGATTTTCTCGACCAGACCGGCCTTGCCGACCTGAAACGGGATAGAGGTAAGCACGATGCTTTCGCGGTCACCGCGTCTGGTCTCGATCTCGTGGCGGCAACGCATCATGATCGAGCCGCGACCTTGTGTGTACGCAGCCTTGGCGCCCGATGTGCCCAAAATCAGCGGCGCGGTCGGGAAGTCTGGCCCGGGAATATGCTCAATAAGCTCTTCAGACGTGATTGCGGGGTTTTCAATAAAGGCGATGCAGCCGTCGATGACCTCGCCCAGATTGTGCGGCGGAATATTGGTCGCCATGCCCACCGCGATCCCGCCAGCGCCATTGACCAGCAAATTTGGGAAGCGTGCGGGTAGCACTTGAGGCTCCCGCCGCGAGCCATCATAATTGTCGTCAAAATCGACTGTATCTTTGTCAAGATCATCGAGCAGCGAGTTAGCGACGCGGGCCAGTCGTGCCTCAGTGTAACGCATAGAGGCGGGCGGGTCTGGGTCCATCGAGCCGAAATTGCCTTGTCCGTCGATCAATGGCACGCGCAGCGACCAATCCTGCGTCATCCGGGCGAGGGCATCATAAATCGCGCTGTCGCCATGCGGGTGGTAATTGCCCATCACATCGCCAACAATCTTGGCGCTCTTGCGATATTGGCGCCCTGCGACAAATCCGCCTTCCTGACTGGCGAACAATATCCGGCGATGCACCGGCTTCAGCCCATCGCGCACGTCAGGCAATGCACGGCTAACGATAACGCTCATCGCGTAATCTAGATAGCTCGTCTTCATCTCATCGACGATATCGATGCGTTCAAATTCACCGGCTGGGCTGGTGGGGGATAGAGTGTCTGTGTCGTCGCTCAAAACAAGGTCATTTCTGCTGCATTCAATTGATGAACCTGTTTACATTTTTGGGTCGCTGGCTGCCAGTTTAATGCTGGCGAAACCGCCAATTCGCGGCTCTTATCCACATAATCAGCCAAAGCGCGCCCAAACCTTGAATTAATGCGATTGAAGCCATTCAAAAGCGGTTCAGCAGAACAACTCTAAACAAAAAACCAAATTGCCCGATGCTCCATGATTGGCTAATCGGAGGCAGTGAAGTCGCGGTTCGCCCGCGCGAAGTTTCATTTTCAGGAGAGAACCCCTTATGTCATTCCTTTCTCGCACGATTGCTGCTGGCCCCAAGCCTGCGAAGCATCTCGCACTTGCGGTCGCGCTGGCGACGGGCTCTGTGCTCACGATGACGGCAATTGCTGAGCCAGCACATGCGCAGCGCAACAAAAAGAGCAAAGCGAAATATTCAAAGGCTTTCGTTGCAGCTTTCACACCGATTCAAAAAGCGCTTAATGAGGCTGGCGATGTGGCGACAGCGAAGTCTCTCGTCCCAACACTCTTGCCAACGGCGCAATCCGCAGACGAGCAAATGGCAGCGGGCAATGTGATCTTCTCAATCGGCTCGAAGAGCCAAGACCCAGCGATGCAGTTCCAAGGTCTTGAGCTGATGCTGAACAGCGGCAAGGTTGCTCTCGAGCAGCTTGGCCAGTTCAATTTCGCTGCCTATCAACTCTCGAGCCAGATGGGCAACCAGGATCAGGCGCGCAGCTATCTGCAACAGGCGATCAATTACAATTATTCGACGCCTTCGATTACAGCCGACGCTTTGCAGGTCGAGATGGCAGAAACCTACTTCCGTGAAGATCGCTTCCGCGAAGGTCTTGGCTTTCTCAGCTCAGCGATTGAGCAGCGTAAGGCATCTGGCGCGGCTGTTGACGAGCAATGGTATAAGCGCGGGATGCAGATCTCTTACAACAACGAGATCACACCCGAAGTCTATCAGTTCGTAACCGGATGGATTGGCGATAATTCATCGCCTGCCAATTGGCGTGAGGCGGTCAATATCGCGCGCAACCTTAACACGTTTGATGACGCCGAGTTGCTCGACATTTTGCGCCTCAGCTACCGCAAGGACGCTCTAATCGAACAGCGCGACTTTATCGATTTCCTTGGCGCAACCGATGCACGGCGCACGCCGATGGAATCAAAAGCGGTCGCCGAAAAGGGTATCGCAACGGGTAAGCTAAGCGGCAGCGATACGTTGATTGGCGAGGTTATTGCCTCGGCCAATTCGTCGATCCGCAATGACCGCGCTGATTTACCCGTGCTCGAACGTGATGCACGCGCCACCAGCTCGAACGCTCGTCTTGTTCTGGCAGCCGGGGAAGCTTTCTTGAGCTATGGGCAGGCAGTCAAGGCAGAGGAATTCTTCGCCAAAGCGCTCACCATGCCGGGCGTGAACGCTGACCTTGCCAACACCCGTCTGGGCATTGCGCAGGCCGACCAAGGTAAATCTACCGAAGCAAAAGCCAGCTTTGCCAAAGTTGGTGGAAGCCGGGCCGGAATTGCAGCATTGTGGTCAGCTCACGTCGATGAGATGGCCGGCGGCATGTAACGCCTCTTCAGTTTTCTAAAAACACAAGCGGCGCGGGTTGCACTTAAGCAGCTCGCGCCGTTTGCTTTAGGGCAAAATTTCTAACGCAACCGCCTGACATAGAGCTGCTTGTCACCGCCTCGCTTCAGCTCAAAGCGGTCGATTGAGCGCACCAGCTCTGACAGTCGCTTGAAACCGTAATTGCGAACATCAAAGCTGGAGCGGTTGCCGGCGATCTGTCCGACTTCCTGCAATTTGGCAAAATCATCATCGTCGCGGCTTGCCGCTTTCCAAGCCTCGCCAAGCAGCTTCACCAAGCTTGCGTCCACCGCTTCAGGTTTGTCTTTAGTATTGGATGCGTCGCCATCACCCTTCATCAGCTTGGCGACATCGATGAAGCGCGTGCAGGCCGTGCGCAAAGCCTCGGGCGTCTTCGCATCACCGAAACAATAGACAGGATGACCATCTTGCCGAAGGCGAGAGATCAGCGGCGTAAAATCACTGTCCGAACTCATAATGCCAAACCCGTCAACCTTGCCCTGATAGAGCAGATCAATCGCATCGATTGTCATCGCCATATCAGTGGCATTCTTACCGCGTGTGAGATCGAACTGCTGGTGCGGGCGGATCCCATAGCGGTTGGTGATATCGCCCCAGCGTTTGAGCGCATCCTTCGCCCAATTGCCATAAGCGCGGCGGATGTTGACCTGCCCCAGCTCGGCCAGAACCGTAAGGACAGCATCAATCCCGCGCGGGTCGACATTATCGGCATCGATGAGAAGGGCGATGTTTCCAGCGTTGATTTCGGACATGGAGGTTCATCTGCCGCTTCGCGCTCGGGCCTGCAAGTCCTATCCTTCGCTTATGAACTCACCTGTGTCCGTATCCAGCGAATAAAGCGCGCCTTCGCTTAGCGAAAAGAACGCACCGCGCAGTTTGAGCGTGCCTTCGGCGACCTTTTTAGCGACCCAAGGGAAAGTACCAAGGTTGATAATCGAGTGCTTGACCGCGCCAAATTCCATTGCGCGCAATGCCTGTTCACTTTCGCTTCCATGCTCTTTCACCACGCCATCGCGTACAACGGCCAATTGTGCTGTCCATGCATCAACTGCGCCACCTTCGCCAATCGCTTTGCCGGAGAAACCGCGAGTTAAAGCGGCTTTGCATCCTCCGCATTGGCCATGGCCCATCACAAGGATTTGCTTCACTTCAAGGAATTGCACGGCAAATTCTACCGCGGACGCAACGCTGTGCTCTGCGCCGAAGGGCGGGACGAGTGCTGCTACGTTGCGCACGACAAACAATTCACCCGGATCTACGTCGAAGATGCGCGCCGGCTCTACCCGGCTGTCCGAGCAGGAAATGACCATCAGCTTGGGATGTTGGCCATGCTCTACCAGATCTGCATATTTGTCTTTTAGGGCAGGGTAGCTGTCTGAACGAAAGCGGCGATAGCCTTCGAGCAATTCGGCATATTCAGGCATGTTAGAAGAGTTCTCCCCGGATGACCTCAACATCCCACATCGTCAAAAGCAGGCTGTGAGAGGTGAGAATTGGCGCCAATTCCTCTGCCAAAGCGCTCGCCTTTTCTTGCGATGCGACCGTGAGGACGAAGACTTTGTTTGTTCCCGTCACACGCTCCTCACGCCAAGCGCCCTCGCGCCCCTTACCCGATTTCACAGGTGTCACGGTCCACCCAGTGATGTCTGCGCGATCAATCGCATCTGTTACCTTGGAGACTAGCGCGGCGTCAGTGAGGATTTCGATCCGTTTGCGAATGACCGTCTCGATCATGATGCAGTCCCTCCTGCTCCAACCAATGCCGATGCAAGCGTGCTCAGCAAGCCGATATTGATGAGAATGTTGAACGGGAATGTGATCGACAGGCTCATGGTGAGGTAAATCCCCGGATCAGCTTCAGGAAGGGCGAGCCGCATCGCCGCTGGGACGGCGATATAGCTCGCGCTGGCGCACAATACGCCAAGAGCTGCGCTTGAGCCTACGTCCAAACCTATTGCAGCTCCTAACGCGGTTCCTAAAGCGCCGTTCAACAAGGGCAGGGCAATCGCCAGCACTGCCAAGCGCCATGTAATCGAGCGATTGTCCATCAACCGCCGCGCTGCGATTAACCCCATGTCGAGGAGAAAGAGGCACAGAACGCCCTTGAACCCAGCCTCGAAAAACGGGCTGACTTCGGAAAAGCCATCTTCGCCGCCAATCATCCCGATCACAAACGCGCCCAGCAGCAACACCACAGACGCATTGAAAAAGACCTCATGCAGCATCGCGCCGGTGCTTTGACCATTCTTGCTTCCCATACCGCGTGCCAGCAAAAGCCCTGTCAAAATCGCCGGTGTTTCCATTGCCGCCATCACAGCCACCATGTAGCCGCCGGGCGGTTTCGACTGAAATTCGAGGATCTCGACGGCTGTCACGAAAGTAACAACGCTAACCGAGCCATAATGCGCTGCAACCGCTCCTGCATTCAGCCGGTCAAGCTTTGCAAATCCTTTGAGCGCGGCGTAAGCGATAAAGGGCATGAGAAAGCTGGCGACAATGCCCGCTCCAAGTGCTGCAAGCACGGTTCCATCAATCCCTGATTTTGAAACCGCAACGCCGCCCTTTAGACCAATCGCGGCCATCAAATACAGCGACATGCCTTTCGCAAGCGCCTCTGGAATAGCGAGATCGGACCGAGCAAAGGCTGCGAGCAGCCCCAGCACAAAAAACAGCACAACCGGTGATGTGAAAGTTTGGAGAGTGCTTGCATCCATAAGAATAGCGCTTAGCGAGGTAGTCCCACTACGGCAAGGCGGCGATTATCACCTTAACCAGCATTGCGCGTGCGCCGAGCAATCCCTAAGTGGTCTGGCATGAACGATCTCACCAATCCTCCCTCGGTGTTAGAAGCTCCACGCAGCCCCCGTCAACGCAAGCCGGACTGGATTCGCGTGAAAGCGCCCACCAGCAAGGGCTATAATGAGACGCGCAAACTAATGCGCGAGCTCAACCTCAATACCGTGTGTGAAGAGGCGGCCTGCCCCAATATCGGTGAATGCTGGACGAAGAAGCACGCAACGGTAATGATCTTGGGTGATGTCTGCACGCGCGCCTGTGCCTTTTGCAATGTGAAGACCGGCATGCCGCGCATGGTCGATCCTATGGAGCCGGAAAACACGGCTGTTGCAGCTGCCAAAATGGGGCTTGAGCATATCGTCATCACCAGCGTTGACCGGGATGACCTGCCCGACGGCGGAGCGGGGCAGTTCGTTAAAGTGATCGAGGCTCTGCGCCGCAATACGCCGGACACTACGATTGAGATTCTCACACCTGATTTTCGCGGAAAAATGCGCCCAGCGGTTGAGGCGATCTGCGAGGCTGGCCCGGATGTCTACAATCACAATTTGGAGACTGTTCCGCGCCTCTATCCCACCATTCGGCCCGGTGCGCGCTATTATGCATCGCTCCGCCTGCTGGAAGAAGTGAAGCGCCACGATCCGATGATCTTCACCAAATCGGGGATCATGCTGGGACTAGGCGAGCAGCGTTTGGAAGTGCATCAGGTGATGGACGATATGCGCAGCGCCGAGGTCGATTTCATCACAATGGGGCAATATCTCCAGCCAACGCCGAAACATGCGAGCGTCGAGGAATTTGTGACGCCCAAGGCGTTTGACGCCTATGGTTCGATTGCGAGGGCAAAAGGCTTCCTGCAAGTCGCCTCAAGCCCGCTCACCCGTTCCAGCTATCATGCCGGTGATGACTTTGCGCAAATGCGTGATGCGCGCGCCACGAAACTGGCGAAGGCCGCTGCGAAGTAGCGCGCCATGCCCGGGATAAGCGAAACCCGAGAATTACCTTACACAGCCGAACAGATGTTCGATCTGGTGGCAGATGTGGGCAGCTATGCGCAGTTTTTGCCGTGGGTAATCGCGACCCGTATCCGCTCCGATAGCGACAGCGAAATGATGGCCGACATGGTGGTTGGCTTCAAAAGTCTGCGCGAAAGGTTCACATCCAAAGTCATGAAGAAACGCGCCGAGCTCATCGATGTGCATTATGTCGACGGGCCGCTGCGCGATTTGGAGAACACATGGCGGTTTGCCCCGCGCGAAGGGGGCGGGTGCACGGTCGATTTCCGGGTCGACTTTGCGTTCAAGAACAAGGTCTTTGAAAAGCTGGCTGGTCAATATTTCGACCGCGCTTTTCGCAAAATGGTCGCCGCTTTTGAAGCGCGCGCAGCCGAACTTTACGGCAATAGCAATTCGAGCGCTTCTAGCGTTGCCTGATGGCGGATTGCAGCGCGGGTCTTCCCGTCAAAATGCTTAAGCTCACCTTCAGGCTCACCTTCCGCATTGCGGACAGCGCGTGCGAAAACCACTGTTCCCACCGGCTTTAGCTCGGTCCCGCCACCTGGGCCCGCAACTCCGCTGATCGCCACTGCCACATCTGCATTCGAGTTCTCCAGCGCCCCTTTCGCCATCGCCCAAACGCAGGCTATTGAGACTGCGCCGAAAGTCTCGATAATGTCTGATGCAACCCCAAGGCTCTCCATCTTCGCCTCGTTCGAATAGGTCACAAAGCCGCGGTCTAGCACTGCCGATGATCCCGCGATTTCAGTGATCGCTGCTGCTGCTAAGCCGCCCGTACAGCTTTCCGCCAGAGCGACAGTTCGTCCTGCCCCGATGTTCTCGTCAACCACGCGCTGGGCAAGATCAGCAATATCTGCGGGAAGAAGGTTGTCCATCGGGAAGGCCTGCTTTCGTTTCGCTGGGACTTATGCGCTTTGAAGAAGAACAATCGCTTGGGCTGCGATCCCTTCTCCGCGTCCGGTAAAGCCGAGCTTTTCTGTCGTCGTGGCTTTGATACTAACCTGCGCACATTCGGTTCCAAGCAATCCGGCGAGCCGTTCGCGCATTGCTTGACGGTGCGGGCCAATCTTGGGCTCTTCGCAAATCAGCGTGAGATCGCAATTGGCAAGACCATAGCCTGCCTCTCGCACCAGTTTAACGGCATGTTCGACAAATAGGGGAGAGGGCGCTCCCTTCCATTGCGGATCAGAAGGCGGGAAGTGTGTTCCAATGTCTCCATCGCCAATCGCACCTAGCAAAGCATCCACCACAGCATGCAGTGCAACATCTGCATCGCTATGGCCTGCGAGCCCCTTGTCATGTTCGAGTTTGACCCCGCACAGCCACAGCTCTTCGCCAGCCTCCAGCCTATGCACATCATAGCCATGCCCAATTCGCATGCTGGTTCCCTTTTCTTGAAGCAGGTCTACAAAATCTTCAGCAAAGGTGACCTTCTTTAAGGCCTCATCACCCTCGACAAGAGCAACTTCTCCGCCATTTGCTCGCAGGACCTGCGCATCATCGCCTGCTTGCGGCTCACCTGTCCAATCGCGATGCGCGGTCAGAATCTCGGTGAAGCGGAACGCTTGCGGAGTTTGGACGCGGCGCAGGGCTTCGCGCTCTGCCGTGCCAGCCATCATACCGGCATCATCCACTGCCAGACTGTCGACGACCGGCAAGACAGGGATTGCACCGGCATGGTGCGCAAGCGAGGACACCAATCGCTCGGTCACATCTGGGGCAAGCATTGGGCGCGCAGCATCGTGGATCAGCACCTTGTCTGGCGGATTGTGCGTCATCGCTTCAAGCGCATTGCGCACAGAGGCTTGCCTTGTCGCACCGCCTGTGACGCAGGTGATGTGATCAAGCCCTGCAAGCGCATCCAACGCCAAGCCCTCGCATCCTTCGGGTATGGCGACTACAGTTTGCTGTGCGCCTTGTTCGAGCAACCTTTCGACCGAGTGCCTCACCAATGGCTTGCCATGATATATTGCAAATTGCTTGGGAAGCTCACCGCCGGCGCGCAAACCCTTGCCGGCAGCAACGATAATAGCGGCAAAGGACGAGGGCAGGGCGGATGTCTTTGTCATGGAGGCCATGCGCTTAAGGGGTGGACGGCTCATGCGCAATCCACTATGCGCTGCCCAAATTTTAGGCACTGCTCGCAAAATGACCGATATACCAAACCCTCCTCCCTGCAACCCGATCACCATCGGTGATATCCGCGTGGACTGTCCCGTGTTGCTCGCGCCTATGACCGGCGTGACCGACATGCCGTTTCGCACGCTTGTGCGGCGCTATGGCTCGGGCCTCAATGTGACCGAGATGATTGCATCGCAAGCCGCAATTCGCGAAACGCGCCAATCTATCCAGAAAGCTGCTTGGCACGCGACGGAGGAGCCTGTCTCGATGCAATTGGTTGGATGCGACCCGGAAAGCATGGGCGAGGCAGCCAAACTCAACGAAGATCGCGGCGCAGCTATCATCGATATCAATTTTGGCTGTCCGGTGCGCAAAGTGACCAATGGAATGGCCGGAAGCGCCTTAATGCGCGAAGTGCCCCTCGCGACAAAACTGATGGAAGCAACGGTCAAAGCGGTCGATGTGCCTGTTACGGTCAAGATGCGAATGGGCTGGGATCATGCCAGCCTGAACGCGCCTGAGCTTGCCCATATTGCCGAAGATCTTGGTGTTCAGATGATCACCGTCCACGGGCGCACGCGAAACCAGATGTACAAAGGCAGCGCCGACTGGTCTTTCATCGCAAAGGTCAAGGAAGCTGTGAACATCCCGGTCATCGTCAATGGCGACATATGCGGGATCGAGGATGCGGCAAATGCGCTCGAACAATCGGGTGCAGACGGATTGATGATTGGCCGCGGAGCCTATGGCAAACCGTGGTTGCTTGGCCAAGTGATGCATTGGTGGCAAACGGGCGAGAAGCGCTCGACCCCCAGCTTTGATGAGCAATATGAAGTGCTGGTCGAACATTACAAAGGGATGCTTGAACATTACGGGCGCGATGTAGGCGCCAAAGTCGCTCGCAAGCATATTGGTTGGTATACAAAGGGGATGCACGGCTCTGCCGAGTTCCGCAACAAAGCCAACTTTATCGATGATCCAGACCAGGTTCTGGGTGAAATCGAGCGGTTCTACACGCCCTTTTTGCGTCGCCGCGCCGCGTGAGTATTGTCCAGACCCGTCCTGATGCCAGCGCGCAAATTGGTGGACTGTTGTTCGCTATGCTCTTGCTGGATGAAGAGGGCAGAATTGCCGAGAGCAATCATGCAGCTGAAAACCTGTTGGGACGCAGTGCAAAACGCTTGCAGGGAGAATTGGCCTCCTCTGTTGTAGACCTCGCTGATGAGCGGGTAGCGCAGCGCTTCGCAGATAAGGAAGCGGCACTGGTCGCGCGCGATGTAAGCCTGCTGGTCAATGAGCAAGAGCAACGCGTCAATCTCACACTGTCACCGCTCAATTCACACCCAGGGTGGCGAGTGCTTACGCTTTCGGATGCTGGCCGCGACGATGCATCAAGCGGTGATCAGGGAAGCAGTGTTGCAAGCGGCGCTCCGTCAATTCTCGCGCATGAGATCAAGAACCCGCTCGCGGCCATTCGCGCTGCCTCGCAATTGGTGGAGCGCAAGCTGCCGGATGGCGAGAATGCACTGGCGCAAATGATCCGCGATGAAGTTGACCGGATTGCGAAGCTTGTAGACCGGATGCAGCGCCTCGGCAGCACCTATCCAGAACCCAATGGGCCGTCAAACCTGCACGAAGCGATCCGCTCCGCCATTGGCACAGTGCGCACCGGGAGCGAGTTTGCGATAGAGATAGTTGAGGAGTTTGACCCTTCAATCCCTCCGGTTCATGCAAATCAGGATTCGCTTGAGCAGGTTTTCACCAACCTGCTCTCGAATGCGCGCGATGCCATGTCCGAAACACGCGAACCCAGATTGATTGTACGCACACGTTTTGTCAGCGGGCTGGCCTTCAGCGCCATCCGCCCAGGGCGCGCTGTTCGCTTGCCGGTCGAAGTCACAGTGCTCGACAATGGGCCAGGCATTCCAGAAGAATTGCGCGAACATGTCTTTGAGCCCTTCGTAACTTCGAAAAAGTCGGGGCAGGGGCTTGGCCTTCCTCTCGTGCG
>CAZJAG010000001.1:13752-15802 GCA_964543735.1 uncultured Porphyrobacter sp. | reverse complement strand
AGCCCTTCGTAACTTCGAAAAAGTCGGGGCAGGGGCTTGGCCTTCCTCTCGTGCGAAAGCTCGTGCGCGATATGGACGGGCGTATTGGGCATGATCGGGACAGGCGCAAAGGACTGACGAAGTTTCGTATCCATCTTGCCATCGCGGACAAAGAGGAAAGCTGATGGCGCGCACTGTGCTTCTGGTCGAGGACGATGCCTCTATCGCAACAGTCATTACTGCTGCCTTGCTGGACGAGGGCTTTGCCGTTGACCGCTGTGAAAGCATCGCCGCGCGTGATGAATTGCTCGAGCGCAATTCCTACGCAGTGATGATCACCGATGTGGTTTTGGACGATGGCGATGGGATCGCCTCGCTCAAGACCGTCCGTGCGGTTGATGAGATGATGCCAGTGATCGTTCTGTCGGCGCAGAACACGCTGGATACGGCCGTGAGGGCCAGCGAAACGCAAGCCTTCGAATATTTCCCCAAACCGTTTGACCTTAACGAACTGGTGCGAACCGTTGATCAGGCGTCAGGGCAAAGAGGCGAGGCTGGCGAGCCGGAAACCCTTCCTGATGATGGCATGCCTTTGGTGGGTCGCAGTCAGGCGATGCAAGGTGTTTACCGCATGATTGCGCGTGTCCTTCGCAACGACTTGACGGTTTTGATTACCGGGGAATCAGGCACAGGCAAAGAGCTGGTCGCAGAAGCTATCCATCAACTCGGTGCGCGCAAATCCGGGCCATTTGTAGCGGTTAATGCAGCGGCTATCCCGCACGATCTTATTGAAAGCGAACTCTTCGGCCATGAAAAGGGCGCGTTTACCGGCGCGATCAGCCAAGTCATAGGCAAGTTCGAGCAAGCCAATGGCGGGACGCTCTTCCTTGACGAGATTGGCGATATGCCGGCTGACGCCCAAACGCGGCTTTTACGAGCTCTTCAATCTGGCCGTATCCGCAGAGTAGGGGGGCGACAGGAGATTGCAGTCGATGTGCGCATTATCGCTGCCACAAATCGCGATCTGATGCCGATGATTGCCGATGGCAAGTTCCGCGAAGACCTGTTCTATCGTCTTAATGTTGTGCCTATTGAACTCCCCCCTCTACGGGAAAGACGCGAGGATATTGAGGTTCTTTCACGCCATTTCCTGACACAGGCTGCCGACGATGGTCTGCCCCGGCGCATCTTGACCGAGGATGCTGCACGCAGTTTGGAAGCGCGCTCTTGGCGCGGCAATGTTCGCGAATTACGCAATGTGGTCTACCGGCTCGCTTTAATGGCGCGCGATGATGCGATTGATGCGACATCTATCGAAGACATTATCGGCGCTGAGGCCATTCCCGGTGATGTCTCGCAATCTGATGGCATGGCGAGTGCAGTCGAGACATGGCTGGCGCAAAATGCTCCTAGTGCGGGCACGGTTTATCACAGCGCATTGGCCGCTTTTGAGAAGCCTTTGATGGAATATGCGTTGGCGGAGACTGGCGGCAATCAGGTTCGCGCAGCCCAGCTTTTGGGGATCAATCGCAATACATTGCGCAAAAGACTAAGCGAGTTAGAGATAAGCGCTGATCGATTTAGCAGAGCGCTTTAGCGCCTCAGCTCACAAAATAGCTTGCATTTTTGCAACACCTGCGTTGTAAACAGGCAACGATGACTGGTGTGTCCGCCTCTGCTGTTCGAAAATCACCGCGCTTATGGCGGCGCTTTTTGGTGGCATCGCGCCATGCCAACATTTTCCTTTGGTTGGAAATTGCCGCAGCGCTTATGCTCATGCTTGGTATTTGGGGCACTTGGTACGCTTTCACCAGCGCCCCGGCCGACGGGCAATTGTTGCCCACGGGACAAGTCGCGCTTCTCTTGGTGGCGACACTGATACCAGCGATGGCATTGCTTGTTTTGATGGGCAGGCGGCTCGCGATCAAACGCGCTGCCGGGAGCACAGCCCGACTGCACGTCCGGTTGGTCTTTTTCTTCTCGCTCGTTGCAGCCGTTCCCACGCTTCTGGTCGCCGGGTTTGCCGCTATATTGTTCCAGTCGGGCGTCGACTTCTGGTTCTCTGACAATT
>CAZJAG010000001.1:0-13652 GCA_964543735.1 uncultured Porphyrobacter sp. | reverse complement strand
GGGTTTGCCGCTATATTGTTCCAGTCGGGCGTCGACTTCTGGTTCTCTGACAATTCGCGCGGCTTGATGGAAAATGCCAACCAATTGGCGCAGGATTACTATGATCAAAACCAGCGTGATGTGGGAGATGAGACCATCACGATGGCAGGCGATTTGCGATTCTATCTGGCCGGTTATGACAGCATCTCTCCAAGCCAGTTGGCCGAGAAGGAATTTGCCGAGTTTGTGACATTCCAGATGCAAGGACGTGATCTCAACGAGACGGTGATCTTGCAACAGATGGAGCCAGGAAGCCTGCGCGTTGCTGCATCCTATGATTTGACCGAAGGGCACGATCCGACCGTGCATGCCAAGCAATCATTGGAACAGTTTTCACAAGGCGAGCCAGTCTATGTCTCGGCTAATGCGACCCGGATTGAAGCGATAGCGCCAATTGACGGTGAGACAGGCATCTTCCTTTACAATGCCCGCAATTCAGAGGCGGCTTCGTTCCAGTCCTGGGAGAATGCAAAGTCGATTTCGTCGGCTTATGACGCGCTAACAAACCGCGCGCGCGCGCTCCAATTGCGCTTCAATCTGGCGCTGTTTGTAGTCAGCCTAGCCTTGGTTGGCTTATCCGTGTGGTTCGCGCTGCGCTTTGCTGACCGGCAGGTTGAACCGCTCACTGAACTTGTGAGTGCCGCTCGTAAGGTTGGCTCGGGCAATTTCGCATTGCGGGTTGAGGGGAGGCAGGGGCCAGATGAGGTCGGGATGCTCAATCGCGCTTTCAACCGGATGACGGCGCAGCTTGAGAAGCAGACTGATGATCTGGTCAATGCGAACAGACAGATCGATGATCGACGGGCCTTTATGGAAGCTGTGCTGGAGTCTGTCACAACAGGTATTATCTCGCTCGATGGCGACAACCGTGTCCGGCTAATGAATTCCTCAGCGCAAGAATTGTTGGGGGATGACCCGGATAGCTCTTCTATTGGAGCACCCGTGACCCAGATCTCGCAGGAGATCGGGACAATGGTTGATGCCGAGCTGGCCAGCGGCGTTGTCACGCATTCCAAGGGAAGCGAGCTGCTGACACTGGCGGTCAAGATTGCTCCAGAGAATGACGGGCATGTGATTGCATTTGAAGACATCACGCGGCAATTGCTCGATCAGCGACAGGCGGCGTGGTCTGATGTAGCGCGCCGGATCGCGCATGAAATCAAGAACCCGCTCACCCCAATCCAGCTCGCAACCGAAAGGCTAAGCCGCCGTTATCGCAAACAGATCGAGGCGGATGGGGAGCTGTTTGACGAGCTGACCTCAACCATCGTGCGGCAGGTCGGTGACTTGCGCAAAATGGTCGATGAATTTTCAAGCTTCGCGCGTTTGCCAAAACCTGTGTTCCGCAAGGAAGATGCGGTTGATCTCGTGCGCCAGGCCATGTTCCTTCAAGAGGTTGGAAATCCCAACGTGAAGTTTGAGCTTTCAATCGAGGAAGTGCACTCCAACCATATCATGTGCGACCGGCACCAATTGGGTCAGGCAATGACCAACGTCCTCAAAAACGCGGTCGAAGCTATCGAAGCCCGGCGCGACAATGAAGACGAGGATTATAAGGGCGAAATCAGCGTTCTGCTCAAGGCAGATGAGAGCATGTTGAGCGTCGATGTTGAAGATAACGGGATTGGTCTGCCGCAAGAACGCGAGCGGATCACCGAACCTTATATGACCACGCGCGAGAAGGGGACCGGACTGGGTCTCGCCATCGTCAACAAGATTGTCGACGAGCATGGCGGTGACATGGCCTTTTCCGCAAGCGCGAAGGGCGGAACCCGCGTCATACTGCGCTTTGCTCGCGATCCGGCGGTTAATGACGATGATGCGCGCAGGGATGCTGCTGAATGACCAATTTTGAAAGTTTCCAACCATCGAGGAGGCGCCGTTAGATGGCACTCGACATTCTGATTGTTGATGATGAACGCGATATTCGCGAGCTTGTTTCAGGCGTGCTCAGCGATGAAGGCTACAAATGCCGCACCGCGGCAGACAGCACCAGTGCGCTTGCCGCAATTGACGAGCGTCGGCCCAGCCTCGTCCTGCTCGATGTGTGGCTCCACGGTAGCGAACTGGACGGGCTCGAGGTTCTCGATGCGATCAAGACCCGCGAGCCGGAATTGCCTGTCATCATCTTCTCCGGTCATGGCAATATCGACACGGCTGTATCTGCGGTGGGACGCGGCGCGATGGACTTCATCGAGAAGCCGTTCGAGGCAGAGCGCTTGTTGCTACTGGTTGAGCGCGCCACCGAAACAGAGCGCTTGCGGCGCGAGAATTCACGGCTGCGTGAAGGGTTTGCTCATGGTGAGGAATTTACCGGCAATTCGACCCCGATCAATGCAGTCAGAGCCACGCTAAAACGCGTTGCCAGCACGGGCAGCCGCGTCTTGATATCTGGCCCCGCAGGCGCCGGCAAGGAAGTCGCTGCGCGCCTCTTGCACAGTTGGAGCCCGCGTTCTGACCATGCGTTTGTGATCGTCAATTCGGCTCGCATCACACCTGAGCGTTTTGAACAAGAACTGTTTGGCGAGGAGAATGACGGCAAGCTGATCCGGCCCGGCCTGCTCGAGCTGGCCGATGGCGGCACGCTGTATCTCGATGAGGTGGCAGATATGCCGCTCTCGACACAGGCCCGCATTCTGCGCGTTTTGACCGAGCAGAGCTTTGTGAGGGCAGGGGGCACTCGCCAGATTGGCGTGGATGTTCGTGTCGTTTCATCAACCTCGCGCGATCTGACGCTTGAAATGGAAGAGAAGCGCTTTCGCGAAGACTTGTTTTACAGGCTAAACGTTGTGCCAGTGTCGGTGCCTTCGCTTGCCGAGAGGCGTGATGACATCCCAGCACTGGCGGAGCATTTCTTCACCCGCTATTCCACTGACCAAAGCATTCGCGCACCCAAGTTGTCCGATGAGGCCATGGCCGCCTTGCAAGCCTATGATTGGCCAGGAAATGTGCGCCAATTGCGAAATGTGGTTGAACGCACGATCATTATGACACCGCGCGATCAGCTTGAAACGATTGAGCCCTCAATGCTTCCGGCCGAGATTACCGGCGGCAAGTTGTCAGCCACAACCACAGGCACAGCGGGCATGATGGGCGTACCATTGCGCGAGGCACGCGAAAGCTTTGAACGGGAATATCTTACTATTCAGATACGACGCTTTTCAGGCAATATATCGAAGACTGCGACCTTCATCGGGATGGAGCGCTCGGCCCTTCACCGCAAACTGAAGCTGTTGGGTATGACTGAACGGCGGGAAACTATTGGCAAGTAAAAGCCGCTGCATTGCAGAAAATGCATTTGAACTTGCTCCAATGAGCCGTCATATTTGAGAGATGAAAACGGAATAGGGGTTTGGTGGCCCTTGCCCAGATTGTGAGCCTGCCCTTCAAGAGGTGGGCCGCCAAAAACAGGAGACACGCAGATGTCCAGCAGCAATACTCTTACAGCGCGCCCTCAGCCTGAGCGCGATCCAGCCCCCGAAAAAGATGGTCGGCCGGCAAATTTGCAAGACGCATTCCTCAATCTTTTGCGCAAGAACAAGACGCCGGTGACGATGTTTCTGGTCAAAGGTGTGAAGCTGCAGGGCATCGTTACCTGGTTCGATAATTTCTCGATTTTGCTGCGGCGCGATGGGCAATCACAACTCGTCTACAAGCATGCTATTTCAACCATCATGCCGGGCGCTCCTATCGATGCAGGCCAATTTGCCAGCCAAGGCAGCAATCGCAAACAACGTCTGCTACAGGATGTGTTCTTGTCCCGTGTCAGCGATGCAGAGGTTGAAGTGACAATGTTCCTTGTGAACGGGGTCATGCTGCAAGGGCGGATTGCGGCCTATGATCTGTTTTGTATGCTGCTTGAACGCGATGGCTTTGTGCAGCTTGCTTACAAACATGCGGTCTCGACCATCCAACCTGACAAGCCGGTCGACCTTAGCGATGGCTGGGACGAAGGCGAGGACGTCTGACTTTTTCCGACGACGAGCGTGAAGAGGTAACGCGCGGCGCGAGGGCGCTCGTGCTGTGTCCGGATATCCACCGCAAGCGTTATGAACTTGATGCCGAAGAACGGCTCGAGGAGGCTTGCGGACTTGCATTGGCAATTGGACTGGTCGTTGCTGAGGCCAAAGTTGTACCCGTACGAACAGTCCGTCCAAATACCTTGTTCGGTAGCGGTCAGGTTCAACAATTCAAAACCGATTGTAATTTGCACGAATCAGAGCTTGTGATTGTCGACGGGGCGCTTTCTCCGATTCAGCAGCGCAATCTCGAAGATGCGCTGGGCCGCAAGGTGATTGATCGCACCGGTCTGATCCTTGAAATTTTCGGCGAGCGGGCAGCGACTGCTGAAGGGCGGCTTCAGGTTGAACTGGCGCATCTAGACTATCAGCAAAGCCGGCTTGTGCGCAGTTGGACGCACCTGGAACGCCAACGCGGCGGCTTCGGATTTTTGGGCGGACCGGGCGAAACTCAGATCGAATCTGACAGGCGTATGATCCGCCAACGCATGGCCCGATTGCGGCGTGAGCTGGAGCAGGTCCGCAAGACCCGCCAGCTTCACCGCGCGCGGCGGGGAAGGGCGCCTTGGCCCGTCATCGCGCTGGTTGGCTATACCAATGCGGGCAAATCCACGCTTTTCAATCGCCTGACAGGTGCTGACGTGATGGCGGAGGATCTGCTCTTCGCCACGCTCGACCCGACTATGCGCGCGATTGCCTTGCCAGCGGTCGAAAAGGCAATTCTGTCCGACACAGTCGGGTTTATCTCCGATTTGCCAACGGAGCTGGTTGCAGCCTTTAGAGCGACGCTTGAAGAAGTCAGCGAGGCGGACATCATTCTCCACGTTCGCGATATGGCAAACCCGTCAAACTCGGCGCAAAAGGCGCAAGTGCTCTGTGTTCTTGAGGACTTGGGGGCAGCGGGCGATGCAGCTGAGAACCCTGTCCCGATTATCGAAGTCTGGAACAAGACCGATCTTCTTGGCGTGGAGGCGGCAACCGAATTGCGCGACCAGGCTTTCCTTCGCGAAGATATCATAACCTTAAGCGCTCTGACAGGCGAGGGGGTAGAAGCCGCTCTTGACCGATTAGGAGAGGCGCTGACGGGAGAGGCTAAGCTGGTCGAAATCACGCTTCCGGCGAGCGATGGCAAACGGCTTGCGTGGCTTCATGCACATGGAGAAGTGGTCTCGGAAACCTCGTCAGAAGGTGGGGATACTGATGAACCGCAAGTGACCTTGAGTGTACGGCTCAACCCCAAGGAATACGGGCAGTATGAAAGCCTGTAGGACGCCTTGTTAGCCGCTCTCTTGCGATTTGACCTGTTGCCATAGCGCTTCTTGTTCGTCGAGCGAGAGGTCAGGGAAACTTTCGCCAGCCAGCTCTTCCATTGCCCGGAACCTGCGTTCAAACTTGGCATTGGTCACCTTGAGCGCGTCTTCTGCTGAGATATCATAAGCGCGCACAAGATTGATCGCTGCGAAAAGCACATCGCCAGCTTCAGCCAATTGTTCTTGCGGAGTTCGGGCGGTGCTCAGCTCGTCAAGCTCCTCGTGCAGCTTGGCAAGTGGGCCTTGCGTGTCGGGCCAGTCAAAGCCAACCCGTGCAGCGCGTTTTTGCAGCTTTTGTGCGCGTATCTGCGCTGGAAGCGCACGAGCGACACCATCTAGAGCGCTTTTGGCGCCTTTGTCATCGCGTTCAGCTGCTTTCAGCTCCTCCCAGCGAGACTCTGTCATCCCGCCATCAAGCTGCTCATCACCAAAGATATGCGGATGCCGAGCCTCGAGCTTGTCTGCCATAGCGCGCGCGACATCCTCGAAATCGAAACTTCCGGCTTCTTCGGCGATCCGGGCCTGAAAGACGGTCTGGAACAAGAGATCGCCGAGCTCCTGACGCAGTTCATCGGGGTCGCCATTTTCAACCGCATCGGCAACTTCGTAAGCTTCCTCGATCGTGTGCGGAACAATGCTGGCATGCGTTTGGGCCTTATCCCAATCGCATCCCTTGTCAGGATCGCGTAGCGTTTGCATGATAGATAGGAGGCGGGAAATCTGTTTGGTCATACCGGCCACATAAGAATGATAATATATATTATGTTAAATTATTCGGAGCTCGCTCTTGGGCTTCAGGCCGCCCCGCTCCACATGATCAATGCGGCAACACCAGCAAACAGCGCAACCCAAATCAAGGCAAAGGTCAAACCCTTGCGCCAGCTAAGCTTGTAAGAAGCAAATGCCCCGAGCATGAGGATAAGCCAACCGACCAGAGAAATTATCTGCACAGTGCTCGCTTCGTTCATACTGTTAGCTCCATCCCGTCATACCCCACCAATACATGATCGGGCGTTTCATCGCATAATGTCTTGTAATCCATCGATTTATCAAGATGCGAGAGCACGAGCTTTCTCGCGTCACAACGTCTTGCCAATTCCATCGCCAGCTCAAGATTGGCATGGGTCGGATGCGGATCACGGCGCAAACAGTCGCTCACGAGAATGTCGACGCCCTCATAGAGCTCAATCATCTCCTCAGTTATCGCAGAATAATCAGTAGCATAGGCAATAGACTTGCCATCTGAGTCAAAGCGAAATCCGGTCGTTTCCGTCGGCCCATGGGGCATCTGACACCATTCAACGCCGAAACCGGCAAACATCCGCAGATTGTCGAGCGTCTCAAGGCTTACAATCGTTGGATAGCCATGCTGACCTGCAAAAACATATCCAAACCGCTGCCGCAGCCTGTAGGCTGTATCTTTCCCCGCAAAGCCGGAAATCGGCCCGCCGCGGCCATATCGCAAAACCCGCAGATCATCGATACCGTGGCAATGGTCGGCGTGATCATGCGTCCAGAACACACCATCGAGATGCGCAATGCCATTGGTAAGCAATTGCTGCCGCAAATCAGTTGAGGTGTCGACAAGCAACTTCTTGCCGTCGTCATTCTCAACCATGATCGAAACCCGCGTCCGCCGATTGCGCGGCTCATCCGGATCGCATGCACCCCAGTCATTGCCAACGCGCGGCACGCCGGTTGACGTGCCCGAACCAAGCATCAACAGCTTCAAAGCGCAGCCTTCGAGAACAGTCGTGCAAAATTCGCGCTGGTGGCTTTCGCAAGCTCTTCAGGCTCTTCGCCGCGGAGATCGGCCAGAAACTGCGCGGTGTTAGACACGAATGCCGGTTCGCAAGTTTTTCCGCGATGCGGCACAGGCGCCAGGAACGGGCTGTCGGTTTCAACCAGCAAGCGGTCTTGCGGAATGGTCTTTGCGACCTCTTGCAAGTCCTTCGCGTTCTTGAACGTCACAATTCCAGACAAAGAGATGGTCAAGCCAAGCTCGAGCACCTTCGCGCCAAATTCGGCTGACGATGTGAAGCAATGGATGAGGGCGGGGAAGGCCCCCTTCCCCAGCTCGTCCTCCAAAATGGCCAAAGTATCCGCTTCTGCATCGCGGGTATGGATGATGACCGGAAGCTGCACTTCGCGCGCCACGCCGATATGCATTCTGAACAGGTCTTGCTGCACCTTGCGATCAGAATGGTCGTAATAATAATCGAGGCCGGTCTCGCCAATGGCGATCACACGGGGGTTTTCGGTCGCATCGCGCAAGACTTGTGCTGATAGATCTGCATGGCTGTCAGCCTCATGCGGGTGAATGCCGACACTGGCCCAAACGTCATGCTCGCGCATGGCAGTGGCCACCACTTGATCCCACTCGCTCTGTTTCGTGGAAATGTTGAGGAACTGGCCAATTCCGGCCTCGCGTGCGCGTGCAAGAACATCGGCTTGGTTCTCGACCAGACCCTTATATTCAAGATGACAATGACTATCGATTAACATGGGCTCTAAGCGCTAGCCTCAGCGGCGCCTGCAAGCAAGCCACCGGTCTGCTGGGCGAGCAATCCTGCATCAAAATTGTAAGTTGGCGCTTCAGCGGCGAGGCGCACCAAGGCCTCATGCGCTGCGATCAGTCGCGCTTGCCCTTGCGTGTCAACCTCGCGCAGCCGTGCTGCCAGTTTGGTGCGTGCAAGCCCCAATATCGCTTGCAAGCGCGCTCGGTTTGGCTTCGCACCGAACGCTCTGGCAAATCGCGAGCGCAGTGTCAGATCGGGATCGCCCTTTGTGAGGAGCAGGTCGATCAGCTCTGCAATCTCGCCCAATTCCTGTTCGACGAATTGCAGCGCCATGCCAGGCGAGCCATGACAAGATGCCAGTGCTGCGGCGCGTGTCGCGGGATCAGCCTCTGGCGCCATCTCATCCAGGAATGCCGATATCCGATCCGGCCCGACCGCGCCAAACCGCACAATTCTGCAGCGCGACCGGATTGTGGGAAGCAGCTTTGCAGGCCGATGCGTGACCAGCAGGAAAAACGTTCCCTGCGGCGGTTCCTCCAGACTTTTGAGCAAGGCATTGGAAGCTGCCGTTTCCAGATCGTCCGCCGGTTTGATAATAATCGCGCGCCGCGCACCCAAGGTTGGCCGCGTAGTCAGCCGGGTTTGCATGGCGCGAATTTGATCGACGCCGATGCTGCGCTTGGTTTCATAAGGCTTGCCATCTTGCTTGGCTTTCTCAGCCTTATCGTCCTTGGGCAGATAGGTAAGCAGATGAATATCAGGGTGGTCATTTTCTGGTTGCATCACCCCTTCACTTACGACCAGCTCGCGCGCCGCCGCCACTGCAAACTCATGCTTGCCCAGCCCTTCATTGCCAGCAAGCAGCCATGCATGATGCATTTTGGAACCGTCCAAAGCGCTGCGCCATTCTTGCCATGCGCTATCATGATTGGGCCATTCCATTATCGACCCTGCAGCAGCGGGAAGAGCGCTTCCATTACGCGCGCGTGAACCTCTTCAGCGCTGCCTCCTCCATCGATCAGCACGACATCGTCATGGTCTTGAGCAATCGAGCGGAATGTTTGTGCTACCGCCTCGTGATACTCAGCATCGCGCCCGCCAATTGCATCGCTGGCATCGCCATCGCGCGCGGCCAATCGTTGGGCGACCTGCGCGCTATCAGCCTCAATCAGCAATGTGCAATCAGGTCTAACGCCCAATGATCCGAATTCATGCAATGCCAAAATGGCCTTATCACCCATCCCGCCTGCACCACCTTGATAAGCCCGACTGGAATCGACAAAGCGATCAGCAACCACCCATTTACCCTTGGCCAGAGCGGGCTTGATAAGTTTTTCAACATGATCAGAGCGCGCGGCAGCAAACAGCAAGGCCTCAGCACGCGCCCCCCACCCCTCGCCCGGCGGATCAAGCAATAGCTGGCGGATGGCTTCTGCGCCCTGCGTTCCGCCCGGCTCGCGGGTGAGTTGAGAGGCTATTCCCCTTAACTGGAGTGCATCGGCCAGCATGCTGGCCTGAGTGGATTTGCCTGCCCCCTCCCCCCCTTCGAAGGCAATGAAGCGGCCTTTTGTCATCAAAACCAGCCTGCAATGCCGTCTATAACTCGGCGCAAAGGTGAAGCCGTCTCGACCGCTTCGGCTGCCAGGAGAGGCAGGGAAGAGGTTGGCATTCCCTCCACCGACATCTCCAATACAGCAACCTCTTCACCGGCTGCAATTGGAGCGCGCAACGGCCCGTCATAGCGGATGACGAGCTTCACTTCGGGATCGGTTCCGCGCAGCACGGACAATTGCACAGGCTTGGCCGCAATCAATCCCACTTCGCTCATCGAGCCTGCCTGCACGCGCGCTGTGCCAACTTCGTCGCCTGCCGCATAGAGTTGGCGCGAGGCAAAGCTGGAGAAGCCCCATTCGATAAAATCGCGCGAGATTTGTGCGCGTGCCTCTTCGCTGCGTGCGCCGCCAACCACCATGACCAGCCTGCGCCCATCACGCTGGGCAGAGCCGAGAAAGCCATAACCGGCCTCATTGGTGAAACCTGTTTTGATCCCGTCCGCCCCTTCAACGCGGCCTACTAGCGGATCATGGTTCGATTGCGCGTAATCGCCATAGCGATAGTCTGAATGGCCAAAATAGTGATCATATTTGACTGCGTGCCGCTCGATCATTGTCTCGGCCAGAACCGCCAGATCGCGCGCAGTTACGAAGGTCTTGCCTTCATCGGGCCAGCCATTCGGCGTTCCAAAGTGGCTATTGGCCATGCCTATCTCCCGCGCCTTCTGGTTCATCAATGCAATCCAAGCATCGACCGATCCGCGTGCGCCCTCTGCCAGCACCATAGAGGCATCATTGGCGGACACTGTGGTGATCCCCATCAGCAGGTCCTCGACATCGACCTGCGCATCAGCAGGCAGGAACATTGTGGAGCCCTTGCGATACCATTCCTCATGCGTATCTGGCCGAATTGTGAATGTCTGCTTGGGGCTGAGCTTACCTTCCGCCATCAATTCGAATGCGGTAAAAACAGTCATCACCTTGGTTATGGATGCGGGTAGAAACCGCCGATTAGCCTCGCGTTCCTGCAAGACTTGTCCGCTGTTCAGATCGACCAGCAATGCGATTGGAGCTTCTTCAACAGCGGGTACGCGCGCGGAAGCTTGAGCGGCCGACAGCATAGTCGCTGCAACCATCAGGCTGCATAAACTCTTGGCAAATAGTGACTTGGCAATATCCACAAATGCCCCCGCAGTCCTGCGCTCTCTAACCTAAAGCGCGCCTTTTAGCGGATGAAGGTCAACGCGCAATGGAATCTGCCAAAAGACCCACGCTCATCGCATAATAGTTCGAACAATTGTATTCGAGGATCGCGCGATAGTTGCTCGTAAGCAGCCATGCGCGAGTTCCGGGACCATCAGGCTGGAAGAGGCTGGCCAGAGTGTCATCGCCAATGACCTGACGCGGCTGCACACCCAACCGGCGCCATTCGCGCACAGTCTTCCATTGGCTGTGCCGTTCATGCACGCGCGAGCACACCGGAGACCGCAGACGTGTTTTGACAGCTGACCAGTTGAAGCCGGAAGGCACGCTCGCGCGGACGCCCCATGGTTGCCCGGGCCGCCATCCAGCATCCCTGAAATAATTGGCTATCGATGCGAAAGTATCGGCTCGATTGCTGAAAATATTTGCGCGGCCATCACCATCCCCGTCAACCGCGAGCCGGAGATAAACGCTGGGCAGGAATTGCGGATTGCCGAAGGCGCCAGCCCAGCTACCCACCAATTGCGAGCGAGAATAACCACGATCTGCAACTTTCATCAGCGCGAGAAATTCGCCTTCGAACAGATCACGGCGGCGCCCTTCCCACGCCAGCGTGGAGAGCGAACGGGCAAGGTCAAAGTTGCCTCTGATCCGGCCGTAGCTTGTTTCATGCCCGAAAATCGCAACCAAAATCTCCGCAGGCACGCCATATTGCTGCTGAATGCGGCGCAACGTTCCATATTCCGCGGCATAAACATTGCGTCCGCCTGCGATCCGCGTGGAGTTGACATGTTTGGAAATGTAAGGCTGCATCGCCGGAAATCCGCGCCGCGTCGGTCGCCCAGGCTGACCGCGATCAAGCCGGATGACCCGATCGTTGGGCGTCAAACCCACGGTCATGCGATAAATTGTATTCTCGCTTACCCCTTGCGAACGGGCCTTCGCTCTCAGCAATTCGAGATAAGCGTTGTAGGACATATCCTGCGCCATCACAGGCGTTGCAGGTACAAGGGCGGTCAGAAGTGCTGTCGGAGCAGCAATCCATGCAAAAAGGGCGCGCAAAGTCATTCTTGCTCAATCGCATAGTGCAGCTGAACCGCCAATTATCGTATCGCACTTATCCGCACCTGCCTCATCGCATATGCGCCACGCTCTGGCGCTGACCATGCACAAGTGTGCTTAGTCCAGCGCATGAGCAAGTAGATATTCGTAATCGGCACGGCACTCTTGCGCAGTGTCGGCATATTGCCCTTCAAGTTCGGGCAGATCGCTAGGTGGGTCTCCAAAACCGGTTGAGGAATTGACCTTGTCATACCAATGCGTGCCCCAAATGCCGTCTTGCGGGTGCGGGCCCTTCTCCCAGCTGAGCATGGCCGGATCCCATGCGACTCCAATAGCGTCACATAGCTTTTCCAGAGCTTTTGCTGGATCAGCCAGTATTCGATCTGAATCGATGACAGGCGGCGCCTCGCCCAGCATTTCATTTGCCGCATCAAAATAGGTGCGCAATTGAGCAAACCCGAGCATCTTGGCACGGCGCAGTTCGTTCTTCTTCTGATAGCTTGCAA
Organism: uncultured Porphyrobacter sp.; assembly: GCA_964543735.1. Taxonomy (GTDB): domain Bacteria; phylum Pseudomonadota; class Alphaproteobacteria; order Sphingomonadales; family Sphingomonadaceae; genus Erythrobacter. The sequence continues at coordinate 1,441 of CAZJAG010000001.1, read as the reverse complement.
CCACGCGTTCAGGCGCGCGGATCAGGAAGACGTGGCGATGCTCAGGCATGTGAGTAAGGTCAATTGGCCCCACCATATGATGTGGCATATGCTTTTGATACCACACGGGCTTGCCACCCGGCACGTCACCCGATTGCGCCGCGAGCACCGAATTCCAGTCGCAATCCATGCTCGCAATGGTTTCAGCGCCCATAGGATGCTGTTCGCCGCTGTGTTTGAGGAAGGCTCCGTAGAATGGCTCATCACTCACCGCGCAATCCGCCCTTGCGCCAAAGCTGCGCATCATCGCAGTCGAGATATTGCGCGGGCCTGACCACATTGCGATTCTAACCGGGCTGCTCATGCGCAGTCCTGGTCGATCAGCTCGCGGTACAGGCCTTGCAAGCGCTCCACCATCGGCCCACGCGCTTCGGTGAGTATGCGCCCGTCCACTTCGGTCACGGGGACGACGCCGGCAAAGGTCCCGGTAACAAATGCTTCCTCAGCTCCGTAGACATCGGTAAGCGAGAAGTTCTTCTCTAAAACTGGAATGCCCGCCTCGCGGCAAATCTGGATCACATTGGAGCGCGTAATCCCGCCAAGGCAATAATCACCGGAGGACGTCCACACCTCGCCCTTGCGAACAATGAAGAAATGCGTGGAATTACAAGTCGCCACAAAGCCGTGCGGGTCGAGCATCAGCGCCTCATCCGCGCCCGCCTGCGTCGCTTGAATGCAGGCCGTGATGCAATTCAGCTTGGAATGCGAATTGAGTTTCTGGTCCTGAACCGCCGGATCGCCGCGCCGCACATGGACTGTAAAAAGGCGAATGCCTTCCTCAATCGTCGAGGGGAGCGGCGTCTTGTACTCAGGAATGATGACAATGGTCGCAGGCGAGACAACCACTCGCGGGTCTTGGTAAGGGGTCGAGCGAATACCGCGCGTCACCATCAGCCGAATGTGCACGCCTTCAGCTGCGCGCATATCATTGCCGTCGATCGTCGCATGAAGCCGCTCGATCAGCGCATCACGCGTCAGGCCGATATCCATCGCAATCGCCTTTGCGCCTTCATACAGACGGTCAAGATGCGCATCGAGAAACGCGACCGTGCCCTTGTGGACGCGCAAGCCTTCCCACACTCCGTCGCCCAGCATAAAACCGCTATCGAAGACCGATACGTTTGCCTCAGCGCGCGGCACCAGCGCGCCATTGACGTTGATCAGGACCGTTTCGTTGCGCGAATCGGCGGTGTAATCATGAGTTCCTTGAGCCATTCATCCACATTAGGGATGAACTTGTGGGTGACAATCCTTGCGAAGAGCGCTAGCAGCTTGCGCCGAGCGGACAGGTGGCAGAGCGGTTGAATGCACCGGTCTTGAAAACCGGCAAGGGTGCAAGCCCTTCGTGGGTTCGAATCCCACCCTGTCCGCCATAAAAGGCTCGCCAGCAGGCGGGCCTTTT